>DASVOF010000096.1:0-37205 GCA_036383495.1 Sphingobium sp. | reverse complement strand
GCCGCAGCGCCGTCCGGCCCGCGCCGCCGCCGATGTCGGTCCGCCGCGCGATCATCCCGGCCGGAGCCGCGCCCGTGACGCTCTAGCGCGAGGAGTTGAGCGCGCTCGGCAAATTCACCGGATGCGCCGACGAGATGCGCGACGCGTCCCCGCCTGAACTGCATCGCCTGTCGAAGACGGAGACGCTGGTTCTGGTTCCCTGCGGCGCGGGGGCCTATAATTTCACCTCCGTGCCGGTGATCGCGACCGGCGTTCCCGGCCGCCGGATATTCCGCTTCGCCAGCTTCGATTTTCAGCCGGGATGGAGCGAAGGCGCCGCGCATCCGATGCTGGTCAATGCAGGCTGGGCCGCCGAGACGTCGACCTTGCAAAGCTACGCCAAGGGCAGGGGGCTGGGCGACTGCGGCGGCAGCGAGACCTATGTCTGGGACGGAGCAGGCTTCCGGCTGGTCGAGGCGAGCGCGATGGGCGAATGCCGCGGCGCGTGGCGCTGGATCACGACATGGTCGGCGAAGGTGGTCGGTTAGGCGGGGTGCCTTATATCGGAACCTGACCCCGTTCGGGCTGAGCCCTTCGACAAGCTCAGCCCGAACGGAGGGAAGGTGGTTCGGCCCGCGCCAGGATCAGCGAGAAAAGCCCCTCCTCGTCGGTCCACTCGTCCACCGGTTCCCAGCGGCCCGCGCGCAGCAGCAGCCTGTCGTCGCGGGGGCCGTATTTGTGGCTGCTCTCGGTGTGGATGGTTTCGCCCGCCGCCATGTCGAAACACTGTCCCGCGACGTGGAAATGCAGCGGGCGCGTGGCCTGAAGGTGCATTTCGATGCGCGCCTTGTCGTCGTTCCAGATCGCGCGGTGGACGAAGCCGTCCAGCGGCAGGTCGCCATCCAGCTCGCGGTTGATGCGGGCGAGGAGATTGAGGTTGAACGCCGCCGTCACGCCCGCCGGATCGTCATAGGCGGCGATCAGCCGGTCGCGATCCTTGATCTGGTCCATGCCGATCAGCAGCATGGCGTCGTCGCCCAGCAACCGGCGCATGGCGCGCAGCAGGTCGACGGCCGCGGCGGGTTCCATATTGCCGATGGTGGAGCCGGGGAAGAAGCCGAGGCGCGGCAGGCCGTCGATCGCGGCGGGCAGGGTCAGGTCGCCGTTGAAATCGCCCACCAGCGGCAGCACGGGCAGGCCGGGGAAGGTCGAGGCGATCGCCGCGCCGCTGGCGCGCAGGAAATCGCCGCTGATGTCGATCGGCACATAGGCGGCGGGATGGATCGCGCGCAGCAGATAGGGCGTCTTGCGCGCGCTGCCCGCGCCGAATTCCACCACGGCGCGGCCGGGGCCGACCGCTGCGGCGAAGTGCGCGCCGTGCCGCTCCAGCAGCATCGTTTCCGTGCGGGTCGGATAATATTCGGGCAGGTCGGTGATCGCCTCGAACAGTTCGGAGCCGCGCCGGTCGTAGAACCAGATCGGCGGCGTCGCCTTGGGAACGCGCGACAGGCCGGCCACTATGTCGCGGCGGAAGGCCGGATCGGCCGAGGCGGGCGGGCGGGTTCCTGTCATCAGCAGCATCGCCGTCAGAGGTCCCTGGCCAGCCGCAGTCCGGTGAACTGCCAGCGTTGATGGGGATAGAAGAAGTTGCGGTAGCTCGCCCGAACATGGCCGCGCGGGGTGGCGCAGCTGCCGCCCTTCAGCACGAACTGGCCGGACATGAACTTGCCATTATATTCGCCCACCGCTCCCTCCGTGGGGTGGAAGCCGGGATGCGGGCGATAAGCGCTGCCGGTCCATTCCCACACGTCGCCGAACATCTGGGTGAGGGAGGCGGCCCCGTTGGTCGCCTGCGGATGGGGACAGGTCGCGCCGTCGAGCTGGTTGCCGCTGGTCGGCGCGACGTTGAGCGCGCCGCTTTCCCATTCCTCCTCCGTCGGCAACCGCGCGCCCGCCCAATGGGCGTAGGCGTCCGCTTCATAGAAGCTGATATGCGCCACCGGCGCGGAAAGGTCGACCGGTCGGCGCCCGTCGAGGCCGAAGCGGGTCCAGCCCTGATCGCCGCGCCGCCAGTAGAGCGGCGCTTCTATCGCTTCCGCCTGGACCCAGGCCCAGCCGTCGGACAGCCAGCGCGACGGATCGCGATAGCCGCCATCCTCGATGAAGGTCATCCATTCGCCATTAGTTATCGGCCGGTGCGCCAGCGCATGGGGGTGGAGCAGCGCCTTGTGGCGGGGGCCTTCGCAGTCGAAGGCGAAGTCCGCCTTGCCGTCGTCGCCGATCTCGACCAGCCCCTGACGCCCCTCGATCCAGTGCAGCGGGCCGGGCGCGGGCGAGGGCATGGCGTTGGGCGCGTCGAGCAGGGCCGGTTCCAGCGGGTTCAGCGACAGCAGATGCTGCATGTCGGTCAGCAACAGTTCCTGATGCTGTTGTTCATGGTGGATGCCCAGCGTGACCAGCGCGCGCGCCGGCTCTTCCCACCCCGGCAGCTCGGCGATCAGCACGTCGTCGACATGGGCGCGATAGGCGCGGATCTCGTCGAGGCTCGGCCGCGTCAGCATGCCCCGCATGGACCGGGCGTGGCGCGGGCCTTCCCCGTCATAATAGCTGTTGAAGAGGAAGGCGTAGCGCGGGTCGAACGGCTGATATCGGGCGACATGGTCGCGCAGGACGAACGCTTCGAAGAACCAGCTGCTATGCGCGAGGTGCCATTTGGCGGGCGACGCGTCGGGCATGGACTGGACCGTCGCGTCGGCGTCCGACAGCAGGGCGGCCAGCGCGTCGCTCAGCCCCCGCACCTCGCGATAGCGGGAAATGAGGTCATCCTGGCCCGGTGCTCGGCTTGCGGCCATTGCTCCCCTTCCGATACGGTTGCGCCGCTCTCGAGAAAACAAGCGCTGAAAGGGGAATTATGTTCCGGAAGACCCCATGGGTTGGGGCAGGTCAGTCCACACGCTCGACACCAAATCTTGCGTGCCTGACCCCGGAGAGGGGGTTGGGCGGCAGGTGCGACGAAGAGGCCCGCTGATCGCGGCGGCCTGCACCCGAAGGGCCGAAACGAAGAGGAGAACGTGAGCGCAGCGAACGTTGCAGGACGCCAAAGCGGGCCTAGCAGGAAGCACCGCCCAACCCCCGATCGGAGTCAGGCTTTCCAGCAACGCCATCGCGAAGCGATGTCCGCAGATATTGCTCTATGATGCGCTGTCGTCGCGATCGACAAACATTGGAGGGACGTATGCAGGGCGAAATCGGAATCATCGAACAGGATCGCACCATCGTCACAACACTTGGTGCGATCTTCTTCTCAATGGAGTTGAGCCGGTCGAAATGGCTCGTCACGTCGTTGGCGCCGGGCGGTGATAAAATGTCGCGCTACGTGATCGAGGCGGGTGACATCGCCGGGCTGATGGATCGCCTCCGCCTGATCCGCGAGAAGGCGCAGCAACAGACCGGCAAGGTCTATCCGTTCGTGTCGATCCAGGAGAGTGGCCTCGACGGGTTCTGGTTACACCGCGTTCTCGTCAGCGAGGGGATCGAGAGCCATGTCGTCGATCCCGCGTCCGTGGCTACCTCGCGCCGACGTCGACGAGCGAAAACTGATCGGCTGGACGGTGAGGCATTGGTGCGGACGCTGCTGGCCTGGAAGCGCGGCGAACCGCGCGTCTGTGCGATGGTCGTTCCGCCTACGATCGAGCAGGAAGATCGTCGGCGTAACAGTCGTGAGCGGCGCGCCTTGATCGCTGACCGGGTGAAACTGGTGAATCGGATCAAGGGTCTTTTGTTCAGCCACGGCATCCGGGACTTCGAACCGCTCAAGAGCGATCGGCGCACCCGGTTCGACGAACTGGTGACGGGCGATGGTCGCGCATTGCCACTACATGTGAGGGCGGAGACGGTACGTATGCTCGATCGGATCGAACTGATCCTCGAGCAGATGAAGGCGGTCGAGGCTGTGCGGAATGCGCTGGTGGCGAGCACACCTGACAACGAGACAGTACCGGCGTGCGCAGCGAATCTGATGACGCTGCGGGGCATCGGGCCGGACTTTGCCGAGGTGATCTGGTCGGAAGGGCTCTACCGCCATTTCGACAATCGACGACAGTTGGCGGCCTATGCGGGCTTGGCGCCATCCCCCTGGCAGAGCGGAACGATCAGCCGCGACCAGGGCGTATCAAAGGCCGGCAATCCCCGACTGCGCACTATCATGGTGCAGCTCTCTTGGTTCTGGCTGCTTCACCAGCCTGAATCCGCGTTGTCGCGCTGGTTCCACGAGCGGGTCGAACGCAACAATGGCCGCGGCCGAAAGATCACGATCATCGCGCTCGCACGCAAACTGCTGATCGCCTTGTGGAAATATGTACGCCACGGCGTCATCATCGAAGGCGCAGTGTTCAAGACGGTCTAACGCTATGAAGTATCCAATCCGCTGGGCTTGATCACGCCCGGCTGATCCAGGTGGACGAACCGACACCCCCGCTGGCTTGAAATGCCGTCCCGGAAGAATGGTCTCGTCCTCCTGAGCCTGCCCGACGAAAGCGGGATCTTGGTGCAGCTGCTTGGGACAGCGACCGCATGTGAGCTTGGACTGGCAGAGATGCCTGGCCCGATCGAATGGCTCAGACCTGGAGAATAGATGAAGGGAAAGGTTCATGAAATGACACCTTGACCAAACTATCCCCATGTGAGCGCGGGGGTGGGCGCTTTTAACGCGAGGCGCCGGGCGCCCATTTGACGTCCGCCGCGCCATTGCCGTTGAGGCGTCGGGCGAGGACGAAGAGCAGGTCGGACAGGCGGTTGAGATAGGCCAGCGCCTGGGGATTGAGCGCCACATCGGCCGCTGCGGCGGTGGCGCTGCGTTCCGCCCGGCGCGTAATCGCGCGGGCGAGGTGGACGGCCGCGGCGGCGGGCGATCCGCCCGGCAGGATGAAGCTGTCGAGCGGTTGCAGATCGGCGTTCATCGCGTCGATCTGGTCTTCGAGACGCTTGACCTGGCTGGCGATGATGCGCAGCGCCCAGGGTTCGTCCTCACCCTCCGGCACGGGGGTGGCGAGGTCTGCGCCCAGATCGAACAGGTCGTTCTGGATGGTCGTCAGCCATGCGGCTTCGGGTGCGTCGCCGATCGCGACTATGGCGAGGCCGATGGCGCTGTTCGCTTCATCCACGTCGCCCACCGCCTGCATGCGCGGCGCATGTTTGGGCAGGCGCGATCCATCGACAAGGCCAGTGGTCCCCGCGTCCCCGGTGCGGGTGTAAATCTTGTTGAGCTTCACCACGGCCGGTTCAGCTATTGCCCTTCATCAGCAGCAATATGGCCACGATGATGATCGCCGCCGCCTGAAACAGGATGCGGTTTATCATCATCTTATTCTGTTTCAGGCTGGACGGATTGGGCGTGCCCTCCGGCGCGTTGAGCTGTTCCTTGCTCGCCTGGAGGAAGGCGATGATGCCCCGGACCAGCGCGAACAGGGTCGCGGCCATGGCGAGGATCAGGGCGATGACGAGAATGATGTTCATGGCCTTGAAGTTATGCCTTCGCCAGCGAAATGCCAACCGGAAAGCGCGCGTGGCGAAGATCGACCGCGAGCCGCTGCGGGTCCATCCCCTGCGCCCGCAGGTCGGCGAGGGCGATCGATCCATCGCGCTTGGCGAGCCGCTTGCCGTCGGCCCCGACGAGCAGGGGGTGATGGCCATAGAGCGGCGAGGGAAGGTCGAGCAGCGCCTGGAGCAGCCGGTGGACGTCGGTGGCGGCGCGCAGATCCTCTCCGCGCAGCACATGGGTGACGCCCATCGCCTCATCGTCGAGCGTGCAGGACAGGTGATAGCTCGCCGGCGCGTCCTTGCGCGCGAGCACGACGTCGCCTTGGGCGAGGGGGTTTGCCGTTATGACCATTTCGTCCTGCCCCTGTCGGAGAGGGAAGGGAATGGCTGACCAACTGAGCGGCCCCGCCCGTTCCACCGCCTTGTCCATGTCGATCCGCCACGCATGCGCGTCCCCCGCTGCGATCCGCCTTTCCCGTTCCCCTGCGGACAATGCGCGGCATGTGCCGGGATAGATCGGCCCGTCCGTCCCGTGCGGCGCGCTGGCGCTGGCGGCGATATCGGCGCGTGTGCAGAAGCAGGGGTAGAGCACGCCCATGACGCGCAGCCGCTGTAGCGCGGCCTCATATTGGTCGAGCCGGGCGGACTGAAAGACGATTTCCCCATCCCATTCCACCCCCAGCCAGCGGAGATCCTCGACGATCCCGGCGACATGGTCCGGACGGCTGCGCGTTCCGTCGATATCCTCTATCCGCAGGCGAAAGGAGCCGCCATTCGCACGGGCCAGGTCCATCGCGAGCAGCGCGGACCAACCGTGACCGACATGCAACCTACCCGTTGGGCTCGGCGCGAAGCGAGTCACCATATGCTGTGGTCTGGCGGATTGGATCATACTGGCGCTTGACGGGTCGGGGTGGTTAATGCTGTCATGCTCCCGTCACGGTCCTGGTCAATCAGGACGGGGCAAGG
This sequence comes from Sphingobium sp., assembly GCA_036383495.1. Lineage (GTDB taxonomy): Bacteria > Pseudomonadota > Alphaproteobacteria > Sphingomonadales > Sphingomonadaceae > Sphingobium. Next base: position 30,719 of record DASVOF010000096.1, on the reverse strand, counting down.
GGGTTCGAGGGTTCTTATGTACCATCCCGACCTGATACGACATCCGGAAAACTGTCCGGCGCTGGTTTTGAACGCGGACTACACGCCTTTAAGCTATTATCCGCTGAGCCTCTGGCCCTGGCAAACCGCTATCAAGGCGGTTTTTCTGGAGCGGGTGGACATCATCGCCAGCTATGAGCGGGAGGTGCACAGCCCCAGCCTGCAGATGAAGATTCCCTCCGTCATCGCGCTCAAACAATATGTGCGGCCGTCCGAACATCCCGCCTTCACCCGGTTCAACCTGTTCCTGCGCGACCGCTTCGCCTGCCAATATTGCGGATCGCCCAGCGATCTGACGTTCGACCATGTCATTCCCCGCCGCGCCGGAGGCCGCACGACCTGGGAAAATGTCGCGACCGCCTGTTCGCCCTGCAACCTGCGGAAGGGTGGGCGGACACCCAGGGAGGCGGGGATGCGGCTGCACGTCGCGCCGATCCGGCCCACCAGCTGGCAGTTGCAGGAACATGGCCGCGCCTTTCCGCCCAACTACCTGCATGAAAGCTGGCGCGACTGGCTTTACTGGGATGTCGAACTGCTGGCCTGATTCAGCTGATCGCCGGGAGCCAGTCTAGGTCCATGTCCTTGTGCCGATTGGTATAGTGGCCGATCTGTTCCAGCCGGGCTACGTCCATCAGGGTGATGCGCCCGTTGGCGCGGCTGATCAGCCCTTCCTGCTCCATCTGCCGCACCATGCGGTTCACATGGACGGAGGTGAGGCCGATTGCGTCGCCAATCTCCTCCTGCGTCAATTTGAGGTCGAAACTGTCGGTGACGCCGTCGTCGATCACGCGCAGCCGATCGAAAATATCGAGCAGGAAGGACGCCACCCGCGCCTTGGCCGATGTGCGGCCCAATGAGGCGAGCCGGTCTGTCAGAGCGACGCGCTCCGCATTGGACAGCAGGAACAGGAGGGCGGCGACGCGAGGATATTCCTCCAGCAGGCGGCGCAGGGCGTGCTTGTCGAACGGACAGATGACCGCGTCCGACAGGGTGACCAGCGATTCAGGCGCCTTGCCGTAGATCGTGCTCGCCGAACCGATGAAATCGCCCGGGAAATAAACGCGCAATATTTGCCGGCTGCCGTCGGGAAGGATTACAAAGCTCATCACCCGCCCTTCGCGCAGAATGAACAGCTCCGTAATGCTGTCGTTGACGCGCTGGATCATCGCGCCGCGCTTCACCTTCCGGGGGTTTTCCTCGAGTCTGACAAGCGCCTTGATTTCCGCATCGGACAAGGACGCGTATTTCGCCAATGTGTCTGCAAAACAACTCGTCGCCACCCAAAACACCTTTGTTCTTAAATCTGTCGTTACGATGGCAGAACGCCTGGGCTTTCTTTTGGCTGCATCTGTGGGAGCTGCACTAAACTCGATCAACATTATGCGTAGGAATATGGTAATGTTCCACAGCCCCGCCTCGCCAGCCGCACCCGCCAAGCCCAGGCGCCTTGTCCCGCCTTGCGCGGGGCGCAATTAACGTTAAGAACCCTGCGATGGACCGCATTCACATCCGCGGCGGCAAAGCGCTCAACGGCCGCCTTCCCATCTCCGGCGCGAAGAACGCCGCCCTGACTCTGCTGCCCTGCGCGCTGCTGACGGACGAGCCGGTGACGCTGCGCAACCTGCCGCGTCTGGCCGACGTCGACAGTTTCGGCCATCTGCTGAACCAGCTGGGCGCATCGACGATGATCGAAGGCGCGAGGCCGGAGGATTTCGGCCGCGTGATGACGCTGCGGGCGGGACGGGTGACCTCCACCGAAGCGCCCTATGATATCGTGCGCAAGATGCGCGCGTCGATCCTGGTGCTGGGGCCGCTGCTGGCGCGCGAGGGCGAGGCGCGGGTGTCGTTGCCGGGCGGCTGCGCGATCGGCAATCGCCCGATCGACCTGCATCTGAAGGCGCTGGAAGCGTTCGGCGCGGTGATCGAGATCGCGGCGGGCTATGTCCGCGCGAGCGCTCCCGACGGCGGCTTGCCGGGCGGCATCTACACCTTCCCGGTGGTCTCCGTCGGCGCGACGGAAAACGCCATCATGGCGGCGGTGCTCGCCAAGGGGACCTGCACACTGGAAAACGCCGCGCGCGAGCCGGAGATCGTCGACCTGTGCAGGCTGCTGGTCGCGATGGGCGCGGACATTGAAGGGATCGGCACCGACAAGCTGATCATCCGTGGCCGCCCCCGCCTGCATGGCGCGACCTACAGCGTCATGCCGGACCGGATCGAAGCGGGCAGCTATGCCTGCGCCGCCGCGATCACCGGGGGATCGCTGGAACTCGCCGGGGCCTGCGCCGATGACATGCACGCGATCCTGGCGGCGCTGCGCGAAGCGGGCGTCGGGGTGGAGGAGTTGAAGGACGGCATCAGGATTTCGTCGGACGGCAAGTTGAAACCGCTGACATTGTCGACCGCGCCTTTCCCGGCCTTCCCCACGGACATGCAGGCGCAGTTCATGGCGATGCTGACCAAGGCGGACGGCGCGTCGGTGCTGACCGAGACGATTTTCGAGAATCGCTACATGCATGTGCCCGAACTGGCGCGCATGGGGGCCGACATCAGCGTCAACGGCCGCACCGCCGTCGTGCGTGGGGTCGACCGGCTGGTCGGCGCGCCCGTCATGGCGACCGACCTGCGCGCCTCGATGAGCCTGATCCTCGCTGGCCTCGCCGCCGAAGGGGAGACGCAGGTGCAGCGCGTCTATCATCTCGATCGCGGCTATGAGCGGCTGGAAGAGAAGCTGTCGGCGGTGGGCGCCGACATCGAACGGGTCAGCGATGGCTGACAGCCTGGGGCTGGAAACGGATCGGGCCGCGCTGATCGCGCGCTATGATCTGGATGCGGGCGGATTCGACGCTCTTGACCAGATCACCGACTTTGCAGCGGCCCTATGCGACGTCCCGATCGCGCTGGTCAGCATCGTTGAGGATGAAAGGCAGCGTTTCCTGGCCCGGACCGGCCTGGAGGCGGAGGAAACGCCCCGCGACCTTTCCTTCTGCGCTCATGCGATGCTGGGGGACGCGATCTTCGTCGTTCCGGACGCCCGGCTGGACCCCCGCTTCGCCGACAACGCCCTGGTGACGGGGGAGCCGCATATCCGCTTTTACGCCGGCGCGCCTTTGCTGGACGCGCAAGGATTTGGACTCGGCACGCTCTGCGTCATCGACGACAAGCCCCGCGACGCCCTGACCCCGTTGCAGCGTCAGGGCCTAGATGTGCTGGCGCGGCAGGTGATGGTCGTGCTCGAAGGACGGGCGCGCGACCGGGACATCATTGCGCGGCAGGCCAGCGATTCCGAAGCGGTGGCCAAAAGCGACCGGCTGTTCCGCACCCTGGCCGACGCCATGCCGCAAATAGTGTGGTCGACGCTGCCCGACGGCTATCATGATTATTATAACGCCCGCTGGTACGAATATACCGGCGTGCCGGTGGGATCGACCGACGGCGAGGGGTGGAACGGTATGTTCCATCCCGACGATCAGGAACATGCCTGGAGGCGCTGGCGTCATTCGCTGCGCACCGGCGAGCCCTATGAGATCGAATATCGGCTGCGACATCGCAGCGGCGATTATCGCTGGACGCTGGGTCGCGCGCTGCCGATCCGCGACGATGCGGGCGCGATCACCCGCTGGATCGGGACTTGCACCGAAATCCATGAGCAGAAGCTGATGATGGAGGAGCGCGAGATCATCGCGCATGAACTGTCGCACCGCATCAAGAACATCTTTTCGGTCATTTCAGGGCTCATCGGTCTGTCGGCGCGCCAGCATCCGGAGATCCGCGAGGTGGCGGACGACCTGCGCGACCGCATCATGGCCTTGGGCCGCGCCCATGATTTCGTGCGGCCGCACGGCGCGGAGTTGAGCAGCGACCTGAAGGACGGGCGGCTGCGCGGCGTATTGGAGCAGATCTTCGCGCCCTATGGCGCCGTGGGGGCGTCTCGCTTCGTCTTCACCGGCGAGGATCCGGCCATTGATGATCGGTCCGCGACGCCGCTGGCGCTGCTGTTCCACGAACTGGCGACCAACGCCGCCAAATATGGCGCGCTGTCGGTCGCGACCGGGCGCGTCCATATCGACGTGCGGCAGGAAGGAAGCGATATCCGCGTCGATTGGCGCGAGGAGGGCGGGCCCGCCGTCACGCCGGCGAGCGGCGAAGGCTTCGGCAGCCGCCTGATGCAGCTGAGCGTGGAGCGCCAGCTGGGTGGGCGGCTGGAGCGCGACTGGCGGCCCGAAGGGCTGGCGATCAGCCTCTGGATTCCAGCGCAGTCCATGAGTCGGGTGGCGGAGGAAAGGGCGTAAAGCCCGAGATTTCGGCTAGTTCCAGCTCCGGGCCGTCGGCGGCGGCGAGTTTCAGCGTGGCCGCGATGCTGTGCGGGCGGAAGGGCTTTGTGATGACGCCGATCGCGGCTTCGGCCGCCGCGCCGATCTGGGCGGGATTGGCGGTGACGTAGATCACCCGGACGCCATATTGGCCGGCAAGCTCCATGCCGATGGCGGGGCCGGTCGGCCCGTCGCGCAGGTTGAGGTCGACAAGGGCGATGTCGCAATCGTGGGCGGCGGCCAGCGCGGCGTCCCGGTCAGCCGCGATGGCCCCTACCGTGAAACCGGCATCCTCGACGATCTGCTCGATCTCAAGCGCCACGAAAATCTCGTCTTCGACGATCAGAATTTTTTTGGTCATCGCAACCCACATATTTGGAGGCGATAAATGCGCAAATGAGCAAAGGGTTCCCGCACGTGCGAAAAAACAGGTGATCGCCGTAGGGTTAAATCGGGTCGGACTGGTTGGTCCAGAGCGTTTCGAACTGCGCGCCCCGCATCAGCAGGACGGTCGCGGGATAGCCGCCCTCGCTCGCCTTGCGCGCCGTGTCGGTTGCGCTTTCGACCGCCGCCTCGCGTGTGGGGAAGGGGCCGTAATAGCGGTTGTCGAGGTTGATCTTCCACGCGCCCTCATGTTCGAGGACGATGTAGCGGGCATGGGGCAGGGTCATATGTTCAAAGGACCTCTATATTATAATGGTGCCAGGCCATGATCGCCGCCGCGCCGCGATGGGGCCGCCATTTTTCCGCCAGTTCGCGCGTTTGCCGCTCGCTCGGCCGTTCGGGCAGGCCGAGTATCCGGCCGACTTCGATCTGCACGGCGAGGTCGCCGGCGGGCCAGATGTCGGGACGCCCTTCGGCGAACAACAGGTAGATTTCCGCGGACCAGCGCCCGATTCCCTTGATCTTCACAAGCTGGGCGATCGCTTCTTCATCGCCCTGCGGCAACGAGTGGAGGTCGATCGCGCCGCTCGTCACCATTTCGGCGAGGCTGCGGGCGTAGCCCTGCTTCTGCCGCGACAGGCCGCAGGCGCGCAGCGCGTCGAAGTCGCGCGACAGCAGGACGTCGGGCGCGCATCCCTGGCCCAATTCCGCCTCCAGCTTGCGCCACACGGCGGCGGCGGCCGCGACGCTGACCTGCTGTCCGACGATCGTGCGCAGCAGCGTTTCATAGCCCGGCTCGCGGACCCGTGGCGTCGGATAGCCGGCGCGCTTCAGCGCCGCCGCGAAGCCGGGCTCCAGCGCGGCTATCGCGTCCAGACTTTCGCGGAGGCCTTCCGCCGTGGTCACCATGCTCTTGTCTTCCGGCTATTGATTTCTTGGTAGCCCCGCCTATGAGCGGCAGGGAAAGCTTTTAGGGATTTGGGTACATGCCGAAACTGATTGTGGTCAACCGTGCGGGTGAAGAACAGGCTGTCGACGGCGACGTCGGCCTTTCCGTGATGGAAGTCATCCGGGACAAGGGCTTTGACGAACTGCTGGCCCTGTGCGGTGGTTGCTGTTCCTGCGCGACCTGCCACGTCTATGTCGACCCCGCTTTCGCCGACAAGCTGTCGGCGATCAGCGAGGATGAGAGCGACCTGCTCGACAGCTCCGAATATCGCAACGAGACCAGCCGTCTGTCCTGCCAGCTGGTGCTGAAGGAAGAGCATGAGGGCCTGCGCGTCACGATCGCGCCGGAAGATTGATTCTCTAAAGAGGAGGCGTCCTTATCGGCTGACGCGCAGCGTCGCCATGGGCGCTTCCTTGGTCAGGGGCGTGACCCGCCAGACGATCCGCTTGCCTTGCGGAACAGTCTGCGCGCCATCCTCCTGATTCTGGCTGACGATTTCCGCATTGGTGGTGAGCGTGAAGACGCCGTCGAGCGCTTTGGCCGCGTCGTCGCTCGCCGCGCTCTGGCCCATGGGCTCGCGGCTCTTGTCGAAGCTGTTGGAATAGCCGGGCGCCTTCATGCGCACCTTGTCGTCGCCGCGCAGTTCGATCGCGACGAAGGGCAGCACGATCTCCGCATCGCTGTTGAAGGGGAAGAGGAATGTGTGCGTCAGCCGACCGCTGATCGCATAGTCGATCTCGAACCGGTGATTGCCCATGTAGCGGGCCGAGCGGAACCCCTTTTCCTTCATGAGCGCGGCGGCGATCGCCTGCATCTGGCTTTCGTCACCGCCGCCGCCTGTGCTTTCGCCGCCGAAATGTTCCTCGTTCGCAGGCGTTTCTTGCAGCGCGGTGCGATGATAGGCGCTGTCCTTCTTTTCCGCGCCGCCGCCGACCGGCTCTTCCGAAGCGGGCGCATCGGAGGATGATTCCATCCCCTTCATGTCGGACGACAATATCTCGCCCTTATAGGTGAAGGTGAACTGCCGATCGGCTCGGATGTCCAGCGTCGATTCGAACTTGCCGGGCGTCACCAGGCACGCGCCGAGCAGCAGGTAGGACGCCAAAGCGCCAGCGGAGCGAAGAAAAGCAGCCATGGTCATCCCCCCAGTTCGCCTGTGGCCGCTACCGGCTGGCGGCGGCGTACAAAGCAATCGCGGCCGCGTTGGAGACGTTCAGGCTCTCCATGCGCGGGCTGATCGGCAGCTTAGCCAAAATGTCGCAATGCGCCATGCTGTTGTGGCGCAGCCCTTCGCCTTCCGCGCCCAGCACCAGCGCGACCCGCGATTCGCCGATCGCCTCGCCCAGCACCGTGTCGGCCTCGCCGTCCAGGCCGATGCGCCAATAGCCGGCCTCCGCAATTTCATCGAGCGCGCGGGCGAGGTTCACGACGCGGACCCAGGGCATGATCTCCAGCGCGCCGGATGCCGCGCGAGCCAGCACGCCCGATTCGGGCGGGGCATGCCGGTCCTGCGTGACGATGCACAGCGCGTCGAAGGCGGCGGCGGAGCGCAGGATCGCGCCGACATTATGCGGATCGGTGACCTGATCCAGCACCAGCACGGGCCGCCTGTCGTCCTGTCCCGCCTCCAGCGTGTCGCCGAGCCATACATCGTCGAGCGGCTCGACCTCCGCGACCACGCCCTGATGCGGCGCGTCGGACGGGACCATGCGGCCCAGATCCGCGACATCGGCATAGACGATCGGCAGGACGGGCGGCAGGTCGAGCGCGTTCAGCGCCTCCCGCGTGCCCCATATCTTGCGGACCACGCGGTCCGGGTTGGCGAGAGCCGCGATGACGGCATGGCGTCCGTAGAAGCGGGGGAAGGCGCCCTTGGGCTTTGCACTGCGATGTCCTCTTTTCATGGGTAGGCTCTTTTCACATCCGACCATTGACAGGCAAGCATCCTTTCGCCATTGGAGCCGCCTCCAGCGCGGTAAAGGGGCTTTTGTCCACCGCGTAAGGGCACTGGACAGGTGGCCGAGTGGTTAAAGGCAGCAGACTGTAAATCTGCCGGGGTTTCCCCTACGTTGGTTCGAACCCAACCCTGTCCACCACCCTTTTCGAGCCTGCCTGAGCGCCCTCACGCGATATGCGGCGGGCCAGGGCGTTGGCCAAGCGCCCCTGATCCTCTAGGCTGGCGCGCGATGACCATCGATCGCCGCACAATCCTGACAGCCCTTCTTTCGCTTCCCCTGACTCGGCGCGCCTTCGCCGCCGACGAAGTGGCGCGGGTGGACAGGCTGATCGCGCGCATGACGATCGAGGAGAAGGCGGGGCAGATGACCTGCCTCACCGACAGTTTTCGCCCCTATAATCCGCCCAACCCGCAGGTCGGCATCCAGGACGAGAAGCGGCTGGCGGAGGAAATCCGCAAGGGGCGGGTGGGGTGCCTGTTCAACGGCATCGGCGTTGCGGGCGCCCGCCGCGCGCAGGAGATCGCGGTCAAGGAAAGCCGGTTGGGCATCCCGCTGCTGCTGGCGGGCGATGTGATCCATGGCCTCAAAACCATCTTTCCTGTGCCGCTGGCCGAGGCTGCGAGTTTCGACCCGGCGCTGGCCGAGCGCACCGCGCGCGCCATGGCGCAGGAGGCGAGCGCGGCGGGGCTGCACCTGACCTTCGCGCCGATGGTCGACGTGGCGCGCGACCAGCGCTGGGGCCGGGTGGTCGAAGGAGCGGGGGAGGACGTTACCCTGGGCGCGCTGTTCGCCGCCGCCCGCGTGCGCGGCTTTCAGGGGCGGGACCTGCGCCGCGACGACAGCCTGCTCGCCTGTCCCAAGCATTTCGCCGCCTATGGCGCGGTGGCGGCGGGGCTCGAATATGGCAGCGTCGACATTTCCGACGAGACGCTGCGCGAAACGCATTTGCCGCCCTTCGGCTCCGCCTTCGCGGCGGGCGCGCTGACCACCATGGCGGCCTTCAGCGAGATCAACGGCGTTCCCGCGACGGCGGACCGGGAGTTGCTGACCGACCTGTTGCGCGGCGAGATGAAGTTCCGGGGCTTCGTCTTTTCCGACTATACCGCCGACGAGGAACTCATCGCCCATGGCTTTGCCGAGGATGAGCGCGACGCGGCCCGGCTCGCCGTGCTGGCGGGCGTCGACATGTCGATGCAGAGCGGCCTCTATATCCGCCACATCCCCGATCTGGTGAAAAGCGGCGCGGTGCCGATGGAGACGGTGGACGTCGCCGTCCGCCGCATCCTCTATGTGAAGACCGCCATCGGTCTGCTCGACAATCCTTTCCGCTCGATCAGCGAGGAGGCGGAGAAGAGCCGGATCGCCACGCCCGCCCATCGCGCCCTTGCGCGTGAAGCGGCGGCGCGATCGGTCGTGTTGCTGCAAAATTCGGGCGTCCTGCCGATCGACCCGGCCAAGGGGCAGAAGATCGCGCTGATCGGTCCCTTTGGCGAGGATCGGGCCAATGTCTACGGACCCTGGGCCTTTTATGGCGACAAGGGGAAGGGCGTCGACATCGCAGCGGGGTTGCGCGCCGCCATGCCGGATTCGGCGCTGCTCACTGTCATCAAGGGCTGCGAGATTCTCGGTCCCATCGACGGCGGCGTTGCGCAAGCGGTCGAGGCGGCGAAGGCGGCGGACATCGTGCTGCTGGCGCTGGGCGAATCGCAGGATATGTCGGGCGAGGCGCAGTCGCGCACCGCGATCGAGATACCCGCCGCGCAGCAGGCGCTGGCCGACGCCGTCGCCGCTACCGGCAAGCCCGTCGTCGTGCTGCTGCGCCATGGCCGGGCGCTGGCGCTGCATGGCGGCGTCGCCAGCGCGCAGGCCATATTGGCGACCTGGTTTTTGGGGTCGGAGTCCGGCCACGCCATCGCCGACATCCTGTTCGGCCGTGCCGATCCGTCGGCCAAGTTGCCGGTCAGCTTCCCGTGGGAATCGGGTCAGGAGCCTTTCTTCTACGACCGCAAATCGACCGGCCGCCCGGTGATCGACAACCGCACCGAATATCGCGCCCGCTACACCACCACCGACAACAGCGCGCGTTTCCCCTTCGGCCATGGCCTGAGCTACACGAAGTTCGTGCTCGACAATCTGAAGCTGTCCGATGCGGCGCTGCGTTGGGACCGGGCGATCGAGGTGACGGCGCGGCTTACCAACAGGGGCGACCGGCGCGGCAGCGAAGTCGTCCAGCTCTACCTGCGCGACCGGGTGGCGAGCCGCACCCGCCCGATTCGCGAATTGAAACGAATCGAGCGCGTGACGCTGGTGCCGGGCGAGAGCCGGACGGTGCGCTTCTCCCTGTCACGCGGGGACGTGCAATTTGTGGGGGCGGGCAACCGGGTGATTGCGGAGCCGGGGCTTTTCGACCTCTGGCTGGGACAGTCTTCGGACGGCGGCCTGCACACGCAATTCACGCTTTATGCGGCTGAAACGGCGGTGCCTCCACCCAAATAGCCCCCCGTCGTCATTCCCGCGCAGGCGGGAACCCATCTCCGGCGTCATCCCCAGTCGCAATGGCGGGAGATGGGTCCCCGCCTTCGCGGGGATGACGGGGAGGCAGACGGAACTTGGCATCCCTCGCCATCCTGCTAAGGGGCGGCCCATGCTGAACCTCAAGGACATCACCGTGCGCCTCGGTGGGCGCACCATCCTCGACCGCGCGAGCGCCGCGCTGCCGCCGCGCAGCCGCGTCGGCCTGATCGGCCGCAACGGCGCGGGCAAGTCGACGCTGATGAAGGTCATGATCGGCCAGCTCGACCCGGACGAGGGCGGGTGCGACATGCCGCGCGATACGCGCCTGGGCTATATCGCGCAGGAAGCGCCATCGGGCATCGCGACGCCGTTCGACACGGTGCTGGCCGCCGATAAGGAGCGCGCCGCGCTGATGGCGGAGGCGGAGCATACCGAAGATCCCGATCGCCTGGGCCATATCTATGAGCGGCTGAACGCGATCGACGCCTATACCGCGCCCGCGCGCGCCGCCCGCATCCTCGTCGGCCTGGGTTTCGACGAGGAAATGCAGGGCCGCCCGCTCGACAGCTATTCGGGCGGGTGGAAGATGCGCGTGGCGCTCGCCTCTTTGCTCTTTTCCAATCCCGACCTGCTGCTGCTCGACGAACCGTCGAACCATCTCGACCTCGAAGCGACGCTGTGGCTGGAGAATTTCCTCAAAGCCTATCGCGGCACCGTGGTCGTCATCAGCCATGAACGCGACCTGCTCAACAATGTGGTCGACTATATCCTCCATCTGGAAGGGGGGAAGATCACCCTCTACCCCGGCGGCTACGACGCGTTCGAGCGGCAGCGCGCCGAACGGCTCGCCCAGTTGGAATCGGCGCGTGTCAAGCAACAGGCGGAGCGCGAGAAGTTGCAGGACTATGTCGCCCGCAACTCCGCCCGCGCGTCGACCGCCAAGCAGGCGCAGTCGCGCGCCAAGGCGCTGGCGCGGATGCAGCCGATCGCGGCGGCCATCGAAGACCCCAGCCTGTCCTTCGCCTTCCCCAGCCCGCCCGAACTGCGCCCGCCGCTCATCACCATGGACATGGCGGCGGTCGGCTATGGCGATACGCCGGTGCTGCGGCGCGTGAACCTGCGCATCGACCCCGACGACCGGCTGGCGCTGCTGGGCCGCAACGGCAATGGCAAGACGACGCTCGCGCGCCTGATCGCCGCGCAGCTTGCACCGATGGAAGGGGCGATGAACAGCTCCGCCAAGATGAATGTCGGCTATTTCACCCAATATCAGGTGGAGGAACTGGACGTCACCGACACGCCGCTGGAACATATGACGCGGGTCATGAAGGGCGCGACGCCCGGCGCGGTGCGCGGGCAGCTGGGCCGTTTCGGCTTTTCGGGCGAGCGGGCGACGCAGAAGGTCGGTAGCATGTCGGGCGGGGAGAAGGCGCGGCTGGCGCTGGCGCTCATCACCCGCGATGCGCCGCACCTCCTCATCCTCGACGAGCCGACCAACCATCTGGACGTCGACAGCCGCGAGGCGCTGGTGCAGGCGCTCAATGAATATTCGGGCGCTGTCGTGATCGTCAGCCATGATCGCCACATGATCGAACTGGTGGCCGACCGGCTGGTGCTGGTGGACGGCGGCACGGCGAACGAATTTGCCGGAAGCCTGGAGGATTATACCGACATCGTGCTGCGCAAGGCCGATGGGAACGGCGGCGGGGACGCGCCCAAGGTCGACCGCAAGGCGGAAAAGCGCAACGCCGCCGAATGGCGCGAGAAGCAGAAGGCCCTCAAGTCCACGGTCAGCAAGGCCGAAAAGGAAATGGCGACGCTATCGGCCGAGCGCAGCCGCATCGACCAGGCGCTGTTCGACCCCAAGTTGGCGACCGGGGCGGAGGCGACGATGACCACCAGCGCCCTCATGGTGAAGCGCGCGACGGTCGAGAAGAAGCTGGAGACGATCGAGGAAGCGTGGGTCGAGGCGAGCGCGGCGCTGGAGGCGTTGTAATGTGACGTGTTCCTGCGCAGGCAGGAACCCAGTTCTTCCGTCTGAATCTGGGCTCCTGCCTGCGCAGGAGCACGCCAGTCCTTAATGGCCTTCCTTCGTCAACGGCCCCTCGATCCCGTCGCCCGTCCGCATCCGCGTCACGATGTTCCAGGTCGCGATGAACAGCGCCGCGATCACCGGCCCGATGACGATGCCGTTGAAGCCGAACATGTCGATGCCGCCCAGCGTCGTGATCAACACCACATAGTCGGGGATGCGGGTGTCGCGGCCCACCAATATGGGGCGCAGGATATTGTCGATCATGCCGATGACGAACAGGCCGCAGGCGATCAGGATCACGCCCTTGGCGACCGCGCCCACTGCGAACAGATAAAGCGCGACCGGGGCCCAGATGAGGCCGGTGCCGACGGCCGGGATCAGCGAGAAACAGCCCATCAGCACGCCCCACAGCAGCGGCGCGGGTATGCCCAGCGCCCAGAACACGGTGCCGCCGATCATCCCCTGCACGATGGCGACGACGATGCTGCCTTTTATCGTGGCGCGGGTGACGATGACGAACTGCTTCATCAGCGCCTGCCGGTGCGACGACCGCAGCGGGGCCGCCTGGTCCAGCCGCGCGGCGAGCGCCGGCCCGTCGCGCAACAGGAAGAAGGTGAGGTAGAGCATGACGCTGAGCGCGAGGAAGAAGCTGAACGCGCTCTGGCCGATCTGGAAGACTTGTCCGGCCACGACGCGGAAGCTGTTGGCGATCCCCTCGCTCAACATTTCCCGCACGGCGGCGAAGTTGGTGACGCCAAGCCGCGCGAGGAAGGCGGTGGCCCAGTCCGGCAGCTGCGCCTGAACCTGCGCGAAGGTCCGCGCGATGTTGATCTCGCCCGACTGGATCTTCCCGTAGAATAATGTCGCTTCCTGCACGAGCGCCATGCCCAGCACGATCGCGGGCAGGATGACGACGGCGACGATCAGCAGCAGCGTCAGCCCCGCTGCGCTGCTGGGTCGTCCGCGCATGGTTTGAAGCAGGTGTCTGTTCAGCGGCGCGAACAGGATGGCGGCGATCACGCCCCACAGGATCGCCGCGAAGAAGGGCTCGATCACCAGCGCGAAGGCGATGGACACGAGCAGGACGAAGCCCAGGAAGACGCCATCTTCCATGCGGTCATTTTGCGGCTTTTCAGTCATCATCGCGCTTTGGCAGAAGTCGCGCGGCAAATCCATGCGCCTCCATCATTGCGCCTTCGCATCGAAGTCGAAACTGACCGCGACGCGAGGGCCAAGGTTCGCGCTGCTTTCCCCATTGCCCACGCCAAAGGGCAGGCGGGCGATGCTGGCGGAGCCCGTGACCTTGCGGCCCTTTCCTGATCCCGCCAGCGTGAAGCGGATCGCCTGTGGACGGCTGACCCCCTTCAGGCTGAGCGCGCCCGATGCGCGATAGCTCGCCGCGCCTGTTTTTTCGGCGCCCCTGGCGGTGAAGGTCGCGGTCGGATGAGCCGCGACGCCGAAAAACTCGGCGCCCGCCAGCATCCCGTCCTGATAGGCGTCGCCGACGCTGGCGCTGGCGAGGTCGATCGCGACCCGGATGTCCGCGCTTTCGGGATGGTCGAGGTCCATGACGATTTTGGCCGTCCATTGGGAAAAGCCGCCGCTGATCTGCTCGCCGCCATTGTCGACCGAGAAGCGGATATGCCCGCCCGGCTGCACGGCCCAAGCGGGCGGGGGCGCGACCGGCTTTTCCTCCTGCGGCGCGGCGGCATTGTCCGCCTCCTTGGGCGCGGCGGCATTGGTGATGGCCGCCGTTTCTGCGGGCGCATCCACTTCTGTGGGAGCAACTGCAACGGCTTTCGGCGCTTCCGGCGCCTGCGCCGGCAGGATCGCCCGGCCCAGCACTGCCCCCAAGAGGATCAGCGCCGGCAGCAGCGCCAGCAACAGCGGCGAGCGGCCCGGCATCATCCGCCACAGCAGCCCGTCCCGCATCAGCAGGTGGTGGCGCAGCGCGCCCGCCACATGCAGCAGGAACAGGGCGATGCCGATCCAGGCGAGCAGGGCGTGCCCCGTTTCCGCCAGTTCATGCATGCTGCCGGGCAAGGGAAGATGGGGCAGCGGGACTATCCCGAACAGCAGCGTCGGCACCTTGACCTTCGCGGTCGACACCAGCGCCCAGCCGGTGAGCGGCGCGCCCAGCATGAAGACATAGAGCCCGCCATGCACCGCCTTGGCGAGCGCGCCCCGCCAGCCGCGCTCCGCCGGTTCGGGCCGGGGTTTCCAGAAGCGCACGCCGACGCGCAGCAGCGTGAGCAGGAATATGCTCACCCCCACCGACTTGTGCAGCTGGTAAAGCGCAAAGCCGCGCGCGCCCAGATCCTCCAGCGCCGATCCGACGCTGATCTGGAAGGCGATCAGCACGGCTATCGTCCAGTGGAGAAAGATCGCGATCAAGCTGTAGCGGCGCATGCTTCCTCGGACGAAAAGGGGGTGGGCGAACGCTATGGAGCCCGCGCTATGAAGTCCATGGCTGTGCAGGAAACGCAGCGTTGACGAAGGTGCGCGCGTCCCGGCCTGTGTCAAAAAGGTCGCAGTTGCGCCAATTTTCCCCCGGAGATTGCATCACTGCCCTCACAGGGTAAGAGGTTTTCTGAATAAAATATTTAGAAAGCAGGACATGGCCAAACCCGAATCCTGGCGCCTGAGCCCGGAAGCCTACAGCTTCATCACCAACATCGATACGCGCTTCCAGGATATCGACACCATGGGCCACATCAACAATGTGGCGATATCGGGCATCTTCGAAACCGCCCGCATCCGTTTCCATCATCACCTCGGCCGTCATCCGCAGGAACAGGGCGTGCGCTGGCTGGTCGCCAATGTGAGCCTCAACTTCATCGAGGAAGCGCATTTCCCCTATCCGTTCGAAGTGCATTGCGGCATCGGCCATATCGGCCGCACCAGCTGGACCGTCAGTTCGGCGGGGTTTCAGAAGGGCGTTTGCGTCGCGACCTGCGACACGACCGTCGTGACCCACGGCTCGGAAGGCCGACGCTCGATCGACGAAACGCTGCGCGAGGCGATGGAGCGGAATTTCCTGAAGCGTTAGGGGTGAGGCATCGTCGTCATGCCCGCGACCCGAAGGGTGGCGCTGGCATCTCCGGCGATAGGCGCGGCGTCGAGGCCTGAGATCCCAGCTTGCGCTGGGATGACGAATGTTAGAGCGGGACCAATTTTCCCCCGTTCGCCCTGAGCTTGTCGAAGGGCTCTACTTCTCTTCAAAGAAGGGATGGGCTTCGACAGGCTCAGCCCGAACGGGGGTGGGGTTATCTTGGCTGACCGCGTGGTCCTACGCAAACCCATCCATGCGCCGTGTCCACTGAACGGCGATGACGGCGCCCTTGGCGGGCTGGATCATCAGCGCGGCCAGTACGATCGCCAGCCCCGGCCACAACCCCGCCTGCACCCCCAGCGGAATGGCGAGCGCGCTGTTCACCTCGATCATCAGCGGCACCAAAATATGGCCGAGCAGCAGGATGACGATATAGGCCGGGAAGTCATCGGCGCGCGATGCGTCCCAGCGCTGACCGCAATGGCCGCAGGCCGGGCTTGGTTTCAGGAAGCGCGCGAACATCCGCCCTTCCCCACAGGCGGGGCAGCGCCCACGCAGCGCCAGCGCCAGCGCGGGGCGCAGCGGCCTTTCGGCTGTTTGGGCTGGGGGCGGGTTGCTCATGCGCCCTGTCCCTATGGGCAAGTTCCGGGCGGCGCAACCGCGCGCTGAGCGCCATGGCCCTTTCGCCGGGGCAAAAGGCTGTTAAGACGGCGGCCATGCGCCTGCCGGGTCCCACCGAAGCCTTTGCCCTGTTCGACGACGCGCGGGAGCGCGCCCCGGCCCCATCGCGCCTCTATCGCGATCCGGTGGAGGTTATCGTCGCCCACCGGCTGGAGGAGGTGCAGCCCGCGCTCGACCGTCTGGCCGAAGCAGGTGAAGCGGGCCTGCATGCGGCGGGCTATCTGAGTTATGAGGCCGGGCTGATGCTGGAGGACCGGCTTCAGCCGCTGGTCGCGCAGCAGGCCGAACGCGCCGCCGCCATGCCGCTGCTGTGGTTCGGCCTGTTCGAAGGGCATCGCCTGATCGACCCCGCGCTCGTCCCCGACCTGCTGCCCGATCCGTCCAGCGTCAGCATAGAAGAGCCGCGCCCGCTGATCGACGAGGCGACCTATCGCGCCGCCTTCGAACAGGTGCAGGAACTCATCCGCGCCGGCGACATCTATCAGGTGAACCTGACCTTCCCCTGCGCCGCGCGCTTTTCCGGCGATCCGTTGGCGCTCTACGCGGCGGTGAGGCCGCGCCAGCGCGCCGGCTATGGCGGCGTCATCCGCACCGGGCGGCACGACATATTGTCCTTCTCGCCCGAATTATTCTTCACCAATGTCCGGGGGCAATTGACCGCGCGGCCGATGAAGGGGACCGCGCGGCGCGCAGCCGATCCCGTCCGGGACGCCGAACTGGCGCGCGAACTGGAGGAAGACCCCAAGCAGCGCGCCGAAAACCTGATGATCGTCGACCTGCTGCGCAACGACCTGTCGCGCGTGTCGCAGGCCGGGAGCGTGACGGTTCCGGACCTGTTCCATGTCGAAACCTATCCGACCGTCCACCAGATGGTGTCGGCCATCCGGGCGCGATTGCTCCCCGGCCTGTCGCCGGTCGATGCGCTGCGCGTCCTGTTTCCCTGCGGATCGATCACCGGCGCGCCCAAGGTGCGGGCGATGGAGATCATCCAGCAGGTCGAACCGTTCCCGCGCGGCGTCTATACCGGCGCGATGGGCTGGATCGATCCGAACGGCGACGCTGCGTTCAATGTTGCCATCCGCACGATTTGCGTTGAAGAAGGAAGCGGAGAGGGGCGTCTGGGCCTGGGCTCGGGCATCGTCGCGGACTCGGATGCGGCGTCCGAGTGGGCGGAATGCCTGGCCAAGGGGCGCTTCCTCACGGCGGCGGGTCTGGTGGACTAAGGGGGTTGTTGGGTTTCGATGGCATTGGCTGACGGACGGTTCGACCTGCTCGAAACGATGGCCTTCGACCCGGTCGACGGCATCAGGCTGCTGGAACTGCATCTTGAGCGGTTGAAGGAAAGCGCGGCGGCGCTCGACTTCGCCTTCGATCGCCATGATGTGCGCAATGAGTTGCAGGCGGCGACCTTCCGCCTGCGGGAACGCAGCCGGTTGCGCCTGCTGGTGTCGCGGCGCGGATCGGTGGCGATCGAGGTGCGCGAACATCGCACCTGGCCGCAGCCGATCATGCAGGTGGCCGTCGTGCCCCGCAACGCGTCCGCCGATGACCTGCGCCTTGCGCACAAGACCACCGACCGATCAATCTATCGCGACGCGTTGAAGCGAGGCGGCACCTATGAGGTGTTGATGACCGACGAGCGGGGCTTCCTGACCGAGGGTTGCTTTTCCTCCGTCTTCGTCGAGCGGCGCGACAAGCTGGTGACGCCGCCGCTGTCGCGCGGCCTGTTGCCCGGCGTCCTGCGCCAGTCGCTCATAGAGATGGGCGAGGCGGAGGAGGCTGATTTGAGGCCGCACGATCTGGAAAACGGCTTTTTCATCGGCAACGCCGCGCGCGGCATGGTGGCGGCTTCGCGGGCGCGCTGATCGGAACCCGTCAGGCGAGGTCGCGCTTCATCTCCCGAGATTCCAGCTTTCGTTGGAATGACGAACGGCGCGGTTGCCCCTTGCGCCGTAGCACTCTAAGGAGCCCGCGTCCGCCATGCGGACTCTAAGGCAATCCTTCAGAAAGAGTGTCACGATGAGCCAGACTTCCGCCGCCCTTGGTCGCATCCAGCCCTCCGCCACCCTGGCGATGAGCGCGCGCGTGAATGCGCTCAAAGCCGAAGGCGTCGACGTGATTGGCCTGTCGGCCGGCGAGCCCGATTTCGACACGCCCGATTTCGTCAAGGAAGCCGGCATCGCGGCAATCCGCAAGAACCTGACCCGCTATACCGACGTCGACGGCACCGCCGACCTCAAGGACGCGGTCGCCTTCAAGTTCAAGCGGGACAATGGCCTCGATTACAAGCGCAGCCAGATCAGCGTGAATTCGGGCGGCAAGCACACCCTGTTCAACGCGTTGGTCGCGTCCATCGACGTGGGCGATGAAGTCATCATCCCCGCGCCCTACTGGGTCAGCTATCCCGACATCGTGAACTTCGCAGGCGGCGCCCCCGTCTTCGTCGAAGGCCCGGCAAGCCAGGGCTACAAGATCACCGCCGCGCAGCTGGACGCCGCGATCACGCCGCGCACCAAGTGGCTTATCCTGAACTCGCCCTCCAACCCTAGCGGCGCGGCCTATTCGGCGAGCGAACTCGGCGCGCTGGGCGAAGTGCTGCGCCGCCACCCGCATGTGCTCGTCATGACCGACGACATGTATGAGCATGTCTGGTACGCGCCCACCCCCTTCGCAACCATCGCGCAGGTGTGCCCGGACCTGTACGATCGCACGCTGACGGTCAACGGCTGCTCCAAGGCGTTCTCGATGACCGGCTGGCGCATCGGTTTCGCCGGTGGCCCCGAATGGATCATCAAGGCGATGGGCAAGCTCCAGTCGCAATCGACCTCCAACCCCTGCTCGATCAGCCAGGCGGCTGCCGTCGCCGCATTGACCGGCGACCAGGACTTCCTGGAAGAGCGCAACGCCGCGTTCAAGCGCCGCCGCGACATGGTCGTGTCGATGCTCAACGACGCGCCGGGCCTCGACTGCCCGACGCCGGAAGGCGCCTTCTACGTCTATCCCGACGCCAGCGGCCTCATCGGCAAGACCACGCCCAAGGGTCAGTTGATCGACAGCGACGAAACGCTGATCGGGTATTTCCTGGACGAAGCGCGCGTCGCCGCCGTGCATGGCGCGGCCTTCGGCCTCTCGCCCGCCTTCCGCATCAGCTATGCGACCTCGGAAGAGGTGCTGGAAAAGGCGTGCAAGCGCATCCAGGAAGCCTGCGCGGCGCTGAAATAATTCCCGACATCCTCCCCGTCGCAAGAGGGGGAGGGGGCGCTCCCGCGCGGATCGTGACGAAATCGGAAACGGAAACTTTCCGCTGCGCCGTCTTGCAGATGGAGCGGCGGGCCTTATATCCCGTTTCGATCCGAAACTGACTTGCCCCGTTAAGGCGTGGGTAAGCTGTCAGACCATAAATATCGACCGCCCTCAAAGAGGCGGCAAGACGAAAAGGCAGAACGCCATGGTGGCATTCCTGAAATCCGACCTGTTCCTGCGCTTTCTGGGCGGGTTCGTGATTGGCGCCATCGGCATGTTCGCGCTCCAGCCCAGCGATCCGCCCGCTCTCACCAGTCCGGCGATGGCGGCGTCGGCCAGCGCTACCCCGGCTTCCGCCGCCGATGACGATGCGGCGCTCTGACGGCATAGCCCTCGCCTTTCTGGCGGCGCTCGCCGTCGCCTCGCCGTCGCGCGCCGAGCGTCCGGTTCTCGCCCCCATTGCCGCCGTCGACGCCGCGCCCACGCGCAAGCTCGAAACCGCCATCTTCGCGGGCGGCTGCTTCTGGGGCGCCGAAGCCGTCTTCTCGCATGTGAAGGGCGTGCGGCAGGTCCTGTCGGGCTTCGCCGGCGGCCCCTCCGACCGCAAGGTCGACTATGAGCGCGTCAGCCAGGGCGACACCGGCTTTGCCGAAGCGGTTCGGGTGACCTATGATCCGCGGCAGGTGAGCTATGGCGCGCTGCTACGCGTCTTCTTCTCGGTGATCGCGGACCCGACGACGCTCAACCGCCAGGGTCCGGACCGGGGCACGCAATATCGCAGCGCGCTCTTCCCGCTCAACCCTGCGCAGGACAAGGCGGCGAGAGCCTATCTCGCCCAGCTCGATAAATCGGGCCTGTGGCGCGACCCCATCGTCACCCGCGTCGAACGCTTCACCGGCTTTCAGGACGCGGACGCCTATCATCAGGACTTCATGGTTCGAAACCCCCGCCACCCCTATATCCAGCGGTGGGACGCGCCCAAGCTCGCGGCGTTGAAGGCGATGTTCCCCCGGCTCTACAGCGCCCGCCCTTCGGCCTGACCTTAGCCCCGCCGGGCGATGATCTGTTCGATCAGGGCGACATCCTCCACCTTGTCGGCGTCGATGCAGGCTTCGGCCTTGTCCATCGCGATCAGCTGCGCCGTCAGGCCGAAGCGGCGGCCGATGCGCGCGATCCCGCCGCGCAGGGTCAGGATGCGCAGCACTGCGCCCAGCAACGCGAAGGGGCCAAAGGCGGAGAGGATCTTCCAGCCTTTCTTGCGGTCCTGTTCCACCTCCCGCCACAGCGCGATGACGGGACGAGCCTTGGCGCTGCCGAACCAGAAAATATTCGCCCCCGACCACCAGCCGTCACGGAATTTGAGCCATGTCCGGCGCGACGCCGGATAGCGGGCGAGCAGAGTCTGGCGTTCGACCATGGCGACGGCGATGTCCGCGCCCGTAGCTTGCCCTGCGAACTGGTCGAGCATCTCCTGATCCAGCAGCACATGGTCGGCGGTCGTCACCAGCAGGGGAAAGGGCAGGTCGGGGCGGTCCAGAAGGTCGAGAAGCGTCGAGGCGATGCCGCCCCCGCTGCGTTCGAAGCGTATCTTGGGATGATCAGCCAGCCAGGCCGTGTTCGGTTCAGCGGCATAGAGATCGGGCGTCTGGGTCAGGATGACGACCTGTCCGATCGCGGGATGCGCGATCAGGGCGCGCACGGGATGGTTGATCATCGGCTCACCCGCGACAGGGGCGAGCGGCTTTATGGAAACGCCCGCCGCCTGCGCGAGCGGATCGGCGCCGGGGCGCGACCCGGCAAGCAACAGGGCGGTAATCTCCGTCATCCGCGCGGGTTAGCCGAGCGGAGGCGGAACGGGAAGCGGCTAGAGCATCATGCGTTAAATCGGGATCAGTTTTTTCCTCCCGTTCGCCCTGAGCTTGTCGAAGCCTGTCCTGAGCGCCTGCCTTGGCAGGCAGTCGAAGGGGGCTCCACTACTCTTCAAGAAAGGAGTGGGCTTCGACAAGGCTCTCCTGAGCTTGTCGAAGGACTCAGCCAGAACGGAGATAGGTGTTCCGATTTAAGGCATCTCGCTCTAATTACCCGCGGCGACGGGGCCTTTGGGCGTGGCGCTATTTTGCGCGATCTGCACCGGCAGGCCCGCGCGCAGGCTTTTCAGCTGGACCAGACGGGCGCGGAAGGCGGCCAGTTCGCGCCCGGCGAGCTGCGCCGTGGTGGTGAACCTGACCGACAGAGGGTTGATGGTTTGGCCGTTGCGATACAGCTCATAATGAAGGTGCGGTCCGGTCGACAGGCCGCTGGAGCCGACATAGCCGATCACCTGCCCCTGCCGCACGCGCTGGCCGTAGCGGGCGGCGATGCGGCTCATATGCGCATAGCCGGTGGCGAGGCCGTTGCCATGTTCCAGCCGGACATAATTGCCATGCCCGCCATGCCGTCCCGAATAGGACACAACGCCATCGGTCGCGGCATAGATGGGCGAACCATAGGCTGCGGCGAAGTCGACGCCCGCATGCATGCGGGTATAACCCAGGATCGGATGGCGGCGCATGCCGAAACCGGACGTCATGCGGCCCGCGACCGGGGCGGACAGGACGCCGCGCCGCTCGCCCACGCCGGAGGCTTCAAACCATTGGGTGCGGCCTTCGCTCGACCATTTCAGCATATCGACGCCGCGCCCGCTGGGCCGGCGCAGACCGGCGAACAGCAGGTCGCCGACTTCGACATCGCCGGTTTCCGCGCGGCGATATTCGGTGATGATGTCGTAGCGATCGCCGGGATGGATCGATCCCAGGTCGACCTGTTGCGCGATGACGCGCAGATAGGTCTGGATCGCCTTGGGCGGGGCTCCGGCGGCGCGGGCGGATTGGTAGATGCTGTCGCCGATCACGCCCTGGATGCGCAGCGGCGTGTTGTCGACGCGGATCGCCTTGCGCTGGACCTGCAACACGCCGCCGACGCGGCTGATCTCCAGCGCGAGGTCGAGCCGGGCGCGGAAGGCGAGGCGGTCGAGCGGGCGGGGCATGTCGCGGCTGGCGCGGCGGCCAAGGATGACGTCCAGCGGCGTTCCGGGTTTCATGCCGCCCGCTATGTCGCCGCTGACAAGGCTCATGATGGTGGCCACGTCCGCGCCGCTGACGCCCGCGCGGGACAGGGCGCGGCCCAGCGAATCGCTGCCGCCGATCTGCGCGCGCAGCTCGATCTGCGGGCGTTCGGGCGTTTCGCGCAGGGGCTGGACGGCGTCGGTCGGTCCCATGCGGCGGCCACTGTCCGCGCCCATGGCGAGCGGCGTGATCATCTGGCTGCGCACTTCGTCGAACTGCGGCTGCGCCAGCAGCGGCTGCGGCGCGCCGGGCAGGGGGTGAAAGCCGGGGGAGAGGTAGAGCGCGGCGGCGCACAGGCCGAAACAGGTGGCGAGGCCCCGGAACCAGATGAGGCTGCCGACGCGCTGGCCAAGGTCGGGGACCAGCTCCACATCCTCCGCCCAGTCGCGCAGGCGGGCGCGCCAGTCGCGCCGGTCGGCGGGAGCGAACGGCCCCTTGCCGATGGCGTCCGTCAGCCACAGGGATGCGGACGCGCCACCCTGTTGAGGACTGAGCTGGAAACCGTGGAACACGTTGAAGGGCCCCCCAAGGGCGGAAATACACGCAACCCCCGTCGCGCGTTCGTCGGCATTGTTGTGAACGCACAGGGTTAAAGTCAAATAAAGACGGATTTTTTAACCTTGTTATCGGGACGAAACGTGCCGTCGGCTCGTTTAACGGCTCGCCCTCTTGCCCTCCGCCTTTCCCTGTCCGACATAGGGAGGATCATGGCCCAGTTCGCGCGATCGCCCGTCACAGCCGTGCTGGGTCCCACCAATACCGGCAAGACGCATCTGGCCGTCGAGCGCATGTGCGGCCATTCCAGCGGCATGATGGGCTTTCCTCTGCGCCTGCTGGCGCGCGAGGTCTATGACCGGGTGGTCGCCATAAAGGGCGCGCATCAGGTGGCGCTCATCACCGGCGAGGAGAAGATCGCGCCGCCGGGTGCGCTCTATTATCTCTGCACTGCCGAATCCATGCCCGTCCAAGGAGATTATGCCTTCGTCGCGCTCGACGAGGCGCAGCTGGGCGTGGACCCGGAACGTGGCCATGTCTTCACCGACCGGCTGCTGCGCGCGCGGGGACGCGAGGAGACGATGATCCTGGGTTCCGCCAGCATCGCCCGGACCGTCAAGGCGCTCGTCCCCGAGGCGGAGATCATCAGCCGCCCGCGCTTTTCCACGCTGAGCTATGCGGGCGCCAAGAAGCTGTCGCGCCTGCCCAAACGGTCCGCCATCGTCGCCTTCTCCGCCGAGGAAGTCTATGCCGTGGCTGAAATGCTGCGGCGCTTTCGCGGCGGGGCGGCGGTGGTCATGGGGGCGTTGTCCCCCCGCACCCGCAACGCGCAGGTGCAGATGTTCCTGAATGGCGAGGTCGATTATCTGGTCGCCACCGACGCCATCGGCATGGGGCTCAACCTCGACGTCGCGCATGTGGCCTTCGCCTCGCTCCGCAAATTCGACGGGCGGCGGACGCGGCGGCTGACCGTCGCGGAAATGGCGCAGATCGCGGGCCGGGCAGGGCGGCACCACAAGGACGGGACCTTCGGAAGCCTGGGCCATGAGGATGGCGCCGCCGCCTTCATGCCTGAAGAGATCGAGGCGATCGAGGCGCATCGCTTTCCGCCCGTCGACCAGCTTTATTGGCGTGATGGCGCGCCGCGCACCGACAGCGTCGACCGGCTGATCATCGATCTGGAGACCCGGCCCGATCGCCCCGAGCTGCGCGCCGCGCCCGAAGCGGTCGACCTGACGGTGCTCAAACGCCTCGCCGACGATCCGCTGGTGATAGAGCGGGTGAGGGGGCAGAAACAGGTGGAGCGGCTCTGGGCCGCCTGCGGCCTGCCCGATTTCCAGAAGCTGGGCGCGGAGCATCATGCCCGCATGGTGAGCCGCATCTGGCGCTTCCTGTCCGAAGGCGACGGCCACATTCCGCGCGATTGGTTTGCTCAAGCGATCGCGCGACTCGATTCGGTGCAGGGCGACATCGACACGCTTTCGGGCCGGATCGCGGCGGCGCGCACCTGGGCCTATATCGCGCATCGCGCCGACTGGCTCGCCCACCCCGCCGAAATGGCGGCGCGCAGCCAGGCGCTGGAAGAAAAGCTGTCCGACGCGCTGCACGCCGCGCTGACCCAGCGTTTCGTCGATCGCCGCACCGCAGTGCTGTTGCGCGACATCGGCCAGAATGCGAGCAATCTGCCTGTCGATGTGGACCCCGATGGGACAGTCTGCGTCGATGGCGAGACGATCGGGCGTCTTGACGGATTTCGTTTCTCGGTCGATCCGGCTACGCGGCATCAGGATAGAAAGATGCTGCTGGCGGCGGCGGAACGTCGCCTTGGAAGGATATTGCGAGTGAAGGCTGACGAATTGCTGGGTGCGCCCGACACCGATTTCGCGCTGATGGATGAGGCGGGGCAGGCGCCGGGCATCAGCTGGCAGGAGGCGCCGGTGGCGGCGCTGCTCGCCGGTCCATCGCTGCTCGCCCCTGAGATCCGGCTGGATCGCGGCCTGCTGGCGCTCGGCCAGGATGTGCAGAAGCAGGTGGCCGCGCGCCTGGCGACATGGGTCGACGCGCAGAAGGAAAAGCATCTGCTGCCGCTCGTCAGGATGGTGGCGAGTTCGGCCGATCCCGAAGTGCCCGCCGTTGTCCGCGCCGTCTTCGCGCAACTTGCGGACGCGGGCGGGGTGATCGCCCGGACCGACCTCGATTCGGCGCTCGGCCATCTGGACAAGGACCAGCGCCATCTGCTGCGCCGCGCGGGCATCGATATCGGGGTGCTGGACATTTATCATCCGGGCCTGCTCAAGCCCGGCGCGGCGCGCTGGCGCGCGGCGCTGCTGGCGGCGCGGATCGGCAAGCCCTGCCTGCCGCTGCCCGGCCCCGGCCTCACGCTGATCCCGGCGGGTGAAAAGCCCGAGCAGATGGGCGCGCGCGTCGCCGGTTTCCGGGGCTTTGGCGACCAGATGCTGCGGATCGACATGGTCGAACGCATGGCGCGCACCGCGCATGAGGCGATCGCCAAGGGCGAGGCTTTCACCGCCCAGAGTCCGCAGATCATATCCCTGGGCCTCAGTGAGGCTGCCTTCCTGCAACTGATGCGCCTCGCCGGCTTCCGCGCGATCGAAGCGCCGGCGGAAGGGGCCGCGAACTGGGCGTTCCGGGGACGGCAGAAGCCACGGCCGGATCATCAGGCGCGTAGCCACGACCGACGCGGGACCCCCGCGCGCAGCGGATCGCCGCGCCCGGCGGCTGCGGCCCCCAATGCGCCCGCGGGCAGCAACGCCTTCGCCGGACTTGCCGAACTGCTGGGACGCAATGGCTGACGCCGTCGCCGCCGGCGGCCATGGGCCAAGCCTGCGCATCGACAAGTTCCTGTGGTTCGCGCGCCTGGCCAACAGCCGTTCGATCGCGCAGAAACTGGCGGAGGACGGGCATATCCGCCTGAACGGCCGCCGCATCGAACGCGCCCACGCCCCCGTCCGCGCGGGCGATCTCATCACTTTTCCCCACCCCAGCGGCGTGCGGGTGGTGCGCATTGTCGCTCTGCCCGGTCGGCGCGGCCCGGCTCCCGAAGCGCAGGCCTGCTACGAGGAACTGAAGCTGGGCAATTGACGAGGCAAAAATATCCTCATTGACCTTCGGGCCTGCCGGGCATAGCAGGCCGCTGTCCAAATCTAAGAGTATTGACCCATGACCTATGTCGTGACCGACAACTGCATCCGCTGCAAATATATGGATTGCGTCGAGGTCTGCCCCGTGGATTGTTTCTACGAGGGCGAAAACATGCTGGTCATCAATCCCAATGAGTGCATCGACTGCGGCGTGTGCGAGCCCGAATGCCCGGCCGAGGCGATCCTGCCGGACACCGAGAACGGCCTTGAGAAGTGGCTGGAACTCAACACGAAATTCTCCGCCGAATGGCCCAACATCACCGTCAAGGGCGACGCCCCGGCCGACGCCGACGAGATGAAGGGCGTTGAGGGCAAGTTCGAGAAATTCTTCTCGCCCGAGCCCGGTTCGGGGAGCTGATCGCTCCGGGGCGGTCACGCCCGGACGTCCTGTCGCGGCGTCTGGATCTTGCTTCGGTCGATCACCGACCTTAAAAAACTACCTATTGCGTATTACTTCACCGCGCGCTCCCGGATTTGGTGTCCAGGGGTGGTAATTTTGTTACGAATCTGCTAAGTAGACGCCGAGAGACGGAGATGGTCGCAATCCGTCCTGGAGAAAATCGCATCATGTCTTGACGGTAAACGCCGCGGACCTCCCGGCATGCGCGCCCCATCCGTGCAGCTGTGACGCGGCGGTTTTCCGTCCCCGGTAGAACAGAAAGGTCTCAAATGGCTGCCAAGGCGCTGTCCTTTGACGTTGGTGATTATGTTGTTTACCCCAAGCATGGCGTTGGCCGTGTCGTGGAACTGCAGAAGGAGCAGATCGCGGGCATGGAGCTGGAGCTGTATGTGCTCCGCTTCGAAAAGGAACGCATGACGCTGCGCGTTCCGACTAACAAGGCCGAAGGCGTGGGCATGCGCAAGCTGTCCTCCAACAAGACGCTGGAAGAAGCGATCGATACGCTCAAGGGCAAGCCCAAGGTGAAGCGCACCATGTGGTCGCGCCGCGCGCAGGAATATGAAGCGAAAATCAATTCGGGCGACCTGGTGTCGATCGCCGAAGTGACCCGCGACCTGTTCCGCGCCGACGACCAGCCTGAACAGAGCTATTCCGAACGCCAGATCTTCGAAGCGGCCTCCAGCCGTCTCGCCCGCGAACTCGCCGCGATGGAAGAGACGGACGAGGCCGGCGCGCTCAAGAAGATCCTGCGCATCCTCAATGAAGCCGCGCCTAAGTACGCGAAGGTGGAAGGCTGAAATATCCATTCGGTTGAGCCGGCAACGGCCGACCGGATTTTGAATGAAAAGGGCGTCCCGTGCGGGGCGCCCTTTTTGTGGAGGGCGATCGGCGAGAGTGGGAGCAGCGCCCGGCTCGAGCATTGAGGGTCAGGCCGGGATCATTTAACCTCCGTTCGCCCTGAGCTTGTCGAAGGGCTCTACTTCTCTTCAAAGGAAGAGATAGGCTTCGACAGGCTCAGCCCGAACGGAGTTGGGGGTGGGTTCCAGATCCTCTATCTTCTTGCTCTAACGAGTAGAGGGAGGCCATCAGCCCGCCGCAGAGCGCTTATTCGCCCTGAGCGGCCCCTGCGGCATCCTTGGCCGCGCTGCCTACGTCGCTGGCGGCCTGACCGACCTGCGTCGCGGCGCCTTCGACCGCGCTGTCCTTGCGCGTTTCGCTGCTGATCAGGAAGAAGGCGGCGATCGCCACCACCACGACCAGCAGCAGCACCATCAGCATCGTGCCGCCACCGCCGCGCTTTTCTATCACCGTGGTCGTCGTCGTTGGACGCTCCTGATTGTCGGCCATGGAACTCCTCCTCTTCGTTACGCCACCCGCGCGAACAATGCGCGGGGGTGGGGAGAGGTTCCTGTGGAGGGGTGGAGTGGTAGGTGAATGGCGGACATAAAAGCCCCTCCCCTTCAGGGGAGGGGTTGGGGTGGGGCAGTGCCCAAAAAGGCGACCTATCGTTGTGGGGCGCCGCCCCACCCCTCAATCCCCTCCCCTGAAGGGGAGGGGAAGCACAGGTCAGCTTATGGCCGAAACCCGCCCCACGCATCCCCCAAAAGCATCGGGCGGAGCCTGTCGCCAGACTCCGCCCGAACGCGTAAACCAACAGCTCTATAAAAGCTTATTTCGGCGCCAGCACCATCAGCATCTGACGGCCTTCCATGCGCGGATAGGCTTCGACCTTGGCGATCTCACCCACATTTTCCGCCACGCGCTGGAGCAGTTGCATGCCCAGCTGCTGGTGCGACAATTCGCGGCCACGGAAGCGCAGGGTGATCTTCACCTTGTCGCCGTCGCCGATGAAATCATGGACCTTCTTCATCTTCGTATCATAGTCATGATCGTCGATGTTCGGACGCATCTTGATCTCTTTGAGTTCCTGCGTCTTCTGGGTCTTGCGGGCGATATTCGCCTTTTTCTGGGCTTCGTATTTGAACTTGCCGATGTCCAGATATTTGCAGACCGGCGGATCGGCGGTTGGCGACACTTCGACCAGGTCGAGCCCAACCTCAAAGGCGCGCTCCATCGCCTCCTGCGTCAACATCACGCCCAGATTTTCGCCTTCATCGTCGATCACGCGCACTTTGGGCACGGTGATGAACTCATTGTAACGGGGACCGGACTTAGGCGGCGGCGCCAGCGGGCGGCGCATCATTGGGGGACGTATAGCGGCTTCTCCTATGGTAATTTCAAATCTGGCTCTGCGCGCCTTTAGCGCAAAGCCGAAAGGGGCGGCAAGTCCGCAGTTGCGGATTCGCCAACCCCATGTGGCATTGCTGCCTCACCGCATATCGGGCGCGAGGGCTTCGGTTGCAAGGCGGGCGATCACATCTTCGACCGAAAGGACGCTCTGCCCCTCCTTGCCTAGCTCGCGCAGCGCCACCGTGCCCTCGTCCGCCTCGCGGCGGCCAACCACCAGCAAATTCGGCACCTTGGCCAGGCTGTGCTCGCGCACCTTGTAGTTGATCTTCTCGTTGCGCACGTCGGTTTCGGCGCGAATTCCGGCCGCCCGCAGCTTCTCGACAACCTGGTTCGCATAGTCGTCGGCGTCCGAAACGATGGTCGCCACCACCGCCTGCACCGGCGCGAGCCACAGCGGGAATTTGCCCGCATAATGTTCGATCAGGATGCCGATGAAGCGTTCATAGCTGCCGAAAATCGCGCGGTGGAGCATGACGGGCCGATGCCGCTCGCCATCTTCCCCCACATAGGAGGCGTCGAGTCGCTCCGGCAGCACGCGGTCGGACTGTATGGTGCCGACCTGCCATGTCCGCCCGATCGCGTCGGTCAGATGCCATTCCAGCTTGGGCGCATAAAAAGCGCCTTCGCCCGGCAGTTCCTCCCAGCCATATTCGGGGGTGTTCAGGCCAGCGGCGGCTACTGCGTTGCGCAGCTCCTCCTCCGCCTTGTCCCACATTTCTTCGGTGCCGAAGCGTTTTTCGGGACGCAGCGCCAGCTTGATCGAATAGGTGAAGCCGAAATCCTTGTAGATGCGGTCGGCCAGCGCGCAGAAGGCGCGGACTTCCTCGACAATCTGATCCTCGCGGCAGAAGATATGGGCGTCATCCTGCGTGAACTGGCGCACGCGCATCAAGCCGTGCAGCGCGCCATGCGGCTCATTGCGATGGCAGCAGCCATTTTCGTAGAAGCGCAGCGGCAGGTCGCGATAGCTTTTGATCCCCTGGCGGAAGATCAGGACATGCGCGGGGCAGTTCATGGGCTTGAGCGCCATCCAGTCGGCATCATCCGACACCAGCGGGCCTTCATCCGCGACGTTCGGAACCTCGTCGGGGATGACGAACATATTTTCGCGATATTTGCCCCAATGGCCCGACTGTTCCCATTGGCGCGCGTCCATGACCTGCGGCGTCTTGACCTCGCGATAGCCCGCCGCGTCGATGGCGCGGCGCATATAGGCTTCCAGCTCGCGCCAGATCAGATAGCCCTTGGGATGCCAAAAGACCGATCCGTGCGCTTCCTGCTGAAGGTGGAACAGGTCCATCTCCGCGCCCAGCTTGCGATGGTCGCGCTTGCCCGCTTCCTCCAACCGCGTCAGATGTTCGGCCAACTGCTTCTTGTTGAGCCAGCCGGTGCCGTAGATGCGGGACAGCATCGCGTTCTTCTGGTCCCCGCGCCAGTAAGCGCCCGACACGCGGGTCAGCTTGAACGCCGCCGGATCGAGCTTGCCGGTGGAGGCAAGGTGCGGCCCCCGGCACATGTCGAGCCAGTCGCCTCCGGACCAATAGACCGTCAGTTCCTCGCCCTCGGGCAGTTCGGCGGCCCACTCGGCCTTGAACGTCTCGCCCTCCGCTCGCCAGCGCGCGATCAGATCTTCGCGCGTCCACACCTCGCGGCGCAGCGGCTTGTCGGCAGCGATGATCTCGCGCATCTTCGCCTCGATGACTGGCAGGTCTTCTTCGGTGAAAGGCCGATCCTTCGGCGCGAAATCATAATAGAAGCCATCGTCGGTCGACGGGCCAAAGGTGATCTGCGTGCCGGGATAGAGGCGCTGGACCGCCTCGGCGAGGACATGGGCGAAGTCGTGCCGGACCAGCTCCAGCGCGTCCTTCTCATCCTTCGAGGTAATCAGCGCGAGGTTGGAATCGCCCTCGAACGGACGGTTGAGATCGCGCACCTCGCCGTCGATCCGCGCGGCCAGCGCCGCCTTGGCCAGGCCCGGCCCGATTGCCGCGGCGACATCCGCCGGGGTCGAGCCCTCGGGCATTTCGCGTGACGAACCGTCGGGCAGCGTGATCTTGAACATCTCGGACATGGGATTGGCACCTAGTGCAGTGCAGCAAGCGCTTCAAGCCGGGCTTGAGTAAAGGACGCTTGACAATTGG
>DASVOF010000095.1:0-20603 GCA_036383495.1 Sphingobium sp. | reverse complement strand
ACCGGATCGAGCGATGCTTCGGACGCCTCAAGCATTTCCGCCGTTTCGCAACACGCTACGACCGGCGCACCATCCATTTTGCCGGCTTCATCCACCTCGCAGCCGCCATGATCTGGTTACGCTGAATGTCGATCGGCCCTAAATGGCTGCGGACATAAATAAGGGGCCGCATCAGCGGCCCCCAATCTATCGGCGGTTTTCATCAGCGGGTTGCGTCAGCCTGCCCATGCCCGGAAACGGGAAGTCGAACATTCCCAGCCAGCGGACGGCGGCGCTTCCAGCCTTTAGAAATTGCCGTACTGTTCGTTCCCGACAAAGCCCAGCTTCGTCACGCCCGCGCGCTTGATCTCCGCCAACACGCCGTCGACCACGACATAGCGGGTCGCCGCGTTCGGCTGGAACTGCAACTCGGGTTCGACCGGCAGCCGCAGCGATTGCTGCAGATACTGACGCAGGGTCAACAGGTCGATCGCCGAACCGTTCCAGGTGATGATGCCGCCCGCGTCGATCGCGACCTTGTTCTTCACAGGGTCGATGACGCTGTCGGTGGGCGGCGCATTCTGCGGCAGGTCGATCTTGACCGCGTGGGTCTGGATCGGGATGGTGATGATGAACATGATGAGGAGAACAAGCATGACGTCGATCAACGGCGTCGTGTTCATTTCCATCATCGGCTCGCCATCGTCTCTTCCGGCGCTCATAGCCATGGGGCGATACTCCTAAAACTTAAAGCCGATGGACCGAAGCGCCCGGTTCGGGCTCGGAGATGAAGCCGACCTTCGGGAACCCTGCGCGCTGCATCGTGTAGATGGTTCCGCCGATACACCGATAAGGCGTATTGATGTCACCGCGGATATGCACTTCGGGCAGATCTTCCGGCGTCATATTTTCTACGCCGCCCGCCTTCTTGATGTCCGCTTCGAGCTTTGCGACGGCGCGGTTGAGCAGATCGTCGGACGAGACCTTGGTCATGTTCCAGTAAACCGCACAGCTACCGTCCGAGCCCGTCGTGATCGACAAGGAGACGTTTTCCGGTTTCGTCGTCGTCGGCTCGAACGCGACCTTGGGAAGCTGCAGCTGAACCGTCTGCACGACGACCGGGACCGCGATGAGGAAGATGATGAGCAACACCAGCATGACGTCGACGAGCGGCGTCGTGTTGATGTCGGACATCGGCTTGTCATCACCGCCGTCGGAGCCAGCACTCATTGCCATTGATAATTTCCTAACATGCGTGTCGATGGCGCCCCGTCATGCGGGACCCACGGCCGGTGGGGAACCTTGGCGGGTCGCAGCCGCCCGCCGGTTCCCGCACCGGCTGCTTGACCGATCAGGCCTTGGTCGGAGCCGCGGCCGTCTTGGCGGCCGGAGCAACCGGAGCCGTGGCGAAGGAGGGCTTCACCGCACCGTTCGACACGAGGTGGGCCAGCAGGTCGACGGTGAAACCGTTCAGCTGCTCGGCGATCGACTTGTTGCGGCGCTGCAGGAAGTTGTAGGCGAGCACCGCGGGAACGGCCACGGCCAGACCCAGGGCGGTCATGATCAGAGCTTCACCGACCGGACCGGCGACCGCGTCGATCGACGCCTGACCGGCGGCGCCGATCTTGATGAGCGCGCGGTAGATGCCGATAACCGTACCGAACAGACCGATGAACGGCGAGGTCGAACCGACGGTCGCGAGGAACGCCAGACCACCGCCCAGCTTCGAGTTGATCGCGGCTTCCGAACGGGCGAGCGAGCCGTGCAGCCAGTCATGGGCTTCGACCGGGTCGGTCAGCTTGGTGTGTTCTTCCTGCGCCTTGATGCCGTCATCGACGATCTGCTTGTAGGCGGAGTTCTTTTCCAGCTTCGCCGAACCTTCCTTCAGCGTCGGCGCGCGCCAGAAGGTCGCACGAACCTTCTTGCCCTGGTTGAGAACCTTCTGCTGCTCGATCAGCTTGGTGAACAGGATGTAGAAGGTGCCGATCGACATGCCGACCAGAATGATGAAGACGGTCCAGGCGATGGTGCCGCCCTGTTGCAGGGCCTCCATCAGGCCGTACGGATTCTCCGCCTTGGGCGCGGCAGCAGCTGCGAGATACATCAACATTTTAAGACTTCCCTCTCAAAGGATCAATAAAAGGGGAAGGCGGCGGCGACGCCTGCCTTCCCGTTACAATCATTCAGGCAGTCGCCAGGTGATGCGACCATTGTACGTATCGGACATGGCCCCGCCACCAGCGGCAGTCGCCGGCTTGAACCTCGCGCGGCGCGGCAACAAGCGACAGGTCGCCTCATCGAGGTCCGCATGGCCCGTCGAAGAGGTGATGGTGCAGTTGGTGACACGACCGTCCGGTCCGATTTCGAGCCGGAAACCCGCGGTGCCCGAGCGTTCTTCACGCTGGGCGCGGCTGGGATAGTCCGCATCGCTAAGCCAGCTGCCCGGCGAACTGCGCGGCGCTGCGCGCGAAGCGGGCGCAGCCGGCGGAGGCGGGGGCGGAGGCGGCGCGGCGACCGGCACCGGGTTAAACACCGGCGGCGGCGTGCGAACGGTCTGGATCGCCGGCGCGGGCGACGGCGTCTGAACGATCGGCGGCGGCGCAACGACCGGCGGCGGCTCGATCGGCTGATCGGGCGGCGGCGGCGGCGGCTCCTCGTCCGGCGGCGGCGGTTCCTCCTTCACGTCGATCACGTTCAGCTGTTCCGCCGCCTTTTTGACATATTTCATGCCAAGACCGGTGACGAAGGCATAGCCGAGAACAGCGTGAACAAGGGCGACGATGATGATCGAAATCGTGCGACTCGATCCTTGCGAGTGGTCAGCATAGGCCATTCGGCAACGACACTCCTTAACTCAGCTTACCAGTTGATTATTGGCAAATAAGCCAAAAAGTGGCCCCAGCTGATCGGGATCCCCCGATCACCTTTGGCCCCTATCCGTTCATTTGCTACCTTTGCGAACTCCTATCGCGGCGCATCGTGGCACGCAAACGCTTTATCGATATCCTGATTTCCGAATAACATTTTGTATTGGAATGACTTGCCTGTGACAACAATGCAACGGACTGTTAAGCTTAGGACCACCATGAAAAGCAAATCCTCCCTCCCCTTTCAAACCGCCGCCCTGGCATGCCTCATTTTCGCCGCACAGCCGCAGGTTTCCGGGGCTCAGCAGCATGGCGCCCCACCGGCCGCCAGTATGAACGGAACGCCGTCCTACGCCGACATCGCCGACCTTGCGGACGCCTCCCCGCTTGTCGCGGTGGCGCGAATTCGCAACATCATCGAAATCCCGTCCGAGCAGGTCCAAAACCTGCCGGCAGGCCATCGACGCCTCTATCTGGAGGCGGATGTGAGCGGCCTGATTCGCGGTGAAGGGGGAATCAGTCCTCGGATTCGCTATCTTTACGACGCCCCCCTCAACGCCAAGGGCAAGACGCCCAAGCTCAAGAAGGCGCAGGTGATCCTTTTCGCCCGACCGGGTGGGCGAGCGGGCGAAATCCAGCTGGTCGCGCGCGACGCGCAGATCCCCGCAACGCCCGCCGCGATTGAAAAGGTCAAGGCGATCCTGTCCGAACTGGTGGCGAACGGCGCCCCGCCGCGGATCGTCGGACTGGGCGACGCTTTCCATGTGGCGGGCACTGTCGCCGGGGAGGGCGAAACGCAGATATTCCTGCGCACGGTCAATGGCGATCCTGTATCCTTGTCCGTCCTGCGCCGGCCCGGACAGGACCCGCGATGGGCGGTGGCGCTGGGCGAGATCGTGGACGAGGCGGCGCGTCCCCCGGCTCCGGGCAGCCTGCTGTGGTATCGCCTCGCCTGCGGCCTGCCGCAAAGCCTGCCCGCCCGGTCAGTCCGCTCCTTGTCCCCCCAGGACGCCGAAGCCGCGCGAACGGACTATGCCTTCGTAATCCAGGCCCTTGGCGCCTGCGACCGGACCCGAACCTCGCTCTGACAGCCGCCCCGCGCCGATCCCCCCGCCCGCCACGCTGTCCTTTTGCTTGGACAGCGGCGGATTGGCGGCTATCAGCGCGGCTTCGTGCAAGCCGCAAGGACAAGAAAGAAGAACCATGACCAATCTGCATCGCCATGCCCCGCTGCGCGTCGCGCTTGTCGGCCTCGGCACGGTGGGCGGCGGGGTCATCCGGCTGCTTCAAACCAATGCCGAACTGATCGCGCGACGCGCGGGCTGCCCGATCCAGATCGTCGCCATTTCCGCGCGCGACCGGAACAAGGATCGCGGCGTCGACCTCACCCCCTATGAATGGGTGGACGACATGACGACGCTGGCGACCCGCGACGATATCGACGTCGTGGTGGAGCTGATCGGCGGAGCGGACGGCCCTGCCCTCACCCTCGCCCGCCAGTGCCTGTCGACGGGCAAGCCGTTCGTCACCGCAAACAAGGCGATGCTGGCCCATCACGGGATGGACCTCGCTACCCTCGCCGAAAAGGCTGGGGTCGCGCTTAAATATGAGGCGGCGGTGGCGGGCGGCATCCCGGTGATCAAGGGCATGCGCGAAGGCGCGGCGGCGAACGAGATCGCCCGCGTCTACGGCATCCTCAACGGCACCTGCAACTACATCCTGACCACCATGGAAAAGGAAGGGCGCGGCTTTGACGAGGTGCTCAAGGAAGCGCAGGAACTGGGCTATGCGGAGGCCGATCCCAGCTTCGACATCGATGGCGTGGACGCCGCGCACAAGCTGACCATCCTGGCCGGCCTAGCTTTCGGCACCGAACTGGACTTCGACAATGTCGCGATCACCGGCATCCGCCATGTCATCGCCGCCGACATCGCCGAAGCGGCCGGGCTCGGCTATCGCATCCGCCTTGTCGGCATGGCGCAGAATGGCCCCGAGGGGCTGTTCCAGCGGGTGCATCCGATGCTGGTGCCGCTCGACCATCCGCTCGCCCATGTCGACGGGTCCCTGAACGCGGTCGTGGCGGAGGGTAATTTCGTCGGCCGCCTCTTCTTCCAGGGACGCGGGGCGGGCGATGGCCCGACGGCTTCGGCCGTGGTCGCCGACCTGATCGACGTCGCGCGCGACGAATATGGCGACGCGCTCGCCATGCCCGTCGCCGCCCTGGCCCAACAGAAGCCCGCCGACGCCGGCAAGCGCGTGGGCCGCGCCTATCTGCGCTTCAAGGTGCAGGACCGCCCCGGCGTTCTGGCGGAAATCGCCGCCGCCACGCGCGACGCCGGCGTTTCGATCGAAAGCATGATCCAGCGTGGCGCGCACAAGGATGACGGCGTGCTGGTGGCGATCGTCACCCATGCTGGCGAAGAGCGCTGCGTCCTCGATACGCTGGAGCGGCTCGCGGGATCGGACAGCCTGCTTCAGGCGCCGATCGTCATGCACATTCTGGACTGACGGACAGCAGGCGACTTCCCGTTGCGTGAACGCCGCGAAGCGCATTGTTATTTGGGCGGCATGGCTCGACAAGGAAAGGCCGACATCCTATCGCCCTCGGCAAATATCGACAGCAGAGGAATTACCATGGTGCAGGCTAGCTCGATTCTCGATCGCGTCTTGGTGCTTGAAATGGTGCGCGTCACCGAAGCGGCCGCCATCGCCGCTTCCAAGCTGATCGGACGGGGCGATGAAAAGGCCGCCGACGCCGCAGCGGTCGAAGCCATGCGCCTCGCGTTCAACGATCTATACATGGACGGCACCGTCGTCATTGGCGAAGGCGAGCGCGACGAAGCGCCGATGCTCTACATTGGCGAGAAGGTCGGCAACGCGATCGGGACGGGCCCCCGGATCGACATCGCGCTCGACCCGCTGGAAGGCACGACCATCACGGCGAAGGCCGGGCCCAACGCGCTCGCCGTCCTCGCCATTTCGGAAGAAGGCGGCCTGCTGAACGCCCCCGACGTCTATATGGAAAAGCTGGCGGTCGGCCCTGGCTATCCCGAAGACATCATCGACATGAACAAGTCGGTGCGGGAAAATGTCGATGCGGTGGCGAAGGCCAAGGGCGTCGACGCGCATGAGATCATCGTCTGCGTGCTGGACCGCCCGCGCCATGAAAGGCTGATCGCGGAGCTGCGGGCCATCGGCTGCGGCATCATGCTGATCCCGGACGGCGACGTCGCCGGGGTCATCGCGACGACCAACCCGGAAACCAACATCGACATGTATATGGGTTCGGGCGGCGCGCCCGAGGGTGTGCTGGCCTGCGCGGCGCTGCGCTGCGTCGGCGGCCAGTTCAAGGGCAAGCTGCTGTTCCGCAACGACGATGAGCGGGCGCGCGCCTATAAATGGGGCATCACCGACCTCGACAAGATCTATGATCTTAAGGAATTGGCGAAGGGCGACTGCATCTTCGCCGCGACCGGCGTCACCGACGGATCGCTGCTGGGCGGCGTCAAGCGGCTGCCGGGCGGCAAGCTCACCACCGACAGCGTCGTGATGCGCGCCAGCACCGGCACCGTTCGCTGGGTAAAGGGCGAGCATCTGCTGGACCACAAGCCCGCCTGACCGGCGTTCGACCTGCACGATGAAAAGGGGCCGTCGATGCGGCCCCTTTCGTCATTTTCGGAAGAAAGCGTTCAGCGCCCGGCGCGGTGGTTGAGATCGTGGCCGAGCGACAATATGGCCACGCCCAAGATCGTGTAGACGCTCTCCTGCAACCCATGATCCAGCGTCAGCGCACCCGCCATGATGCCCAGGCCCAGCGATCCGATCGCCGCCGGCATCATGAAACCATGCTCCATCGCTCCATGGCCAAGCGCGAGCGCGCCCAGCAGGATCGCCAGCATCAGGCCGGTTTCATGAAAGAGCGGGTTTTCCAAAAAGCCGCCCGCCGAAGCCAGTACGCCCAGCAGCACAGCGGTGCCGAAGCAATGCACCGCGCACATGCCCGACAGCGTGATCGCAATACGATCAAGACGGCCATTGGACAGGCTGGTGCGAAGGCTGATTGACATGATGGCCGACACATAGGTGAGCAGGAAGGAAGTTACAACATATCATTGCCGGCTTTTTGAAAGAACGCGACGCCGGTGGAATCCAACTTGGCGCGAGCAGCCAGGGCTCTCAGGCCGCCAGCCGCAAGCAGTTCCTGCCGCCATTCTTGGCGCGATAGAGCGCCTTATCGGCGGCTTCGAGCACTTCCGCCGGGCCCGCGCCGCCATCCAGTCCGACCAGCCCGGCGCTGAACGTCACGACGATCTGTTCGTCCCGGTCCGTCCGCATCGGTTGGGCCGACACCATGTTCCGTAATCGCTCGCAAACGATGCTGGCGCGTTCGACATCGGCGCCGACGAGCAGGATCGCGAACTCCTCGCCACCCAAGCGGCCGATGCTGTCCATGTCGCGCAGTCCGGGCCGCAGCCGATCGACGAAGCCAGCCAGCACCTTGTCGCCTGCGCCATGGCCGTAGCGGTCGTTGACCGACTTGAAGTGATCGATGTCGATCAGCAGCAGGCATGACTTCCCACCATGTTCGACGCGCTGGATTTCCTGTTCCAGCTTACCAAGAAACGCCCATCGGCTATCGGCGCCGGTCAGCGAATCGACGGCGGCCACCCGCTGCAACGCGCGCTGGCGCGCCTTGTGCCGCGACATGTCCCGGATGGTGCTGACGACGCCGGTCGGGACACCCCTTTCGTCAAGTACGGCGCGAGTCACCATCTCGCACCAATCCAGGCCGCCGGCGGAAAGAGAGGGGCGAAACTCCACCGTCTGCACGTCGCCCGGCAGTTCCAGCGCCCGGCGATGCGTTCCGGCGACGTCCGCTCGCGCCTGGGGATCGACCAGGTCGACCACCGCCTGGCCGACCAGCGATCCGTGCGCCCGGCCCAACTGCGCGGCGGCCGAGGGAGAGGCGTAGTTGATGATGCCTTCGATGCTGACATTGAGCACCACGTCCCCGCAATGCTCGGCGATGGCGCGGTAGCGCGCTTCGCTTTCCTGCAACATCTTGAACAGCCGACGACGGCCGTTCAGTTCCGCCGCGATCGGCATGGACAGGAGAAAGCTGAAGGCGAGGAAAAGCTGGAAGAATTGCGTGCGCTCACCCAGTGTGCCGGGCACCATGTAAAAGGGACCATGGCCGGTCATCGTGGCGGCCCCGCCGATGACGGCGAGCAGCACCACGGACGCCGCCGCGCCCAGATAGCCCACGCGGAAGGCGATCACGACCAGCGGCAGCAGCAGGACGAACAACATCGGATAGCTCGCCCAGAAAAAGACATGCGTCGCGACGAGGTCGAACAGCGCCAGAAGGCACAACGCTTCCCACTTGCCACTGCGCGACGTTTCCCGGAACCAACGGCCGACTTCTCCCTGCAACAGCATGATCAGGATCGGCGTGCAGGTAAGGCCGCCCAGAACATGGCCGCTATACCATTGCAGCCAGCACGCCCCGAAGGACGCCGGGGTGAGGGTCGATGCGACCATCGCGGCGGCCGTCCCTGCAATGATGTTCGCGGGCAGGCAGAGCGCCAATATGAAGACCATCAGCGGCCGCTTCGATCCGTCCGCCAGTCCATTCACCCGCGCAAAGCGGCGGCACAGGGAGGCGACGATCAGCGATTCGGCGATGTTGATCGCCGCCATGGGGATCGCCGCCACCGGCCCCATGCCGAACAGCGTCGTCGAAACCATGCTGGCGACGCCGCAGGCGAGGATGATGCGAGGCCAATATTGGATCCTCGACGTCATCAATTCGGCCGTCAATAAAGCGTTGGCGGCCCAGATGAAGGCGAGGCCACCGTCGAAACGCGACCCCACCAGAGCCAGCGACGCCATCAGAAAATAGGCGAGGCCGACGGCGACCGGCGAAACAGGGGAAGATGGGTAGCGAGCGGAAGCACACATGATCCTGATGCTCCTAAGCGATCACCCTTAATATATGATAACCATTATGCCCGGATCATCATGCGGTGAGCTGGCGTCAGCAACAGAAGCAACGTCGATCCACGGGTCATGCGGCGCCTGCGAGCGCCCCCGCAGCCGAAATTAGCTGCCGTGGAAAGTCAGGCCTTTTCCAGCGTGCACTGGAGCGGATGCTGGTTCTGCCGGGCGAAATCCATCACCTGGTTCACCTTGGTCTCCGCCACCTCATAGCTGAAGACGCCGCATACGCCGACGCCGCGCTGATGGACGTGCAGCATCACGCGAGTCGCTTCTTCCATATCCATGCGGAAAAATTGCTGGAGCACATGAACGACGAATTCCATGGGCGTATAATCGTCGTTCAGCAGCAGCACCTTGTAGAGCGACGGCTTTTTCGTGCGCGCACGGGTGCGCGTGGCGATGCCGACATGGGGGCCGCCGGGGCCTTCCCCCTGGTCGTCCTGATCCCTGCCCGCCATCGTCAGGGGATATGCCGTTGTTCTGATGCTGTTCATGACGATTGAGAATATGGCGATTCCGTCACGCATGGCAAGGGCGGCATCGCGAGTCATCTCGCGAAGGCCGCCCCCAGAACAAAAGAAACGGCCCCCATCCAGGATGGGAGCCGTTTCTCTTGCAAATCAATGCGTTCAGGCGATGCCTATCAGGCCGCGATCGCCTTCACCTTGTCGGTCACGAC
Organism: Sphingobium sp.; assembly: GCA_036383495.1. Lineage (GTDB taxonomy): Bacteria > Pseudomonadota > Alphaproteobacteria > Sphingomonadales > Sphingomonadaceae > Sphingobium. The sequence goes on along the minus strand of DASVOF010000095.1, from coordinate 11,078 downwards.
GGTGACGCGAGCGGTCAGGGGCTGGGCGACGTCGCCAGCCAGCTTGATCAGCGCTTCGCTGCTCTTGGTCGCTTCCTTGGTCAGCTCATCGAAGCTGCTCGAAAAGAGCTGGCTCTGCAGCTGGAAGAATTCGGTCGGCGTCTTCACCGTCGAGAAGCTCTTGAGCGAGGCGGTGGCCTTCTCAAAGCTCTTGCGGCTGTAGTCGACGGCTTCCTGGCCGAGCGTCTCGAAGCCCTTGGCGGCGATCTTGCCGGATTCGACCAGCGCCTCGACATTGCCCTTGGCGATGTCGCTCAGTTCTTCAATGGCCTTGGTCGACTTCTCGACGTTGACCTTCGCCTTTTCGTTCAGGCCGGCATAAACCGACTCGAGCTTGGCTTTGGTGTCTTCAGCGAACTTCTTACCGGTTTCGATTACATCGTTCATGATCTTGGTTCCTTCTATAGCGGGCAGCGATTCGGGCTCTACCGGCCCGGCTTTGGATGACAGGCTCTTTGTTGCCTGTGGTTCCACCTGTGGCTGCTGGGCCACGGGCGCCGGCGTGGAGAACACCGGTTCAACAGCCACCGTCTCGACGGCGGGCGGTTCGGGCGCCGCGTCGACCGCCGGTGTGGCGGCGACGATGGCGACTGGATCAGCCTTTGCAGCCGGCGCGACCTTCGCACGCGGAGCCTCGGGCTTGGGCGATGCCGGCTTACGAGCCGGCGGCGCTTTCGGGTTGGAGGCGATGGCCGCTTCCGCCGCCTTCAGCGCCTCGCTGGCGGAAAGGGTAGGCGAAGAATTGGACTTCTTGGCCACCTGCTTGCGATGAACTGCTTTGGGCGTCACTGCCATGGATCATCCTCCAATGTTGCAGTGCACAATATAGGCGCCCAAGGATGTTTGCAAGCACTTTTTGTGCACTGCAACATAAATCAGTTTTTGAGGCCGGGCACAAGGGCGCGACCGGCCTCAAAACCTAATAAAATCAGGGGCTCAGCGTTCCTTTACGTAGCGGCCGGGCGCATCCTCTATAGCCTTGAGAGCGCCCCCGCCGGGCACACGCGCGCCTTTTTTGGCGGAGACCAGCGAATCATCAAGCGACCGAATCCATTCGATCCAGTCGGGCCACCAGCTGCCCTTGGTCTCCTTCGCATGCGCGACGAAGTCGTCGAGCGAGGGCTGCGGCTCTTCGCAGGACCAATATTGATATTTGCCGGCGGCGGGCGGATTGACGACGCCGGCGATATGCCCCGACCCCGCCAGCAGGAAGCGCACGGGTCCGCCGAAATGGCCGGTCGCCTTCCAAACGCTTCCAGGCGGGGCGATATGATCCTCCCGTCCCGCCTGCACATAGGCGGGGGTTTGGATCTTGCGCAGGTCGATCGGCGTGCCGTCGACACTGATCGCGCCCGGCTCGACAAGCAGGTTGTCGCGATACAGCTGGGTCAGATAATCCCTGTGCCAGCGCGCCGGCAGGTTGGTCGTATCGCCATTCCAGTAAAGCAGGTCGAACGGCGGATAGTCCTGCCCCAGCAGATAATTGTTGACGACATAGTTCCAGATCAGGTCGCGCCCGCGCAGCAGGTTGAAGGTCGCGGCCATGTAGCGCCCGTCGAGGAAACCGCCCGAGGACAGCTGATCCACCAGCTTCATCTGGTCATCGTCGACGAACAGGCTGAGGTCGCCCGCCTCGCTGAAGTCCACCTGCGCGGTGAAGAAGGTCGCGCTCGCCACCTTGTCCGCTTCCCCTCGCGCCGCTTGCAGCGCGAGCGTGGCGGCCAGAGTCGTGCCCGCGACGCAGTAGCCGATAGTGTGCACGCTCGGCACGTTCAGCAGTTCGCGCACCGTGTCGATCGCGTCGGCCTGACCACGCAGGATATAATCGTCCCACACAAGGTCCTTCATCGACGCATCGGCCGACTTCCACGACACCAGGAACACGCTCAATCCCTGGTCGACCGCCCATTTGACGAAGCTCTTTTCAGGCGACAGGTCGAGAATATAGAATCGGTTGATCCAGGGCGGGAAGATCACCAGCGGCGTTTCGAGCACCTTGTCGGTCGTCGGCGCATAGTGGATCAGCTGGTAGAGCGGTGTTTCCTTGACCACCTTGCCCGGCGTCGCGGCGATGTTGCGGCCCACTTCGAAGCCGGCGCCGTCGGTATGCGTCAGCTGCCCCTTTTCCAGGTCCGTCAGCATGTGCTGCAAACCCTTCACCAGATTCTCGCCGCCGCTTTGCAGCGTTTTTTCCATGACCAGCGGATTGGTCAGCGCGAAATTGCTGGGCGCCATGGCGTCCAGCATGCCGTTGGTCGCGAAACGCAGCTTCGCCTTCTGCTTGGGATCGACGCCGTCGACAGCGTCCGTCAGCTTCAGCAGATAGTCGGACAGCAGCAGATAGCTCTGGCGCATGAGATCGTAGAAGGGATGATTGGTCCAGGCGGGATCGGCAAAGCGCCGGTCCTTGGCCCCCGCAGGGCTGCCGGGCGGCGGCGGTTCCGGCTGGTCGCGCAGCATGCCGCCCGAATTGAGGAAGCGCTGCCACAGCGCAATGCCTTCATTGGCGAAGCCCGTCTGGATGTGGGACACCGTTTCGGGATCGAACGGCATCATCCGCCCGGTCGCGCCAGCGGCCTGTTCCAGCAGCAATTGCTGCGCCTGGCCCAGCATCTGCGTCCATTGCTGCATCTGCTCTAGCGTAGGAAGACTCGGTTCACCCAGGTTCTGCACTTTCATGGCCACCTTCCTCCCCTTGGTATCATTCTATCCGCCGCTTTCGCTGGCGCGTGACAATCCGGCGAGTTATAGCCAAACCGCATCGCCTCAAAAGCAGGTGCGTCACTATTCCCTACGGAGGCCTTTCAGGAAAGCCCTAAATGTCCGAAGAATTCTACCGCATGAAGCGCCTGCCGCCCTATGTCATCGCCGAAGTCAATGCGATGCGGGCCGCCGCGCGAGCCGCGGGCGAGGACATCATAGACTTAGGGATGGGCAATCCCGATCTGCCGCCGCCCGACCATGTGATCGCCAAGCTGTGCGAAGTCGCGCAAAAGCCGAGCGCGCACGGCTATTCGCAGTCGATGGGCATTCCGGGGCTGCGTCGCGCGCAGGCGAATTATTATGGCCGCCGCTTCGGCGTCGATCTCGATCCGGAAACCGAAGTCGTCGTGACCATGGGATCGAAGGAGGGGCTCGCCAGCCTCGCCACCGCGATCACCGCGCCCGGCGATGTCGTGCTGGCGCCCAACCCCAGCTACCCGATCCACATGTTCGGCTTCATCATCGCGGGCGCGACCATCCGCTCGGTGCCCACGACGCCGGACGAACATTATTGGCAGTCGCTCGAACGGGCGATGGCCTTCACCGTGCCGCGCCCCTCGATCCTGGTCGTGGGCTATCCGAGCAATCCGACGGCGGAGACGGTCGACCTGGCCTTTTACGAACGGCTGGTCGCCTGGGCGAAGGAGAACAAGGTCTGGGTGCTTTCCGACCTTGCCTATTCCGAACTTTATTATGACGGCAATCCCACGCCCTCCATCCTGCAGGTGCCGGGCGCCAAGGATGTGGCCGTCGAATTCACCTCGCTTTCCAAGACCTATTCGATGGCGGGCTGGCGCATCGGCTTCGCGGTCGGCAACCGGCAATTGATCGCGGCGCTGAAGCGCGTGAAGTCCTATCTGGACTATGGCGCGTTCACCCCGATTCAGGCGGCCGCCTGCGCTGCGCTCAACGGACCGCAGGACATTGTCCAGAAGAACCGCGAGCTTTATCACAAGCGCCGCGACGTGATGGTCGAGGCGTTCGGCCGCGCCGGATGGGAAATTCCCGCGCCCAAGGCCTCCATGTTCGCCTGGGCCCCGCTCCCGCCGGCGCTCAAGGACATGGGCAGCCTGGAATTTTCCAAACAGCTCCTCACCCATGCCAAGGTCGCCGTCGCGCCCGGCGTCGGCTATGGCGAGGACGGCGAAGGCTTTGTCCGCATCGCCATGGTGGAAAATGAGCAGCGGCTGCGGCAGGCGGCGCGCAACATCAAACAATATCTCAAGTCCATGGGCGTCAACACGCCCGCAAAGGGCGCTGCCTGAACGGCGGCGGGGAAGGCTTGCCATTTTCATGGCCGTGCGCTGGATTGTCGACATGGTGAGAAAAGGCCCCCGATGATCCCTCTGCCCCAGGTCTCGCTGGTCGCCCAGACGATCCAGCTCGCACTTGCGCCTGTCTTCCTGCTGGCGGGCATCGGCGCGTTCCTGAACGTCTGCGTCGGTCGCCTCGCGCGGATTATCGACCGCGCCCGGCTGGTGGAGGAAAAGATTCTCACCACGCGCGGCAAGGAGCATGACCGGATGGTCAGCGAAATCCGCGTGCTCGACCGCCGGATGAGCGTCGTCAACGCCGCCATATTCCTATCGGTCGCGTCGGCCTGCGCCGTGTGCCTGGTCGTCATCCTGCTGTTCGCGGGCAATCTGTTCGGCGCGCATCTCGGCACGCCGATCGCCATTCTCTTCAGCCTCGCGATGCTATTGCAGGCGGGCGGCTTCGGCACCTTCATCCAGGAAATCCGACTGGCGTCGCGCACCATCCATATCCGCAACGAAGTGCTCTATCACACGGCGGAAGGGGATGAGGCGGCATGACGAAGTTCACCGTGAACGATCGCCCCGTCCAATATCGGATGGACCCCGACACGCCGTTGCTGTGGGCGCTGCGCGACGCGTCGAACCTGACCGGCGCGAAATATGGCTGCGGCACGGGCGACTGCGGCGCCTGCACGGTCGATATCGACGGTGAAGCGGTCCGCTCCTGCCAGGTGACGATCCGCAATACGGAAGGCCGCTTCGTCACCACCATAGAAGGCCTGTCGCCCGATCGCGGCCATCCCCTGCAACAGGTGTTCGCCGCCGACAATGTCTCGCAATGCGGTTATTGCATCCCCGGCGTCATCATGGCGGCATCGGCATTGCTGAAGCGAAACAGCGATCCCGCCGATGAGGAAATCGACGCGGCGATCACCAACATCTGCCGCTGCGGCATCTATCCCCGGCTGCGCGGCGCGATCCAGCGCGCCGGGCGCGTCATGCGCGGCGAGGAACAGGTCGAAGCGGCCCCGCCGCCCGGAATCTCTCCGGACGACGCCGCACGCGCGGTTCCCGCCCTGCGTAGGCCCTGACAGCTACGGCCTATCCGCACCGCCCCTCAGGAATCTTTCAAATAGCTGACAGACAAGTTCAGCATCTCGACATGGCGCCAGACATAAAAGGGCAACATGCGGGGCATGGCGCCCCATGAGAAAGCGAACACCATGTTTAAGAAAATCATGTTGGCGGGGTTGATGACCGCGACGGTTCTGGGCGGCATAGCCCCTGCCTACGCCCAGCGCGGAGATGATGGCGGATGGCGTGGACGCGGCGAGCGTTCGGACCGTCAGGACGGCGGGCGCGCCGATGGCGATGCGCACGGGCAGCGGCGGGAGCGCGGCGACATGCGTCAGTGGGTCCCGGCTGAGCGCGGGGACCAGCGCCGCGTGGAACGGCCGACGGTCCAGCCTGCCCAGCCTGCCCAGCCCCGCGTCGAACAGCGCTGGCGCACAGATCGGCAGGTTCCCAATGACGCCGCACGTCGCGACTGGCGCAATGATGCGCGCGCCGCAGACCGCACCGAACGCCCGCAGTGGAACCAGGAACGCCGCGTCGAATCGCGACAGGACTGGCGCGACAATCGCCGTGACGACCGCAGGGACGACCGCAGGGACGACCGCCGCGACAATCGTTGGAACAACAACGACCGGCGCTGGAGCGGCAATGTCGGCGTGACCCGTCGCTTCGACGACCGCACCCGCTGGAGCGGACAGCGGCGCTGGGACAATGGCTGGCGGCAGGACCGGCGTTATGACTGGCCCAGCTATCGCTCACGCTATAGCGATCGCTACCGGGCGGGCCGCTATTATGCGCCGCGCGGCTGGAATTATGGCTATAACCGCCTTTCGATCGGCATCTTCCTGAACAGCCTGCTGTTTGCGGACAATTACTGGATCGGCGATCCATCCTATTACCGCCTGCCGCCGGCATATGGCACGCTGCGCTGGGTCCGCTATTATGACGACGCGCTGCTGGTCGACATCCGCGATGGCTATGTCGTCGACGTCATTCACGACTTCTTCTGGTAAGTTGTCGACTGAACGCTTGGGCTCGGAGCCATGTGCTCCGGGCCCTTTTCATTTGCGGCGACGGGACGCTGCTGGCAGGACGCGCGCATGACCGACCTGATCGATGATGGCGGCGTCGCTTCGTCCGCGCGGGCGCGGATCGGCGATGCGGTGCGCGCAAGGCTGGATCGCAACCCGATGGTCAGCCGGATCGACGCCCCGCGGCTGGAAATCTATGGCCGCCGCGATTTCCTCAATAGCGAAGAATGCGCGGGCCTGCGCATGCTGATCGATGCGGACGCCCAGCCCTCGACGCTCTTTTCCGGCAGCGCGAACGCGGGTTACCGCACCAGCCACAGCTGCAACCTCAATCCGTGGGAGCCACTGGTGCGGGGCATCAGCGACCGGATTTGCGCGCTGACGGGCCTGCCGCCCGAAAATGGCGAGACGCTTCAGGGCCAGCGCTATGCCGTGGGCCAGGAATATAAGACGCATTGCGACTATTTCCCCGTCACGGCCAGCTACTGGCCCGCCATGCTGAAGACAGGCGGGCAGCGTAGCTGGACAGCGATGATCTATCTCTCACCAGTCGCGGCGGGCGGGGAAACCCACTTCCCCCATTGCGAATTCATGGTCCCGCCGGTCGAGGGCATGCTCCTCATCTGGAATAATATGGATCGGGACGGATCGCCCAATCCCGACAGCCTGCATGCCGCGCGGCCGGTGGAAAGCGGGGCCAAATATGTCGTCACCAAATGGTTCCGCGAGCGTCGCTGGACGCCCTGAACGCCGCCGCCATCCTCATGGCGCGGTTACAAAATGCGACATAAATGACTGATTCCTGACAGTCCCGTTCCCCAACGGTTCAGCGGCGCGGCCGCATAAGGACGGTGTTGGCTGCGGAACCGGCCGCGAGGGAACAAATTACCCTCTCACCGGAGTTCAGCCGCCAAGCTGATGGGAGAAAATATATGCGTAAGTTGATCATCCTTGGTTTGATCGCCGCGACCGCGATGCCGGGCGCCGCCATGGCGCAGTCGCGCGGCGAGGTGCGCGACAGCGCGCGCGACCTGCGTCAGGAACAGCGGGAACTTCGCGATGCACAGCGCTATGGCGACCGCCACGATGTCCGCGAGGAACGGCGCGACGTGCGCGACGCCCGGCGGGAACTGCGCGAAGACTGGCGCGACTATCGCCGCTCGCATCGCGACGCCTATCGCGGCGGCAACTGGCGGGCGCCCTTCCGTTACCAGCGGTGGGAAGCGGGCTCGCGGATCCGACCGGTCTATTACAGCTCGCGCTATTATATCAGCGACCCCTATCGTTATCGCCTGCCCCGCGCCAGCGCGAACCTGCAATGGGTGAGGCATTATAACGACGTGCTGCTGGTCAATGTGCGCACCGGCCGCGTTGTCCAGGTTCATCGCGGTTTCTTCTGGTAATCGCACGACCTAAAAAGCAACGGCTCCGAACCTTCATGGTTCGGAGCCGTTCTGCTTTGTCAGCCTTGTGGCTTCACCCCATTGGCCGCGCCGCTCGTCTCCGGGCGGGCGCGGCCGATGACGCACACGGCGGCGCGCCACCAGTCCGAAAGGGGGTGGACCACCAACTGAAACGTTTAGCCGTAGCAAATGTTCCCCCGGCTCCCGTTCAGGACGCCAGAGCCTCCGCGATCAACCGGCGGCTGTTATCAATGCCGTAGAGCGCGATGAAGCTCCCCATGCGCGGCCCTTGATCCGCGCCCAGCAGCGTCTGATAAAGCGCCTTGAACCAGTCCCGCAGCTCGGCGAATCCATAGGCTTCGTCCTTGCCGATGGCGTAGACGATATTCTGGATATCCTCCGCCTTTGCATGTTCAGGCAGAAGGGCAAGCTCCTCGTCCAGCTTGCGCAGCGCCGCCGCCTCATTCTCCTGCGGCGCGCGGCGCTTGAGCGTGGGTGCGACGAAATCGCGGTGATAGGCGAGCGCATGGCCAATCAGGGCGTCGAGTTCGGGATAGGTCTCGGCATTGGCCTGCGCGACATAATTTTGGAGATAACCCCAGACCTGCTCACGGGTGGCGTCGCCCATCACGCCGACTAGGTTCAGCAACAGGCCGAACGTCACCGGCAACTCGCCCTGCGGCAGCTTCCCGTCGTGAACATGGTGCACCGGATTGCCGAGTTGCTGCTCGATCGCCTGATTGGGGTAATTGCCCCGAAACTGCCAATATTCATCGACCGCGCGAGGGATGACGCCCATGTGCAGCTGCTTCGCCTTCTTCGGCTCGCGATAGGCGTAGAAGGCCAGGCTTTCCTGCGGACCATAGGTCAGCCATTGTTCGAGGCTGAGACCATTGCCCTTGGATTTTGAGATTTTCTCTCCCTTCTCGTCGAGGAACATCTCGTAATTGAACCCCTCGGGCGGGCGAGCGCCCAGCGCACGGCAGATCCGGGACGATTGCGTGACCGAATCGATCAGGTCCTTGCCCGCCATTTCATAGTCGACGCCCAGCGCGACCCAGCGCATCGCCCAGTCGACCTTCCACTGCAGCTTCGCTCCGCCCGACAGGATCGACTGTTCGATCAGTTCGCCCTCATCCTCGAAACGGATCAGGCCCTGTTCGGCGTCGATCACCTCAACCGGAACCTGCAACACGATGCCGCTCTTCGGGCTGATCGGCAGGACGGGAGAATAGGTCGCCTGCCGTTCCTTGCGCAGCGTCGGCAGCATGATGTCCATGATGTCCTGATAATGGCGCAGGACATTTTTCAGCGCATCGTCGAAGGCCCCGGACTTGTAGCGGTCGGTGGCGGAAACAAATTCATAATCGAAGGCGAAGCGATCGAGAAACTCGCGGAGCATCGCGTTATTGTGGTGCGCGAAGCTTTCGAACTTTTCGAACGGATCGGGCACCTGGGTCAGCGGCTTGCCCAGATGTTCGGTCAGCATCGCCTGATTGGGGACATTGTCCGGCACCTTGCGCAGCCCGTCCATATCATCGCTGAAAGCGATCAGGCGGGTCGGAATGTCCGACAGCGCATGATAGGCGTTGCGCACCATCGTGGTGCGCAGCACTTCGTTGAACGTGCCGATATGCGGCAGGCCCGACGGGCCATAGCCGGTTTCGAACAGGATATGGCCTTTGCCGGGCGCGCCCTGCTGATAACGCTTCAGCAGCTTGCGGGCTTCCTCATAGGGCCAGGCCTTGGACGCCTGAGCGGCGGTGCGGTGGTTTTCGGACACGGTCATGATGCAAAGCCCCTAACTCCGGACCGGATGAAAGGGAACGTTTTTCCTCGTCAAACCGGAGAAGATAAACTGGCCGGAGCGCGCGGATTTTTAACTTTGGTTAACCCTGATGCCCGATATTAATCCGGAGCTTAGGGGGCCAAAGGGGGACTTTGGAGGCCAGGATGCAGATACCGCGCAGCCGTCAACGAACACTCGTCGAAATTCCCGTCATCGTCACGACGGTGCTCGACAGCCTGGAAGGAACGATCGCAGACCTCAGCGAAGGCGGCGCCCAGATCACGGGTTGCACCCTGCCCGCGCGCAGCCAGTGCCAGATCGATTTCGACGGCCATGTCGTCTTTGGCACGGTGCAATGGTCGGAGTCCGACCGCATGGGCATCCGCTTCCCCTATGAACTGACCGACGGCCCGCTGTTCGACATGCTCGACCTGGCGCGCGCCGTCCAACGCGCCCCGGACACCATGCAATCGCGCAGCGCAGCCTCCCGTTTCAGTCCCGCCCTCACCGGGGGATTTGGCAGGCGAACCGGCTGATTTTCGGGTTTCCCTTTTGTTCCCCTTCGCCTAATCCGGATGGGTGATCGATCCCGCCGCCCTGCCCGCCCTCCACGCCAGCCATGGCGGCATATGGCTGCGGGAGGGTGGCCGAACCCAGGCCATCGCCAAGGGGACGGCGATCGCCCGCGCGGCGGAAACGCCGATATTGCTGCTGAACGCCCCGCTCACGGGCCAGCGACTGGGCTATCCCGAACTCAATGGCCTCGACCTGCTCGAACTCTGGGCCTTCGCGCATCCGGCGCGCTTCCTGGTGCCTACCGCCAAGGGCCTTGCCGAAGCGCTTGGGCTGGAGCGCCCTGCTACCGAAGCCGACATCCCTGAATTGCTGCAAAAGGCGACGGCCGCGCTGCTCGCCACGCTCGAATCGCCCTCCTGGGCCGAGCGCGAAGGCGGATGGACCTCCGCCCAGTCGCTGCACCGGCTGCGCTGGCCCTGGGCGCCGGTTGTAGCCCCGCGCATCAAGCGCCCGCAGGAGGCCGAACGCTGGCTGTTCTCGCGCCTCCCCGAATGGGAAGAAGCGCCGCCGCGCCCCGCACCCCGCACGGTGACGATATCCGATGAGGACGTGCTGGCGCGTCTCGCCCACCTCACCGGCGCCAATGCCGAAGCCCGTCCGGGCCAGCGCGCCTATGCAACCGCCGCCGTGGAAACCTTCCGCCCCCGCGCGCATCGCGACCAACCCAATATGCTGCTCGCTGAAGCCGGCACCGGCATCGGCAAAACATTGGGCTATCTCGCCCCGGCCTCGCTCTGGGCGGCGCAGGCGCAGGGCACGGTGTGGGTTTCCACCTATACCAAGGCGCTGCAACGGCAGCTGGATCGGGAAAGCCTGCGCCTCTTCCCCGACCCCGCAACCGCCGCGCGCCGCGTCGTGGTGCGCAAGGGGCGGGAAAACTACCTTTGCCTGCTGAACCTTGAGGATGCGCTGCAAGGCGGCTTTGCGGGCCGGGCGGCGATCCTCGCGCAACTGGTCGCGCGCTGGGCCGCCTACACCAAGGATGGCGACATGGTCGGCGGCGACCTGCCCGGCTGGCTCCCCACCCTGTTCCGGCGCAACGGGTCGACCGCGCTCACCGATCGCCGGGGCGAGTGCATCTATGCGGGCTGCCCGCATTATCGCAAATGCTTCATCGAACGCGCCGCGCGCGCCTCGGCCGAAGCCG
>DASVOF010000094.1:0-17072 GCA_036383495.1 Sphingobium sp. | reverse complement strand
CGTTCGGTTCGAGCTTGTCGAGAACTCTTTCGCGCCGTTCTCGACAAGCTCGAACCGAACGGAGCTTGGAGCATAACCGCATGACCGTCCGCACCCGAGTCATCCCCTGCCTCGACGTCGCCAATGGCCGCGTGGTCAAGGGCGTGAACTTCGTCGACCTGCGCGATGCGGGCGATCCGATCGAGCAGGCGCGAGTCTATGACGCCGCCGGGGCGGACGAACTCTGCTTTCTCGATATCACCGCCACCCATGAAGCGCGCGGCACCATCCTCGACGTCGTGCGTCGCACCGCTGAAGTCTGCTTCATGCCCGTCACGGTCGGCGGCGGCGTCCGCAGTCCGGAGGACGCGCGCGCCCTCCTCCTCGCCGGGGCCGACAAGGTGGCCGTCAACAGCGCAGCCGTGGCGCGTCCCGAAGTCGTGGCCGACATCGCCGACCGCTTCGGCAGCCAGTGCGTCGTCGGATCGGTCGATGCGCGCCGCGTTGGTGAAAATCGCTGGGAAATCTTCACCCATGGCGGCCGCAAGCCGACCGGCATTGACGCGGTCGAACACGCCATCCGCCTTGCAAAGCTGGGCGCGGGCGAGTTGCTCGTGACCTCCATGGACGGCGACGGCACCAAGCAGGGCTATGACCTTGCCCTTACTCGCACCATCGCGGACGCCGTGTCGATCCCGGTGATCGCCAGCGGCGGCGTCGGCACGCTCGAACATCTGGTCGAAGGCGTGATCGAAGGCCATGCCAGCGCCGTGCTCGCCGCGTCCATCTTCCACTTCGGCCAGCACACCGTTGCGCAGGCGCATCAGGCGCTCGCCGCTGCGGGCGTCCCCGTCCGCCAAGTTTCCCATTGACGCACCTAGCCGGGAAGGCTTGATGGACGCCATGCGCTCGACCCTCTTCAATCTTGAAAAGACCATCCGCCAGCGGCGGGCGGCCGATCCCACCCAGTCCTATGTGGCGAAGCTCACCGCGCGCGGCCGGGCCAAGATCGCGCAGAAGGTCGGCGAGGAAGCAGTCGAAGCGGTGATCGCGGCGATGGCCTCCGACAGCGACGGCCTTGTCGGCGAAAGCGCCGACCTCCTCTTCCACCTGCTCGTCCTGCTCGCCGACCTCGACATTCCGTTCGACGCCGTGCTCGCCGAACTCGACCGGCGAGAGGGTCTGTCCGGGATCGCCGAAAAGGCCGCCCGCCCGCGCGACTGACGCGCCGTTTGGAAAGATATTGCCCGCTCCGCGTTTCCGGTTCAGCCTCAGGCGAAATCACGGACAGGAGCGCATATGGCAAGAACCATCGTCGGCGGCCTTTTGGGCGGCCTCGCCATGTATCTGGTCGGCTTTCTCTTCTGGGGCACGCCGCTCAGCGCCATCGCCTTCCACCGCGCCAGCGAGCAGGCGAGCGCCAATCTCCAGACCGCCATGGCGCAGGCGCTCACCCCCACCGGCGCCGGCGTCTACGTGATTCCCGATCCGGCGACGGCGCAGGGCACCATCCTTTATGGCAAGGGGCCCGTGGCGATGGTCTATTACAACAGCAGCGGCTTTCCAGTGATGGACAGCGCCGCGCTGTTCGGCGGCCTGATCCTCGCGCTCGTGGTCGGCGTCCTGATCGCGCTGGCGCTACGCTTCGCCGCAGCCGATTTCGGCGGCAGAGCGCGCGTTTCAATCCTCTTTGCCCTTGTCGCCGTGCTGTGGCTGCATATCGGGCAGGCCGTCTTCAACCACGCCCCTTGGGGCTATATTCTCTATCTGGCGTTCAGCGACTTCGTCGCCCTGACGGTTGCCGGCCTGATAGCCGCGAAACTGATGGACAGGCGCATCGACGTTTCGCCGGAGGCATCTACACTGCATTAGGATCAGGGCCCGCGAAATGCGCCGCCGTGTTGCGGGAGAGACATAACAAGATGGTGAACGACGTGCGGCATCATCTTTTTCCGCTATCGTGAGTTTGAACGATGGGGTGTTTGCGCTATCTGGTCCAGCATGAACCGTCCCGATTTGATCCATCTCTCCCTTTCATCCCTCCTCGGCCTGGCCGCCGCCCCTGCACTGGCGCAGCCGCCAGCCGTCGCGCCGACCCTGCCTGCGCCGGCTCAGCCAGTCATCGCCCCTCCGGCGATCGTGGTCCCGCCGCCCGTGCCGATCCCGTCGCCGTCCGCCGCCCAGCAGGCATGGCTCAACAACTGGCTGAAAGGCGGCGCCGAACAGGGCCTGATGGCGCGCAGCAAGGCGACCGACGGCTTGAGCGGCGACCCGCTGATCCTGGCCGTGCTGGACCGGGCGAAGGCGCTCAGCACCGGACGAGTCGACACCGCCGATTTTCTCAACATCTGGGCGCTGCGCCCCGCCGCCTTCGACCCGCGTCCCGGCCTGGCCCGCGCGATCGCGGACGACCGGTTGCCGCAATGGGCCGCAACACTCACGCCGCCCTATTCGGGCTATGACGGGCTGCGCAAAGGCCTCGCCACCTATGAGAAGATTCGCGACGCAGGCGGCTGGCCGACGCTGAGCGCGCAATCCGCCCCCGATGCGGTGCGCAAGCGGATCGCGATCGAGGACCGGAACGTCCAGCCCGACGAAAAACTCGCTGACGTGCTCCAGCGGGCGCAGCGCCGCTATGGCCTAAATCCCACCGGCCTGCTCGACGCGCGCACGCTCAAGGAGCTCAACGTGCCTGTCGAGGACCGCATCGCCGCGATCATGGCGAATATGGAACGGTGGCGCTGGATGCCGCGCCAGTTGCCGGTCAATCGCGTGCAGGTGAACATCGCCGCCGCCGTCCTGACCGTGTTCGAAGGCGACCAGCCCATTAGCTCGATGCGCGCCGTCACCGGTGCGCCCGACAACGCCACGCCGATGCTGTCGTCCAGCATCCATTCGATCGTGGTCAATCCGCCCTGGAACGTGCCCGCCTCCATCGCGAAGAAGGAGCTGTGGCCCAAGGGCCGCGCCGCGCTGATCCGCCAGGGCTACAAGATCGTCGGCACGCCCGAAACCGGCGAGCGACTCGTTCAGCCCGCAGGGCCGGGCAGCGCGCTTGGCCGCCTGAAGTTCGACTTCAACAATCCGTTCGCCGTCTATCTGCACGACACACCGGCGCGCGCGAAATTCTCCAGCTACGACCGCCTCGCCAGCCATGGCTGCATTCGGCTGGAAAAGCCGGTGCCGCTTGCCGAATTAATGCTCTCAAGCAAGCCGGACCTGGCGGGCAAGGTTCAGACGATGATCGACGCGGGCAAGACGCAACGGGTCCAGTTGCCGAAGGAAGTTGCGGTCTACCTGCTTTACTGGACCGCCTTCGCCAGCGCCAACGGCACGATGAACTTCCGCTCTGACCCCTATGGTTGGGACAAGCTGCTCGCCCAGAAGATCGAAGCGTCCAGCCGCCGACTTGATCCCACCGCCGCGCCTGCGGCCGCCATCGCATCGAAGGACTGACCCCATGCGCAAATTTGCTCTCGCCGCCCTCGCGGGCGCGCTCGCCCTTTCCGCCTGCGGCAAGAAGGAGGAAGAAGCGCCCGTGGTCAACAATCTGGTCGAACCGCCGATCGAGAATGTGATCGTTCCGGAACCCGAAGCGCCGCTGCCTCCCAGCAGCAACGCGGCCGCGCACGAAGCTGCGCCGCCGCCCAGCATTTCGGAACAGCAGCAGATCCAGGACGATGCCGAAGCTACCGGCATGACCGCCCGGCTTGACGCCACAGGCTCCAGCGAGGCTGCGAACGCCAGCGAATAAGGCCAGGGCTGGCCGCCTTCGGACGAATGGCGGCGGGCTTTCGGCAGCGCCTCTTGGAGCACGGCGAAGCCTTTGCTATATTGGCCCCATGGATCGCCGTGGTTTTACAAAGCTCGCTTTGAGCGGGATTGCTTTTTCTTTTCTTGCCGACAGCGCCGGACGCGCCGCCGTGCCATCGGCGGCCCAGCCCGCGCCGCTTCCCGCCGCTCCGCTGGCAAGGCAGCCCTATGCCTCCTTGCTGGAGCGCGCCAAGGCCGCGCTCGACCATCACGGCCACATGTTCGAGCTGCGCGATCGCGTGGCGCTGGCGGACTTCAAAGCGGCCTCCCGCGAGTTGCGTTTCCACATCGTCGACCTGATGGGCGGCCATGCCAGTTCCTACCTCGTCGCCCATGGCCGGGGATCGGACCCCGAACATTCGGGCTGGCTGCAAACCTTCTCCAATGAACCCAACTCCCTCGCCAGCAGCGCGGGCGCCTACAAGACGGGCGAAATTTATGAAGGCCAACATGGCCAGGCGATGCGCCTCGGCGGCCTGGACCCGCAGAACAACAATGCCGAAATCCGCGCCATCGTCATCCACGGCGCGGATTATGTGAGCGAAAACCAGATCGCGACTTGGGGCAAGGTCGGTCGGAGCGAAGGCTGCTTCGCCGTCGCGCGGCATATGCTGCCGCAACTGCTCGGCCTGCTGGGCCCAGGCCGGCTACTTTACGCCGACAAGCTGGCCAGCGACGCCTAAAGCATCTTCCGTTAATTCGGGACCCACTTTCCTCCGTTCGCCCTGAGCTTGTCGAAGCCTGTCCTGAGCGCCTGCCTTGGCAGGCAGTCGAAGGGGGCTCTACTTCCCTTCAAGAAAGGAAAGGGCTTCGACAGGCTCAGGGCGAACGGGGGTGGGCGATTCCAATTTAACGCATCTCGCTCTATATTCGCCCTAATCGCGCGCCAGTTCGCAAAAGGCGCAGGCCATTGCAAACTCCGCCCTGCGCCGCGCGGCACGGGCGGCTGCTTCGTCATCCTCCCCCCATTGCTCGACTTCCCACGCTTCGTCGATCTCCGTCGCGCTCCAGATCGCGTCGGCATCATGGCCGCCCTCTACGATGGCCAGACCGCAAACCAGCGATCCCGACAGCGTAACCAGTGTCGAAAGCCCGGCCAGCGTGAACGGCTCGAACGCCGCCACAGCCACCGCCAGGCGCTCGATCGTCTCGGCGGGCTGCTCTACCGGGATGATGCCCTTCGTCACCCGAAAGGCCGCGTCATAGCGATGCTGCGCCCATTCGAGCAGCGGGTACCAAGCCGCCGCCTCGCGCGCGATCAACTCCGCCGGCCCTTCGGCGCGATAGCAAAGCAGGTCGCTTTCCGCATAGCGGGCGATCCCGGCGGCGAAACTTTCGCGATTGGGAGCGATCTGATCGATAGCGCCGTTGGCGAGGCCGGTGAACGGCATCGACCGCGGATCTACCGCCTCCCCCTGCGCCCGCCATTCTTCAGCAATCGCGTCGGCCAGTCGCTGATTCGGCAGCGCCAGCGGAGCGCGCGCAGGCGTGCGCACGGGCCGATCGTCCAACCGTATCTCGAACCCCGCGCCAACGGCGGCCACCGCCACATCCTTGTAAAAACGTTTCAACGCGGCGGCTTCCTGAACAGCGCCAGCAGCAGGCGCGGCACGATCACGAACTGGAACAGGCCGACGAGCACGAAGATCGCGCCCATGGCCTTGGCCTTGCCCCCCTGAACCCAGCTGAACCGCTGCATCAGGATGAGAAAGCCGAACATCACAAGGATCGCGCCGGACAGGCGGAACAGGCCCAGCGCGAAGAAACGTTGGCGCGCGACCTTTTCAGGGTCGACAGGCGGTGGGGGTGGGAAATCGGTCATGGTGCGCGGATATGACCACGAAGATCGTCGCTGTCCATCGCCACCGCATGGGCGCCCGCCGCGATCAGGTCGGCGGGCGCATGATAGCCCCAGCCCACGCCCAAAGCGCGCACGCCCACGGTCAGCGCCATGTCGATGTCGAAACTGGTGTCGCCGATCATCACCGTCGTCTCGGGAGAAGCCCCCGCTTCGGCCATGGCGGTCAGCAGCATGGACGGATGCGGCTTGGACGGGTGCCGGTCCGCCGTCTGCAACGTCACGAAATGCGCATGAATGCCATGGTGCGTCAGGCAAAGGTCGAGCCCCCGATCCGACTTGCCCGTCGCAACGCCCAGCAGCCAGCCATCGGCATCCAGATCCCGCAACAGATCGGCGATGCCCGGATAGAGCGGCTCCGACACAGCATTCTCCCGCCGCAACTGCTGGAAGGCCAGCTTGTAGCGTTCGGACAGATGGTCGTGATAATCGCGCTCCGCTCCGGGCAGCAACCGCGCGATGGCGACGGGCAGCGAAAGACCGACCGCCGACAGGATGCTCGGGCGGTCGGGCGCGGCCAGATTTTCGCCCTCGAAGGCGCGGATCATGGCCGTGCAGATGCTGTGCTGGCTGTCCACCAGAGTCCCGTCGCAATCGAACACCGCGAGCCGGTTGCTCATTTTTCGCGCGACGCTCCAGACCCACGCGAACGCCGTTCGCCCTTTCGCCCCTTACGAATTTGCTTGGCATGCGCGCGCGCGGCCTTCTTTTCATCCTCGCGCGTTGGCGTGCGATCGATCTCGTCGTCCAGCGGCAAGTCGCCCGCTTTCAGATCAAAACCCAACGAAATAAGGCTCGCGGCGAAATGTTCGGGCAGTTCAGCGCGAACATCCACGCGCCCGCCATCGGGATGATCGACGCGGATGCGCCGGGCATGCAGATGCATCTTCCGGCTGATCGATCCGGAAAGGAAGGATTCCTTGCCGCCATATTTGCCGTCGCCCACGATCGGATGGCCGATCGCCGCCATATGGACGCGCAGTTGGTGCGTACGCCCGGTATAGGGTTGCAGCTCGACCCAGGCGGCGCGATTGCCCGCCCGCTCGATCACCCGATAGCGCGAGCGGGAGGGCAACCCCTCCTTCTCGTCCACATGCATCTTCTCGCCGCCGGTGCCGGGCTGCTTTGTGATCGGCAGTTCGATCATGCCGTCGGCGATCGACGGCACGCCGATGACGATCGCCCAATAGACCTTGCGCGCCGTGCGGCTGGAAAAAGCCTTGGCGAAATAAGCCGCCGATCGCGCGGTCCGCGCCACCAGCAGCGCGCCGGACGTATCCTTGTCCAGACGGTGCACGAGCTTGGGCCGCTGGTCGAGTTCGAACTCCAGCGCATCGAGCAGACCGTCGACATGATCGTCGGTCTTGGTGCCCCCTTGCGTCGCCAATCCCGGCGGCTTGTTGATGACTATCGCCTGCGCATCGCGATGAATGACCAACCCTTGCGCGAAGGCGGTCTGATCCTCGCTCAGCTCGGGACGAACGCGCTTGGGCTTAGCGGTTTCCGCCGCCTTGGGCTCTGCGGGCGGCACGCGGATCATCTGCCCTTCCGCCACCCGATCGCTGGGCGCGGCGCGCGCGCCGTCGAGCCGCAACTGCCCCGTCCTGGTCCAGCGCGACACCGTGTTGAAACCGATATCGGGCAGGTTCCGCTGGAACCAGCGATCAAGCCGGATGCCGTCGTCGTCCGAACTGACGCGAAACTGCCGAACGTCGAGCGAAACGCCCTTGGCAGGCCCGGCCTTGGCGGCAGGGGCCTTTACAGCAGCAGGCTTGGGGGCAGGCTTGGACGCAGGTTTCGAGACAGTCTTGGGCGCATCCTTGGGCGCAGCCGGTCCGCGCGCCCTCGCCGCCTTGACCGCACCGCGCGCGCGGCCCGGAGCGCCGCCGCCTGCGGGCTTGCGCCCGCCACGCGCCGGCCCCGAAGGCTTGCCGGGAGGACGCCCCTTCATGCGACGCTCCGCATCAGGCTGAGGCCGCCGACCAGCGCGCCCACGGCGGCGATCACGGAAAAGACCGCATAGCCCATCGCCATGCCCAGCTGCCCCCGCTCAATCATCAGCACCATCTCCAGGCTGAAGGAGGAAAAGGTCGTGAAGCCGCCCAGCACGCCTACCGCCAGCAGCAGGCGGACGGGTTCGCCCGATCCGGTGCTGAACCGCGCCAGCCATCCGGCCAGCAGGCCCATGGCGAAACCGCCCAGCACATTGGCGGCGAATGTTCCCCACGGCCAGAGCGCGCCCGGCATCACATGGCCCGCGAAGCGCCCGAGCTGATAGCGCGCCAGCGCACCTATGGCGCCGCCGCCCATGACGAGGAGGATATTGTTCATGCCGCCCGCCCTAGAGGCAAAACGCGGCAAAGGAAATGGGCGTGGGCCTTGCTGCTTGTCAGCGGCCCTTGTCGGCGATGATGTCGACGCTCGTCCTGCCGCCCGGCGCGTCGGTGAACAGCAGGAAAAACGCGCTGCCGTCATCCTTGCGTGTTCCGCCCAGCACATGGTCGTCGCCCAATATCTTGTGCTCGGCGGCGAAGCCTGACCGGCGCGCCTGCGTATAGTAGAAGTCCATGACGCTTTGCCGGGGCACTGGCGTGACGAAGGTTACGGCCCGCAATGTGCAGCCATCCTTGTCCGCGCCCGCCGCCTCCATCAACTGCGCCCCGGGATAGACGGTGAAGGGTTCGGGCATCCGGCTCGCCCATTGCATCGCGTAGGCCAATTGCTTGCGGCAATAGACATTGCCGCCGGGCTGCGACTGTTCGCGGGCCAGCGCGCCGAGGGTAGCGGTGGACTCCATCGCCTCGCCCTGCGTCGGCGCAGGCGTCGCGAGCAGCTTTCCGCCCGCCAGCTTCACCGATTCGGCCAATGCTTTGGCGGCGTCGCCCTTCAGCACGGGCAGGGCCGCATTCGCCGGACGATCGGCCGGGCGCACCGCGTTGCGATTCGACTGGCCGGTCAGATTGGGGTCGACGACGATCTGCCCCGCCAACGCGTCCTTGAGCGCCGGATCGACCATATTATTGGTGAGCTGCGCATCGAGCGCGTTCAGATCGGCGTCCTTGTCGCCCTTCCCACAGCCACCAAGCGGCAGCGCCAGCAGCAGGGAAACAGCACAGACAGAACCGAGACGCGTCATGGCTTCACTCCTTCGTAAACAGGACATGAAGAACGCAGGTTAATTTTCCGTTAGGGGTTTTGGTAAATCGCCAGATATTTCTGCTGATGCCAATTGGCGCTGACTGGCCTGATCGCTCGCCTTGCGCCGCAACGAAGGAGGAACCATTTGTCCGCAATGTTCAATATCCTTTCCGTCCTCATCGGTCTCGCCTCGCTGATCCTGATGATTCCGGCCGCGCTGCCCTTCATCGGCGCGCTCAACTGGCTGCTGGTGCCGATGGCGCTGTTCGGCGCGCTGCTCGGCATCTTGTCGAGCCGCAATAGCGGACGCAACTTCTGCCTCTTCGTCGCCGCGCTCGGCGCGCTTCGCCTGTTCCTTGGCGGAGGCATTTTCTGAACAACGACACTCCGGAAATACGGGCGGGCCTTCTCGCCGCGCTGGGCGCCTATAGCCTATGGGGGCTGTTGCCCATCTTCTTCAAGCTGCTAGCGCAAGTATCGGCGACGGAGGTGGTGGCGCAGCGTATCCTTTGGTCGCTCTTCTTCATCGTCGCGTTGCTCGCCGCACGGGGCGGCATCGGTTCCTTCGTCGCGACGCTGCGCAACCGGCGACTGTTGCTGGCGCTGACCGCGTCGGCGCTGTTGATCGGGGTCAACTGGCTGACCTATGTCTGGGCGGTGATCGACGGCCATGTCATCGCCACCAGCCTCGGCTATTTCCTCAACCCGCTCGTCAATGTGGCGCTCGGCGTGCTGGTGCTCGGCGAAAGGTTGCGGCGTGGCCAGACGGTAGCGATCGGCATCGCGGCGGTCGGCGTGGCGATCATGGCCGGGGCGGCGCTTACCACCTTGTGGATCAGCGTAGTGCTCGCGCTCAGCTTCGCTTTCTACGGGCTGGTTCGCAAGTTGACGCCGGTTTCGCCGACCGTGGGTCTCGGCGCGGAGGCGCTGATCCTTGCCCCACCGGCCCTTGCCTATCTGCTATGGCTGTCGAGTGACGGTGGGCTCAGTTTCGGGCAGAACCCCTATATCACGGTGATGCTGGTGATCTGCGGCATATTGCCCACGGTGCCGCTGGCGCTGTTCGCCATGGCTGCGCATCGGCTGCCGCTGGCGACGCTTGGGCTCATGCAATATCTGGCGCCCACGCTCCAGTTCCTGTGCGGCGTGCTTCTCTATGGCGAGAAGCTGACGCACGGCCAGATGATGAGCTTCGCTCTGATCTGGCTGGGCCTGATCCTCTTCGCTGCGGACAGCCTCTCGGCCGCCCGCCGCAATCGGCTCGCTACGACTTAGGCGAACTGCGTCGCCTCGAACCGCACCGCCTCACCCACGGCTTCGTTGGCGAGCGCATCTTCCCACATCACCCGATTGCCGCGCACGATCGTGCCTACCGCCTTGCCGGTGAGGTCCATCCCCTCGAAAGGCGACCAGTTGCACCGCGACGCGAGCCAGTCGCCGCCGATCGTCCACCGCTTCTTGAGGTCCACTACGGTGAAGTCGGCGTCATAGCCGAGCGCGATCCGTCCCTTGCCGACGAGCCCAAACACCCGCTGCGGCCCGGAGGAGGTCAGTTCGATGAAGCGGCGCAGCGACAGGCGCCCTTCCGCCACATGGTTGAGCAACAACGGAACCAGCGTCTGCACACCGGGCATGCCGCTCGGCGAAGCGGGGTAGGTCTTCGCCTTCTCCTCGATCGTATGCGGGGCGTGATCGCTGCCCAGGACATCGGGCACGCCCTGATTGAGCCAATGCCACAATCCATCCCGATGCGCGGCGGATCGGATCGGCGGGTTCATCTGCGCGTAGGTGCCAAGGCGCGGATAGGCGTCCTCCGCCGCCAGCGTCAGATGTTGCGGCGTCACCTCGCAGGTCGCGATATCCTTGTTAGCGGCGATATATTCCAGTTCGGCGGGCGTCGTCACATGCAATATGTGGATGCGCCGCCGCGCCTTGCGGGCGAGGTCGATGATCCGCTTCGTCGCGATCATCGCGCTTTCATCGTCGCGCCAGACGGGATGGGAGGACGGATCGCCCTCCACCCGCAAATCCTTGCGCGCGTTCATCCGCGCTTCGTCTTCGGCATGGATGGCCACGCGCCGCGTTCCGCTCGCCAGCACACGGGAAAGCGCGGCGTCATCGTCCACCAGCAGGCTACCGGTCGACGCGCCCATGAAGATCTTCACCCCCGCCGTGCCAGGAATCCGCTCCAGTTCCCTGAGCTGTTCCGCATTGTCCGCCGTCGCGCCGACATAGAAGGCATGGTCGCACCACATGCGATGACGGGCGCGGGCCAGCTTGTCATGAACCCGCTCGGCGGTGTCGGTATTGGGATTGGTGTTCGGCATCTCGAACACGGCGGTGATGCCGCCCAGCACCGCCGCGCGGCTGCCCGATTCGAGGTCTTCCTTATGCTCCAGCCCCGGCTCGCGGAAATGCACCTGGCTGTCGATGCAGCCCGGCAGCACGTCGAGTCCCGTGCAGTCGATCACCTCGCCCGCATCGCCGCCCAGGCTACCGATCGCGACGATCCTGCCGGCCCGCACCCCGACATCAACATTCTCCGCGCCGCCGGGCGTATGGACTGCGCCGTTCTTCAGGA
Source organism: Sphingobium sp. (assembly GCA_036383495.1). Lineage (GTDB taxonomy): Bacteria > Pseudomonadota > Alphaproteobacteria > Sphingomonadales > Sphingomonadaceae > Sphingobium. The sequence goes on along the minus strand of DASVOF010000094.1, from coordinate 5,703 downwards.
TCAGGTCGAAAGTCTCGGACATGGGATGCTCGCCGCTTGGATATGGTGGGCGCTTGTCCTACCTAAAGCCGATGACCGGCACCACCCTAACCGACCGCGCCCTGCTCAGAATTTCAGGAGAGGACGCTCGCTCCTTCCTTCAGGGCCTGCTGACGCGCGACGTTCTGACGCTCAAAGCGGGCGAACCACGCTGGACCGGGCTGTTGACGCCGCAGGGCAAGGCGCTGTTCGACTTCATACTTTGGGCGGACGGCGATGACGTGCTTCTCGACTGCGAGGCGGCGCAATCGGACATTCTGGCGAAGCGCCTGACCCTCTACCGCCTGCGCCGCAAGGCGACGATCGCGCGCGAGGATAGCCTTGCCGTCCACTGGTCGCCCGACGCTGCCGACGAGCCCCATGACCCACGCCTCCCGGCGCTGGGCCGTCGCTGGCTCGCGCCACCCGAACAGGGCGACGCTTCCGCCGCCTTCCGCGCCCACCGCCTTTCGCTAGGCGTGTTCGAGGGCGCTGCGGAGCTAGGGCAGGACCAGAATCTCTGGCTCGAAACCAATGCGGAGGAACTGCGCGGCGTCGACTATGACAAGGGCTGCTATGTCGGGCAGGAAAACACCGCCCGCATGCACTATCGCCACAAGGTGAACCGCCGCCTCGTGGCCCTGCCCTTGGCCCAGGCGGACGAGAAGCGCCAGCGCGCAGCCCTGCCTGACCTTGGCCTGTCGATCGAACTGCGCCGCGTCGAGGATATTGATCCCGCCACCCTGCCCGACTGGCTCGCCAGCGCCATCGCGCGGCAGGCAGCTGAATGATTTCGGTTCGCCTGTCCTTCCTCCGGGATAGTTTTGCGATAGCCCTGGCCACACTTCTGCTGGCCGCGCCCGCCCAGGCCGACACCCCGTGGAAGCTGGTCAGGACCTACCCCCACGACCCCGCCGCCTTTACCGAAGGGCTCTTCTTCCACGACGGAGCCCTTTACGAAAGCACGGGCCTTGAGGGGCAATCCGAAATCCGCAAGGTGGCGCTGAAGGACGGGACGGTCATCGACCGCCGCATCGTGCCGCCGCCCTATTTCGGCGAAGGCATCGTCAACTGGAAGGATCGGCTGATCAGCCTCACCTGGCGGCACCGGCAGGGCTTCGTCTGGAAACTCGCCGATTTCTCGCCCGTCGCCCAGTTCCGCTACGAGGGCGAAGGCTGGGGCCTGACGCAGGACGGCCGCCACCTCATCATGAGCGACGGCACCGCCCAACTCCGCTTCCTGGACCCGGAAAAGCTCACCGAAGAACGCCGCATCACCGTTACGTTCAATGGCCGCCCGGTCGAGCGGCTGAACGAACTGGAATATGTGAAGGGCGAGGTCTGGGCGAATATCTGGTACGACAACCACATCGCTCGCATCGATCCGCGCAGCGGCCACGTCATCGACTGGATCGACATTAGCCCGCTCATGCGAATCAGCGGCGCGACGGACAGCGAGGCGGTCGCCAACGGCATCGCCTATGATGCGAAGGCCGATCGCCTGTTCGTCACCGGCAAGAACTGGGCGAAGCTGTTCGAGATCAGGTTGAAGGACTGACCCGCCTTCTTGCGTCACGAAATCGGTGGAACGCAAGCGGCGCAGCGGGCGTTCCTCCGACCATGGAGCAGCGCACCCTTATCGAACGGCTGGCCCGTCATCTCGCCGCCGACGAACCCGCCCAGTGGCAGGCGCGCGTGGCGGACGCCGCCAGCATCCTCGCCATATTGAAGGACCCGGACGCCGCCATGAAGGAGGCGGGCGACGAGAGCCAATGGCGCGCCATGATCAACGCCGCATTGCGCGAACGCTGGGAGGTCGCGCCCGCCGGCGGTGGGGACGAAACCGAACACGGAACCGACGAGGAAGGGGAATTTTCGCTCCATCCCAACGGTGTGACCGGCAACCGGGCCGAATGGGTCCATATTCACGATCCGCAGGAGAAATCGTCATGAAGGGGTTGTTCAAACTGGCGTTCCTGACCGGCCTGGGCGCGGTAGCCTGGAAAAGCTGGCGAAACCGGCAGGAGAAACCCGCCATCGACGATCGCGGGGCGGTCGGTTCGTCCGGCATCGTGCGCGACGCGGGCCCGGCGGAGCAGCATGTCGCTGCGGGCGACTGGGACATGGTGGACGAACAGGCCGACGAATCCTTCCCCGCCAGCGACCCGCCCGGTAATTATCGCGGCATCGCCTGATCCTGCACATCTGTTGCCCCTGCCCAGCCCCGTCTCTATGAGGCGGGACCGTAGCGGGCCGGCCATCGGCCCTGACACAGGGGAACAAACTCAATGCCTTCGGGTCTGATCGCGCTGCTCGACGATGTGGCGGGCATCGTCAAACTTACCGCCACTTCGCTCGACGACGTCGCAGCAGCAGCGGGCAAGGCGGGTTCCAAAGCGGCCGGCGTGGTCATCGACGACGCTGCGGTGACGCCACGCTACGTCATGGGACTGACCCCGGATCGCGAGCTGCCCATCATCTGGAAGATCGCGCGCGGGTCGCTGCGCAACAAGCTCCTCTTCCTCCTGCCCGCAGCCTTGATCCTTAGCGCCCTTGCACCGTGGCTGCTGCCGCCGCTGCTCATGCTGGGCGGCGCTTTCCTGTGCTTCGAGGCCACCGAAAAGCTGCTCGAAGCGATACAGGGCGGCCATGACGTCGCCGCAGAGGCAATCACCACCCACAGTTCACAGGAACTGGAGGACCAGAAAGTCTCCGGCGCGATCCGGACCGACTTCATCCTTTCGGGCGAGATCATGGCGATCGCGCTGGGCACAGTGGCGACAGAGCCGCTGTGGGAACAGGCGGTGATCCTGGTCGCGGTCGCCATCCTCATCACGGCGGGCGTCTATGGCGTCGTCGGCCTGATCGTGAAGATGGACGATATCGGCCTGCATTTGGCCGAACGTTCGTCCACCGCGACGCGCTCGATCGGCCGTGGCCTGGTCCACGCCATGCCGGTGCTGATGACGATTCTCTCCGTCGTCGGCACCGCCGCGATGCTGTGGGTCGGCGGCGGGTTGATCGTCCACGGCCTGCACGAATTTCACTGGGACCTGATCCCCGGTGCGATCCACCATCTCGCGGAAGGCGCCGCCCTCACCCTGCCCGCCATCGGCCCGGTCATGGACTGGACGGTCAACGCGATCGGCGCGGGGATCTTCGGCCTCGTCGTGGGCGGGGCGATCGTCGCCGTCCTCCATTTGTTCAGGAAGCACTGAATCATCCTGCTCCAGCCCGGGCGGGAACAGGGTGACCGAATGAATATGCCGCAAAACCCCTCCCCCTGGCGCCTGGAGGCAGGCGCGCTGCTCGCGCTGGCGCTGCCGATGATCGCCGGCAACATCGCCTGGGCCGGCATTGCGGCGACCGACCTGCTGCTGCTGGGCCGCGTGGGCGCGCAAGCCGTCGCAGCGGGGGCGCTCGCCATCAACCTGTTCAACGCGCTGCTGATCTTCGGCATGGGCCTTGTCACCGCCGCCGCGCCGCTGATCGCCAATGAACGTGGCCGCCGCCGTCATTCGGTGCGCGATGTGCGTCGCACCGTCCACCAGACGCTGCGCGCCGCCTTCCTCTTCGTGCTGCCCGCCTGGGCATTACTGTGGAACAGCGAATCGATCCTGCTCGCCATGGGCCAGCAGCCCGACCTCGCTTATGCGGCCGGGCGGCTGATGCGCGGCATGCAATGGGCGTTGTTGCCGTTCCTTGGCTTCACGACGCTGCGGAACTTCATTTCCGCGCTGGAGCGGCCGGTCTGGGGCGTCATCGTCATGATCTGCGCCATCCCGTTCAACCTGCTGGTCGGCTGGGCGCTGATCTTCGGCCATCTGGGCCTGCCCGCGCTCGGCGTGCTGGGCGCGGGCATTGCGAGCAGCCTGTCCTCCTGCTTCCTTTTCCTGGGCCTGCTCGCCGTCGTCCTCATCGACCGGCGATTCCGCCGTTATCGCCTGCTTGGCGGCTTCTGGACCCGCGACCGGGAAAGGCATCGCGTAGTCTGGGCGCTCGGCCTGCCCATCGCCGTGACGCTGGGCTTTGAAACCAGCGTCTTCAACGCCTCCGCCTTCCTCATGGGCGTCATCGACCGCGATTCGCTCGCCGCCCATGCCGTCGCTATCCAGATCGCCGCGCTCATCTTCATGGTCCCGCTGGGCATAGGCCAGGCGGCGACGGTGCGCGTGGGCCTCGCCTATGGCCGCCGGGACGCCGCGGGCGTCACCCGTGTCGGCTGGCTTGCGCTGATGCTGGGGACCGGCTTCGCCCTGTCGGCGGCGGCGCTCCTCGTCACCATGCCCCGCGCGCTGACGGGAGCCTTCCTCGACCTCAGCGACCCAGCCAACGCGCGCACTGCGGAACTGTCCGTCCGCTTCCTCGGGATCGCGGCGCTTTTCCAACTGGTCGACGCCGCGCAAGCCGTCGGCGCAGGCGTGCTTCGCGGGCTTCAGGATACGAAGATGCCGATGATCTTCGCCCTCTTCGGCTACTGGGTCATCGGGCTCGGCGCGGGAACGCTGCTGGCCTTCCCACTGGGATTGCAGGGCGTGGGCATATGGCTCGGCCTCGCCGGCGGGCTCGGCACGGTGGCCTTGCTCCTGCTCGCCCGCTGGATGATGCGCGAACGGCTTGGACTCACTGCCTAGCCGGAGAAAGCGCCCGGATGCACCGCAAGGACGATGGTGCAACGCACAAAGCAATTGAACCGCGAGCCCGAGATCAGTAATGACAGGCCATTATGACCGTGCCTCCAACGACCTTTTTTGAAGCCATCGCGCTTCAAAAGTGCCTGACAGCGACCTACAACAAGCTGGTCGTGAAGCTCGCGCCGCACATCCTCTACACCCGCCATGACGAGATGTTCATCGACGCCGTGGCGGTCGAGCGCGAAGGCCGCCCGCCCCGCGAACTAAAGCTCGGCACGTTCAAGCTGGCCGGTCTCAATGATGTCATCCTGACCGACGAGACGTTTGAGGCGATGCATGGCCTCTACGATGAGAACGACTCCAAATATAAAGGCGTCACCCTCTTCGCCATCGCCCCGGAAAGCGCGGCGGCGTAGACCCGCTGCTCGAACTGGACAAGGACAGGGCGGCCTTCATTTCTTCAGCCGATAGCCCGTCCTGAACATCCAGCCAATCGCGCCCAGGCAGACCAGCAGCATCGCCGCCACGAACAGCAGACTATATTCGATCCCCACATCGCCGCGCCCGAAGAAGGTCCAGCGAAAGCCCGAGATCAGATAGACGATCGGGTTGAATAGCGTGATCGTCCGCCACGGTTCGGCGAGCATATGGATCGAATAAAATGCGCCGCCCAGAAAGGTCATGGGCATGATCAGCAGCAGCGGGATGACCTGCAACTGCTCGAAACTCTGCGCCCATATGCCCATGATAAAACCGAACAGGCAGAAACTGACCGCGATCAGCGCCATGAACCCGATCATCGCGAGCGGATGCGCCACCTCAACGTCGACGAACAGATGCGCCGTCGCGAAGATGATGACGCCGACGATCATCGACTTGGTCGCCGCCGCGCCGACATATGCGATCACCGTCTCCAACCCCGAAATGGGCGCTGACAGCAGTTCGTAGATCGTGCCGCTGAATTTGGGCATGTAGATGCCGAAGCTCGCGTTGAAGATGCTTTCCGTGAACATCGACATCATGATGAGGCCCGGCACGATGAAGGCCGCAT
>DASVOF010000093.1:0-21543 GCA_036383495.1 Sphingobium sp. | reverse complement strand
GGCCTCTTCTACTGCAACCGCGAAGTCGTGCCCTTCATGCTCGAAAATGGCTATGGCCGGATCGTCAATGTGGCGTCGGTCGCGGGCAAGGAAGGCAATCCCAACGCCAGCGCCTATTCGGCGACGAAGGCGGCGGTGATCGGCCTGACCAAGAGCTTGGGCAAGGAACTGGCGGACAAGGGCGTGATCGCGAACACGCTGACGCCGGCGACCTTCGAAAGCCCGATCCTGGCGCAGCTGCCGCAGAGCCAGGTCGACTATATGCGCTCGAAAATCCCGATGGGCCGCCTTGGCCTGATCGAGGAGTCGGCGGCGATGGTCTGCTTCATGGCTTCTGAGGAATGCAGCTTCACCACGGCGTCGACCTTCGACACGTCGGGCGGGCGCACGACTTTCTGATATTGCGCGGCGCGACCGGGCTCAAGATCCGGCGCGCTGCTTTTAACTCCAACCTCTCTTCCGTTCGGGCTGAGCTTGTCGAAGCCCTTCACTTCTCTTCAAAAAAGGGAAGCCCTTCGACAAGCTCAGGGCGAACGGAGGAGGGGGAATCCAGTTAGCTCACTTGGTTTTGTTCAGCGGAGAGGTCGATGATTCCCTTTGTCGATGCCCACATCCATCTGTGGGACCTGAAGCATATCCGTTACGACTGGCTGAGCCCGCCCTTTTCCGACAGCGGCCCCAATGGCAGCGTCGAGGCGATCGCCCATGACTATGGCGTGGCCGACTATCGCGCCGACCTCGCCCGCTGGAACGTCGTCGGCGCGGTGCATGTCGACGCCGGGGCGGCGGCGGAAAGCGCCGTGCTGGAAACGGAGTGGCTCGAAGGGCTTGCGGAGAAAAGCGGCCTGCCGACCGGATTTGTCGCCTTCGCCGCCCTCAACGATCCGGGTGTCGACGCGCTGCTCGCAAGACAGGCCGCGCACAGCCGGGTCAAGGGCATCCGCCACATCGTCAACTGGCACAGCAATCCCAACCGCACCTATGGCCCGGTCGATCTGACCGTCGATCCGCAATGGCAGGCGGGCTATGCGCTGCTGGCCGGGCATGGCCTGTCCTTCGACCTGCAATGCTATCCCGGCCAGATGCCGGGTCTGGTCCCGCTGATCGAGCGGCATCCGGACATTCCGGTGATCATCAACCATATGGGCATGCCGGTGCTGAGCGATGCCGATGGCTTGGCGGATTGGCGCAAGGGGCTGAAGGCGCTGGCCGCCCTGCCGCATGTCGCGATCAAGCTGTCGGGCATGGGCTTCATCCGCCGCGACTGGACCTGCGAGAATATCGAGCCGCTCGTGCGCGAGGCGATCGACATTTTCGGGGTCGACCGCTGCGCCTTCGCCAGCGACACGCCGACCGACAAGCTGTTCGGCTCGATCGACCGCTATATGGAAGCCTATCACGCCATCGTCGCGGACTTCGCAGAGGAAGACCGCCGCGCCCTGTTCGGCCGCAATGCCAACCGCCTCTATCGACTGGGACTGAGCCTATGACCCCGAATCCCCTACTTGGTGTACTATTTCACTGGCTGGGCGGTCTCGCCTCGGCCAGCTTCTATGTTCCCTATCATGGCGTGAAGCGCTGGAGTTGGGAGATTTTCTGGCTGACCGGGGGGATATTCTCCTGGGTGCTGGCTCCCTGGTTCTTCGCCTATGTGCAGACGAGCGACCTGTTCGGCGTGATGGGGCAGGTGCCCGGATCCGTCGTGGGGATGTGCATCTTCTTCGGCATCCTCTGGGGCTTTGGCGGCCTGACCTATGGCCTCACCATGCGCTATCTCGGCCTGTCGCTGGGCATGGCGGTCGTGCTGGGCCTGTGCACCGTGTTCGGGACGCTGATCCCGCCGATCGTGCAGGGCCGCTTCGTGAATGAGATCGCTGGCACCACGTCGGGGCAGATCATTCTGGCGGGCCTGGGCGTCACCGTGCTCGGCATCATCGTCGTGGCCCTGGCCGGGGCGCGCAAGGATGCTGCGTTGAGCCCGGAGCAGAAGGCGGAAGCCGTCGCTGAGTTCAACTTCCCCAAGGGGATCGCTGTCGCCATCTTCTCCGGCGTCATGTCCTCCTGCTTCGCCTTTGGCCTGGCGGCGGGCGAGCCGGTGAAGGCGCTGAGCGCGGCGGCGGGCACCGGACCGCTGTGGACCGGCCTTCCGACGCTGTGCATCGTCATGTTCGGCGGGCTCGTCACCAATGCGCTGTGGTGCGGCTGGCTGATCCTGCGCAACGGTTCGGCGGGCCAGTGGTTCGGCGCGGCGGCTGAAGGCGGCGCTCGGCCGCCGATGCTCGCCAACTTCGCGCTGTGCGCGCTGGCGGGCACGGCCTGGTATTTCCAGTTCTTCTTCTACACGATGGGCGAAAGCCAGATGGGCCGCTTCGGCTTCTCCAGCTGGACCCTGCATACCGCGTCGATCATCATCTTCGGCACGCTCTGGGGCTTCGCCTTCAAGGAGTGGAAGGACGCCGCGCCGCGCGTTCGCAACATGGTGTGGAGCGGCGTCGGCCTGCTGGTCCTGGCGACGATCATCATCGGCTATGGGAACCGCCTGGCCGTTTGAGCCCCGGGTCGCAATCACCGGGTAAAAGGAAGGGCCCGCCAGTCACGCGACTGGCGGGCCCTTTCTCATTACCGCGATGGCGGCTTCAATATTGGACGGTGACAGTCACCGCGCGGCGGTTCTGCGCCCAGGCGGATTCGTCTGAACCCAGCGCGGCGGGGCGTTCCTTGCCATAGCTCACCGTGTTGATGCGGCTGGGGTCGATACCCAGCGAGGCGAGGTAATTTTTCGCGGCGTTGGCGCGGCGCTCGCCCAGCGCGATATTATAGTCGCGGGTGCCGCGCTCGTCGGCATGGCCTTCGATCGTGACGCGGACATTGGCGTTCTGCTGCAACCAGGCGGCCTGGCTTTGCAGCGTCTGCTGGTCCTGCGCGTCGACATCATATTGGTCGGTGTCGAAGAAGATGCGGTCGGACGACACGGAGGCGACGAAGTCCTCCTGGCTGCCCTTGGTGGGGCCAGTGGGCGTGGTGGGGGCGCCGGTCTGCGCGCTGGTGTCGCCGGCGGGCGGCGGCGGCAGGTCCTTGGGCGCCTTCTTGCCGCAGGCGGCGAGCGCCAGGACCGACACGGCGATCAGGAGGGGGCGGGACAGTTTCATCAGGGTCTCCTTCAAAAAGGGGATAGGATCGTTACGCTTTCGCGATGAAGTGGTTCCGCGTCAGGGCAGCAGCGGGCCCCAGGCGGGGTCGGAGCCGCTCAAGGGCGTCGGGATGCGGCGTTCGTTGACGCCGGTCAGGTCGACCTGCCAGACTTGGCTGGAGCCTTCGCGGCCGGGCGAGGTGCGGAAATATTGCAGCACGCGGCCATTGGGCGACCAACTCGGCTGTTCGTCCTGCCAGCCATTGGTCAGGATGCGCTCATTGTCGCCGCTGGGCGTCATGACCGCGATCTTGAAGTCGCCGGAAATCTTGGTGAAGGCGATAAGGTCGCCGCGCGGGCTCCATTCTGGCGTGGCGTAACGGCCGCCGCCATGGCTGATGCGGCGCTGACCGGAGCCGTCCGCATTCATGACATAGACTTGCTGGCTGCCCGAACGGTCGCTTTCGAACACGATCTTCGTGCCGTCGGGCGAATAGCTGCCGCCCACGTCGATGCCGGGCGCGGTGGTCAGGCGGACGGGCGATCCGCCCTGCGCCGGGACGCGGTAGATGTCGGTATTGCCCGCGATCGCCATGGAAAACAGGATGCTGCGGCCATCGGGCGACCAGCGCGGCGCGAAGGTGGCGTTGCCGCTTTCCGTCACGAGGCGTTGGCGGCCGGTGCCGATGTCATAGACATAGATGCGCACCCGGCTGCCCAGATAGCTCACATAGACGATCGACTTGTAATCGGGTGAAAAGCGCGGGGTCAGCGCGATCGACTGGCCGTTGGTGATGAAACGATGGTTCGCGCCGTCCGAATCCATGATGGCGAGCCGCTTGGTGCGATTCCCCTTGGGGCCGCTCTCCGCGATATAGGCGATGCGGCTGTCGAAGAAGGGGCTCTCGCCCGACAGGCGCGCATAGATGGCGTCGGCGCATTTATGCGCGGCGCGCCGCCAGTCGCGCGGGGCGACGACATAGCCCTGCCGCGTCAATTCTTGGCGGAGCGCCACGTCGTAGAGATAGCAGCCCACGGTGATGTCGGCTTCCCCGCCGGTGGTGCGCACGAACCCCTGCACCAGCGCCTGATAGGCGCTCCATTTGTCATAGGCGGGGTTGGTGACTTCGGGGAAGGCGATGGTCGGGATGCCGCCGGGACCGGACGGTTCGAACAGGCCCGATCCCTTGAGGTCGGTGGCGATGACTTCGGCGATCTTGCGGCCCAGTTCGGTCGAAGAGCCGGCGGGGGTCGAGACTTCCGCCTGCGCCGGGAGCGCGGGGACCACGATCTTGAGGTTGCTGTCGATTTCGCCGGTCACATCGACCGACAGCTGGGCAAGCGCGGGGGTTGTTCCCAGAAGAAAGGTCGCTGCAAATGAGACGAGGCCCTGCAAACGGCGCGACCGAATAATCGTCTTTTGTGCTCCTGCGAAGGCAGGAGCCCAGTCCCGAACTCCGAACTGGGCTCCTGCCTTCGCAGGAGCACGATTCCCTTTAAGCCAAAGCTTCAAGCTGTTCATCGTGCCTTCCTCGCATAGACTCGCAGTGGGCTAAGCCACTTCCATTGTTCATAATATTCAGGCGGCAACCCCTTGAACGGAGATGCCCGCAACACTGCCTGAACCGCGCGTTCCTTGTAGATCGACACCTGGGGACGATTGCTGGCGTTGGCGCCTTGAACGTCGATCACCTCAGGCGTTCCGATCACGCGGCCATTGCGATCCAGCTTCACATCGAGAAACGCTACCAGCAGTTCGACGTCCGCACCGGACGGGAGATTCAAATATCGATATATCTGATCACCGATAAGACGGTCCAGCGCGGCCTTTTGCGCCGGGCCCATCGCGGCGGCGGGCGGCGGGGCGGGCTTGCGCGGCGCGTCGGCGTTCGTGTCGATGCCCTTGAGGAAATCCTTGCCGAGCAGCGAACCTTTAGGCTTTTCCGCCTTGCCCTGACCGGAGGCGCGGGCCGTGCTGTCCGCCTTCGGTTTGGGCTTGGCCTTCTGCTGCGGCGGTGCTGGTGCTGCGGCGGCGGGCTTGGGCTTGGGCGGGGTCAGCTTGGGCTTGGGAGCCGGTTTTTCCGGGGCGGGCTTGGGTTTCGGCGCGGCCTTGGGCACGGCCTTCTTCGGCGGCGCGGCCTTGGGCGGCGGCGGCGCGGGCGTAGGTTCCGGCTCCGGAACAGGGGCTGGTTCGGGCGCGGGTGCGGCGTCCTGCGTCGGGCCTTCCTCCGGCGCGACGCTGGGCGGCGGCGGCTGGGTCGACACCTGCGGGGCCATCGACTTCAGGTCGACCTCGTCCACCAGGCTGACGTCCATCGGCGGCGAGTTCAGCTTCAGCGGGTTGGGGGTGGCGAGAAAGCCGGCAGACAGCAGGCCGAACAGCAGGACATGTCCTGCCGTGGCCACGCCAAGGCCGATCTTTTCCGCGCGCTCCATCGCCAAGTCCTATGGCCCCTATTCTGAACGGCGGCTGACGGCGGCGCCGTCCTCGGCGCCGGTGCTGACCAACGCGACCTTGTTGAGGCCGGCGCGGTTCAATTCGCCCATGACCCGCATCACCCGGCCATAATCGAGCGCGGTGTCGGCGCGCAGGAAAATCTGCTTGGGTTCGGGATTGCCGGCGTTGGCCGACACGATCTCGGCGAGCCGGTCGGGCAGGTCGGCGTCGGACACTTCGGCGTCGTCGATGAAGATGCCGCCGTCGCGGTCGATCGACACGACATTGGGCTTCTGGTCCTGGTCCAGCCCCTTGGCGCGCGTTTCGGGCAGGTTCACCGGCACGCCGGTCACGAGCAGCGGCGCCGTCACCATGAAAATGATGAGCAGCACCAGCATGACGTCGACCAGCGGGGTGACGTTGATGTCCGCCATCGGCGCGCGGCCACGGCCACGACGGTTGGAGGGAGGTCCGGACATGGCCATGTTACACGCCCCCCGTCATCCCAGCGAATGCTGGGATCTCAGGCCGGATAGGGCGGAGCGTGAGGCCTGAGATCCCAGCCTTCGCTGGGATGACGATGGTGGGGGCCATCGTCACCGCTGCGTCTCCAACTCGCGGCTCAGTGTCGAATAGAAGCCGTCGGCGAAGCGGGTGAGCTTTGATTCCATGCGGTTTATGCCGTGGCTGAAGCGGTTGTAGGCGATGACCGCCGGGATCGCCGCGAACAAGCCGATGGCGGTCGCGAACAGCGCCTCGGCAATGCCCGGCGCGACGACCGCGAGCGAGCTGTTCTGTTCCGCCGCGATCGCAGTGAAGGAGCGCATGATGCCCCAAACGGTGCCGAACAGCCCGACGAAGGGCGCGACCGCCCCGATGGTGGCGAGGATGTTCAGCCGATCCGACAGGCGGTCGACTTCCAGCGCGATGGTGCTCGACATGGATGTCGACAGGCGGTCGCGCGTGCCGTCGCGGTCGATCACCTTCTGCGCGGTGGAGCGGCGCCATTCGGTGACGCCTGCGGCCATCACCCGGGCGGCGGGAAACTCCGCCTTGCCGCGCGCTTCATAGAAGCGGTCGATATCCTCCGCCTTCCAGAAATCCTCCTCAAAGGCGCTGCTCTGGCGGCTCGCCTTGCGCAGGGTGAAGCTGAAGCCGATGATCATCGCCCAGGTCCAGATGCTGGCGAGCAACAGGCCCAGCATCACCACCTTCACGACGATGTCCGCCTGTAGGAACAGGGCCAGCGGCGATATGGTGGCGGCTTGGGTCGCGGCGCCGACTGCGGCGCCCATGGCGGGCATCGAAAGGCTCATGAGTTGATGTCTTCCCCTCTCATCAAACGGCTGAAAATGTCGGTCCAGGCTTTGGGTTGCCGCGTGGGACGGCCCTGGCTTGTCAGGAAGGCGACGGTGACTTCGCCGTCGGTCAGTATTTCCTCGCCGCGCCTGACTCTCTGATGAATGGCGCAACTCGCCGCGCCGACGGCGGTGACGCGGCTTTCCACCAACAGGTCGTCGTCCAGCCGCGCGGGGCGGCGATAGGCGATCTTAAGGTCGGTGACGGCGTAGACGCCCGTCCCGTCCTCCTGCGCGGCGCGCTGGTCGATCCCCGCCACGCGCAGCATGTCGGACCGCGCCCGCTCCATGTAGCGCAGGTAATTGGCGTGGTAGACGAGGCCCGACAGATCGGTGTCCTCGAAATAGACGCGCAGGGGAAAGTGATGCGCCGCGTCGATGAACCTTCCGGTCGCCGGCGCGGGCATGGGCTCAGGAACGGACATGCGCGGCCTTTTAGCCATCAAGCGGGCGGCGCGCAAAGCAGGAAATGTCGGGATCGAAACCATCCTGCCGGGTGGAGGGGGCTTTCCGTCCCACTTCTCGAATCCGTTATCCTAGGTTAATTGCGCCTCTGCTATGGCATTTCGCTGGAAAGCGCTGGCCCCCCGCCTCCCTACCCGCTAGGGGGACGGCAAAATGATTTTATACGGAGATGATAGCATGACCGATATCCGGACCGTAGGCGTCATCGGCGCTGGTCAGATGGGCTCGGGCATCGCCCAGGTGTCGGCGCAGGCTGGCTATGACGTGATCCTGTGCGACGTGGACCTGGAGCGCGCGCAAAAGGGACTTGTCGGCATCGCCCGCCAGCTGGGCAGGGCGGTCGAAAAGGGCAAGCTCACCCCCGACGAGGTCGAGGCGACGCTCGCCCGCATCCGGCCCAGCGGCGACATGGCCCCGCTGGCCGACGCGCAGCTGATCATCGAGGCGGCGACCGAGCGCGAGGATATCAAGCGCACCATCTTCGCTAATGTCGGTCCGCTGCTGAAGCCCGACGCGATCCTGGCGACCAATACGTCGTCGATCCCCATCACCCGCCTTGCGCAGGTCGTGCCCGACAGCGGGCGTTTCATCGGCGTGCATTTCTTCAATCCCGTGCCGGCCATGGGGCTGATCGAGGTCATTCGCGGGCTCGCGACGTCGAATGAGACGGTGGCGGCGGTGGAAGCCTATGCCGATCGCCTTGGCAAATATGTCGTGCAGGCGTTCGATTCCCCCGGCTTCGTGGTCAATCGCATCCTGCTGCCGATGATCAACGAAGCGGTGTTCGCGCTGGGCGAAGGCATCGCCAGCATCCGCGACATCGACACGGGCGTGCGGCTGGGGCTCAACCATCCCATGGGGCCGCTGACGCTGGCGGACTTCGTCGGGCTGGACACCTGTCTGGAGGTGCTCAACGTGCTGCGCTCGACCACCGGCGATTCCAAATATCGCCCCGCGCCGCTGCTGGTGAAATATGTCGAAGCCGGATGGCTGGGCCGCAAGACGGGCCGGGGCTTCTACGATTATTCGGGCGCGGAGCCGGTTCCGACCCGCTGATCCGGATTATCAGCCAGCCGATAGTCCATGCTTCTTCATGCAGTGACGAAGCTGGTCATAGGTGAGGCCCAGCCCCTTCGCGGTCGCGCGCTGGTTGTAGCGGTAGCGTTCCAGCGCCGCGCCGACGATCGCCGCTTCATGGCCGTCCACCGCGGCTTTCAGGTCGCTGACGCCGTCCAGCGCGGGCGCTGACGGAGCGGGGGCGGCTTCAGCCGGGCCCGGTGCGCCCGGACCCGGCTTCCACGGCGAGGCGAAGGGATCGAACACGATTCCCGCGATCGGCCGCGCCGGGTCGTTCCAGCGATAGACGGCGCGCTCCACGACATTGCGCAATTCCCGCACGTTTCCGGGCCATGCATGCGCCTCCAGCTCGGCCATGCAGGCGGGGGCAAAGCCGGGCCATTGCGGCCAGCCCAGCTCGGCGGCCATGCGTCGGCCGAAATGATCGGCCAGCACCGCCGCGTCGCCCTCCCGCGCGCGCAGCGGGGGCAAGGTGATCACCTCGAAACTCAGCCGGTCGAGCAGGTCGGGGCGGAAGCGCCCGGCATCGGCGGCGGCGGGCAGGTCCTCATTGGTCGCCGCGACGATGCGCACGTCGACGGTCATGGGCCGCGACGCGCCGATGCGGGTGACTTCGCCATATTCGATGACGCGCAGCAGCCGTTCCTGCGCCGCCATCGACAGTGTGGCGAGTTCATCGAGGAACAGCGTGCCGCCGTCGGCTTCTTCGAACCGTCCGGCGCGCGCGCGGGTCGCGCCGGTGAAGGCGCCCTGTTCATGGCCGAACAGTTCCGCCTCGATCAGCGTTTCGGGGAGCGCGGCGCAGTTCATGATGATGAGCGGCTCGCCCCAGCGCCGCGACAGGTGATGGAGCCGCTCGGCGATCAGTTCCTTGCCGGTGCCGCGCTCGCCGACCACCAGGACCGGCCGGTTGAGTTCCGCCGCGCGTCCGGCCTGTTCGACCGCATCCAGAAAGGCGAGCGACTGGCCGATGAACTGGGTGTTCTTTTCCATTGCCAACTTATGGTGAAATTTCCCACCATTCGGCAAGCTCTATCGTGATCCATAGTCGCTCATGGGCATGAAAACCGCGATTTTCCGCCCTTGCCGGAATTTGGCACGGCTTCTGCAATGCAAAGGGCGTAGCCGCCGCATAACGGGCGGCCCCGGTTTTTGAAGGTCAGGGAGTTTCGTCATGGAAAAGGACAATAGCAAGGCTCGCGCAATCGGTCAGTTCGTCACCGTCGCCATCGCTTCCGTCCTGTTCGGATCGACCATGATCCTTTCGGCGGTCGGTCCGGCGCGGGCGAGCGAGGCCGCCATGCTCGCGTGCCACAGCAGCCCCGCCGCCTTGCGCTATCTCGCATAAGGGCGGCTGCAGTTTACACCAGGAGTGAAGTTCAGATGGGTATTTTCTCCCGCACTCGCGACATCATCGCCGCCAACGTCACCGACCTGCTCGACAAGGCGGAGGACCCGGCGAAGATGATCCGCATGATCATCCTCGAAATGGAGGAGACGCTGGTCGAGGTGCGCGCGTCCGCCGCCCGCACCATCGCCGACCAGAAGGAGATGCGCCGCCATATCGACAAGTTGCAGGCGCTCCAGGAAAGCTGGACCGACAAGGCGCAACTGGCGCTCAGCAAGGACCGCGAGGATCTCGCCAAGGCGGCGCTGGTCGAAAAGCAAAAGGCCGCCGACATGGCCGAGCAACTGGTCCAGGAGATCGAGGTGCTGGACGAGGCGCTGAAGGCGGCGGAAGAGGATATCGCCAAGTTGCAGGCCAAGTTGCGCGAGGCGCGCAGCCGCCAGAACAGCCTTGTGACGCGCATGGAAAGCGCGCAAAATCGCCTGCGGCTGCGCGAAGCCTATGCCGGCGAGAAGGTGAACGAGGCCTTCGCCCGCTTCGACATGATGGAGCGCCGCGTCGACATGGCCGAAGGGCGCGCCGACGCCATGGCGATGGGCCAGCAGCCGAAAACGCTGGAGGAGGAGATTGCGGAGCTGAAGACGGCCGACAAGGTCGATGCCGAACTCGCCGCGCTTAAGGCCAGCATGAATAAGGAAGGCTGATCCATGGAGGATGTGTTTCTACCGATCTTCATCTGCGGCATGCTGTTCATCGGCATGCCGTGGCTGATCCTGCACTATGTCACCAAATGGCGGCAGGCGCCCAAGATCACCGATGAGGACGAAAAGCTGCTGGACGAGCTGCACCTGCTCGCCCGGCGGCTGGAGGACAGGTTGCAGACGGTCGAGCGGATCATCGCCGCCGACAATCCCGATTTCCGTCCCGCGCGTCCGTCGATCGACGACGCCTTTGAATTCGACCGGAGGAACTGAAAATGGTCGCTCGCCGCACCAAATTCTATCTCGACAAGCAGAATGGCAAATGGCTGGGCGTCTGTTCCGGCTTCGCCGACTATAGCGGGATCGACGTGGTCTGGGTCAGGGTCGGCGCGGTGCTGGTGACGCTGATGGGGGCCTTTCCCTGGTCGCTGATCGCCTATTTCGCCGCCGCCTATTTCGCCGAGAACAAGCCGCAGGGCCTCTACGCCGACCGCGATGATGAGAAATTCTGGCAGGGGGTGCGCACCAATCCGGCGCGCTCCACCCGCGACGTGCGGTCGAAGTTCCGCGACATCGACCGGCGGCTCGCCGATATCGAAATCTATTACACCAGCCGCAACACGCGCCTGGCGCAGGAGATCGACCGGCTCCGCTGAAAAAGGCGGTCCGCCATTCATCGAACGGACCCTGCGCCGGTCGAAAAATCGACAGGCCGTCCGGCTAAAATAGAAAAATTGACGAACCGCACCAGTCGCGCCGATCCGTTGCGCCGGGGTGGATTAAGGGAGACCAAGGACCATGAACCCGTTCGAAATGGTGGTCGCGATCGTCGCCATCACAGCCATCGCCAGCGTCATCCGCGCCAAATATGGGGTGGTTCGCCGCCATCGGGGTGAAGAATTCGTTCGGCAGGCGCCTGACCCCGAGGCGGAACGGCTGCGCGCCGAGGTCAAGGCGTTGAAGGACCGCGTGGCGGTGCTGGAGCGTCTGGCGACCGACGGCACGAGCGCACTGGAGCGCGAATTCGACAAGCTCAGGGAACGCGACTGACGTTGTTTCCCATCCCTTATCGGGAGGACAGGATGGACCCCCTTTTCACTTTCACGATGGCGATCGTCGCCCTTGCGGGCCTGACCATCGTCGCGAACACGGCCCTGCGCGGCTGGAATGGCTGGCTCGACCTCAAGCGCGCCGAACTGGAACGAGGGACGCAGGAGGCTGCGCCGCCCTCCGCCGCGACGCGGATCGAGGTGGCCGACCTTAAGGAACGCATCCGCAAGCTGGAGGCGATCGCTGCGGGCGTCGACCTGTAGGAGTAATTTTCGTCATCCCTGCGCAGGCGGGGATCCATCTCTCCGCAGGCTATTGGGGCGACATGGATTCCCGCCTGCGCGGGAATGACGGTTGGGGGCGAGGCGATCGCTGGGCAAGAACGAAAAGCGGCTTTCGCGAGCTGCTTTTCTTCCTATATGGCGGGTATGAAAGAAGCGCCCGCCCTTGCCGATCTCCACGAGGAATATGAGTTTCTGGATGCGGACGACCGTTACCGGCTGTTGATCGATATTGGCCGGGCGCTGGAGCCGATGCCTGACGCGCTCAAGACCGACGCGACGCTGGTGCGCGGCTGTTCGGCAGCGGTGTGGGTCTATCCCACGGTGCGCGACGATGGGCGGCTGCATTTCCTGGCGGACAGCAACGCCGCCATCACCAAGGGGATCATCGCGCTGGTGCTGCTGACCGTGCAGGACCAGACGCCGACCGCGATCAGCGCCGCCGACATCGAAGGCGCGCTGGCCCCCTTCGACCTTCGCAACCAGCTCAGTTCCAACCGGACGCAGGGCATCCCCAACATGATCGCGCTGATCCGGGATACGGCGGCGCGCTACAATTAGGGGGAAACCTGACGCGGGCTAGGCGTTCTTCCTTCCGTGAGCGAAACGGTAACGGGAAGGAGAGCCGCTATGCGCAGGCTGATGACGCTGGTGACGATCGGGCTGATGACGGCCTGCTCGCCCGCCGAGAAAGAGGGGCCGACGCAGCGCGAGCAGATCGGCCAGCAATGGAAATATGAAGGCGGCGAGGGCGGCAAGGCCAAAGTCGCCTATATCGGCAGCGCCAACAGCGTCGCGACGATGACGGCGGAGGATACATTCTCCGTCCTGCTGGTCCAGCCCCTGGCCGAGGGCGGGGCGCAGGTGACGGTCAAGCTGGTCGGCGCGCCCTTCAGTTGCGACCTGTCCAACTGCCGCGTGACGGCGACCGCCGGCGGCGGCAAGGCGCAGGAATGGCAAGGGCGGATGACCGAGAACAAGGACGGCATCGAAGTGCTGCCCGCCGCCAGGGCCTATGAGACGATCAAGGACGCCAGGACGGTGAAGGTCGACCTGGTGGTCGGGCCCAAGGAGAAGAGCTTTCCGTTCGCGTTCAATGTGGCGGGGTTGAAGCTGTAAAAATCACGTCACCCCAGCGAACGCTGGGGTCTCAGGCGAGGTCGCGCTTCCCCTCCCGAGACCCCAGCGTCCGCTGGGGTGACGACTGTTGAGGGCGCTATTCCTGCAACGACACGCCCGGACTTCTCGGGTCCGCCGCGCCGATCCAGTGGCCGTCGGCGGTCCGCTCGGCGGCATTGGCCTTGAGCCCCATGGGCGCGATCGTCACCTTGTGGCCCCAGTCTTCGAGCGGCGCCTTCATCCCCTCCAGCGCCGTGCCCTGTTCCAGCACAAGCCCATCGGCGTTGAAGAATAGCAGGCCGAGCGCGATCGAGTCCTGGGCGGACAGGCCCCAGTCGAAATGGGCGATCAGCGCCTTGGCGACCTGCATGATGATGGTCCGCCCACCCGCCGCGCCGATGGTGAATACCGGCTTGCCCCTGGCGTCATAGACGATCGTCGGAGACATGGAGGACAGCGGGCGCTTGCCCGGCTCGACCCGGTTCGCGACAGGCGCGCCGTTCTTTTCGGGGGTGAAGCTGAAATCGGTCAGTTCGTTGTTCAGGATCACGCCATTGGCGACCAGCTGGCTGCCGAAGAAGCTTTCGATGGTGGAGGTCCAGGACGCGATGTCGCCATTGCGGTCGACGGCGACGAAGTGGCTGGTGCCGCTTTCGGGCTGGGGCAGGGCAGCGGTGCGCGCTTCAGCGCCGGGCGGCGTTCCGGGCGGGTAGCCGCCCAGCGCGCGGCCCATCTGGATGAGCGCGGAGCGCCGCTTGAGATAGGCCGGGTCGATCAGCCCGGCGATCGGCACGCGGACGAAGTCGGGATCGCCCAGCCAAGTATCGCGGTCGGCATAAGCGAGGCGCATGGCTTCGCCGATGACGTGCCAGGATCGCGGATCGTCCTTCCCCCAAGCGGCCAGCGGGAAGCGTTCCACCATGCCCAATATCTGGAGCACGGTAATGCCGCCCGCCGACGCGGGCCCCATGCCGCAAATGGTGTAGGCGCGATAGGGTCCGCATACCGGCTTGCGGGGCTTGGCCTGATAGGAGGCGAGGTCGGTCTCCGTCATGGGCACGGGGTTTTTCGGCGCGCTGGTGACGGCGGCGGCGACCATCCTTGCATTGTCGCCATGGTAGAAAGCGTTCGGTCCTTCGGCCGCGATGCGCCGGAACAGGGCGGCGAGCGGCGGGTTTTTGAGCGTCGCGCCGATGGGGGCGGGCGCGCCGTCTATCCAGAAATATTTCTGGATCTCGGGAAAATCGGCCCAGATCGGCGCGACCGCTCTCAGCGCGGTGTCGAGCCGCTGGCGCACCTCGAAACCCTGTTCCGCCAGACGAATGGCGGGCTCGAACAATCGGGGCCAGGGCAGCTTGCCCCATTTGCGGTGCGCGTCCCACGCCAGGCGCAGATTGCCGGGCACGCCCACCGAATAGCCCCCCGGCCATGCGTCCCGGAAGGATAGCGGCTTGCCGTCCGCGCCCATGAAACGGTCCGGGCGGGCCGCTGCGGGCGCGGTCTCGCGGCCGTCGATCGATTCGAGCACGCCCGTCTCGCCATCATGATGCATCAGGAAGCCGCCGCCGCCGATGCCGCTATTATGCGGCTCCACGACATTGAGCGCGAGCATCATCGCGATCGCCGCGTCAGTGGCGCTGCCGCCCTGGCGCAGCATTTCCTGCCCGGCCGCCGCCGCGCGCGGATCGGCGGCGGACACGGCGGCGTTGAGCGCGACAGGCTCCCGCGCGGCGGCCGGAACGGGGGAGAGGGCGACAAGGGCGAGAGAGGCCAGCAGGCCGGTGAGGCGGGATGTCATGCGCGCCACCCTATCGCCCGCCCTGCGCGCCGCAAGCCTTCGGTCAGGCGTCGACGCCGACTATCTCGCTGATATGCCTCACGCCATCGCGCGCCATCAGGGCCTTGAGCCCCGCATTGATCCGGCGGGGCAGATAGGGCCCTTCATAGACGAGCGCGCTGTAGAGTTGGACCAGGCTGGCCCCGGCGCGCAGGCGGGCATAGGCCTGTTCCGCATTGGCGATGCCGCCCACGCCGATCAGCGGCAGCCGCTGGCCGAGCAAGCGGCGGAAATCGCGCAACCGTTGCAGCGAGAGGTCGGTCAGCGGCGCGCCCGACAGCCCGCCCGCTTCGCCGGCGACGCGCGAACGCAGGGAGGCGGGGCGCGAGACGGTGGTGTTGGACACGATCAGCGCGTCGATGCCGTGATCGAGGCAGGCGGCGGCGATATCCTCCACATCGGCGGGTTCCAGATCGGGCGCGACCTTCAGGAAAATGGGGGTGCGGTTCGCCCCCCGCGCGGCGACCACCGCGCCCAGCAGCTCGTCGAGCGCCGCCCTGTCCTGTAACGCGCGCAGGCCCGGCGTGTTGGGGGAGGAGATGTTCACCGTCAGATAATCGGCCAGCGGCGCCATGCACGCGACGCCCGTCACATAGTCGGCGGTCGCGCGCCCTGCGCTCGTCGCTTCCTTGTTCGCGCCGATATTGATGCCGATCACCGGACCGCCGGGCCGCCGCCGCTTGGCGACTCGCTCCGCCGCCGCCGCCTGGCCGCCATTGTTGAAGCCCATGCGGTTGATGACGGCGCGATCCTCGACCAGCCGGAACAGGCGCGGCTGGGGATTGCCCGGCTGGGGGAGCGGCGTCAGCGTGCCCAGTTCGGCGAAACCGAAGCCCAGGCCGTGCATCTTGTGGGCGACCAGTCCTTCCTTGTCATAGCCCGCCGCCAGCCCCACCGGGTTGGGGAAACGGATGCCCGCGACGGTCTGCTCCAGCATGGGATCGGGCTGGATCGCGGGCGGCGTCGGCATCAGGCGCAGCATCGCGATCGACAAATGGTGGGCGCGCTCGGCGTCCAGGGCGAAAAAGAGGGGGCGGATCAGGCGGTAGGACATGGCGGCGCTATGCCAGCATGGAACGCCGGCGTCGAGTCGCTGTGGCTGTGATGCAACAGTCGGCGTAGAACGCGATATGTCGGGGTATTTCCGCCACAAATTCCTGTTTCGGATCGATAAATGTCTGATCCATCCAATCAAGCATCTCCAATTCGGACGTATGACTTTCCCTGCGACCCGAAGGCTCTAGGCCATATGGCCGACGAGACCTTTTTCCTGGCCTGGCGGTTCACACCGCTGGGCCATTTTTTTAATCCGAGAGTCGCGCGTTAAAGTTAACGCAAGCAAAGTAACATCTTGCACCGCCGTGGATAAACATCATAGTAGGTCCACGGGGTGAATATGGGGCGGTATCGAAACGACACGTCCGGGGGGACGCAAAGTATCTCCGCCGCTGATGGTCC
Source organism: Sphingobium sp. (assembly GCA_036383495.1). Classification (GTDB taxonomy): domain Bacteria; phylum Pseudomonadota; class Alphaproteobacteria; order Sphingomonadales; family Sphingomonadaceae; genus Sphingobium. The sequence continues at coordinate 5,282 of DASVOF010000093.1, read as the reverse complement.
GGCGGCGGCTGCCCCTTACATGATAGATGGGGCTCAGGGCCCGGTTCGACTTCAATATGTCCCGCCGCCTGAGCGGCTTCGATCCTTTTTTGGGTCTCTTTACATATTCAGGCAATCGCTGGAGCGTTATTCCGATATCACGCGGGCGGACGTTCCGCAGTTGCGCTTCATGCTGAGCGGCGCCGGCGATTATCATTTCCATGACGGAACGGTCGCGGCCACGCCGGATATCTGCCTGCTCGGGCCGACGCTGGGGGCGACCCGGTTCGAACTGGAGGAGCCGGCGATGGTCGTGGGCATATCCCTGCTGCCCGCCGGCTGGGTGAGCTTGCAGGGTGGCGACGCGAACATGCTGGCCGACCGGGTCCGCGACCTGGGCGACGATCAGGGCGGCGCTTATCGGGAGCTGCTTTCCCATTTGCGGGGCATGGAGGATATCGACGCCATCGCCGCGATCTGCTGGTCCTTCCTCGCCGCACGGCTGAAACCGCTGCCCGAATCGACCTGGCGGCTGCTGGAGGCGGTGGATGCGTGGCTCATGGCGGACGGATCGCCGCGGATAGAGGCGCTGGCCGACGCGACCGGCCTTTCTCCCCGACAACTGGCGCGCATCGCCAACCGCTATTATGGCTGCCCGCCCAAGCTGCTGGCGCGCAAATATCGGGCGCTCCGTTGCAGCGCCCGGATCGCGCTCGATCAGGAAAGCTGGCAGGAGCTGTGCGAGGATGGGCGTTTCTACGACCAGTCGCATTTCATTCGCGAGATCAAGCATTTCATCGGCCTGACCCCGCACCAACTGCTGACCGAGCCGTCGGCCGTCGCGCAACTGACCCTGCTGCGCCGGTCGCTGGGCGCCGACGTCGCCGTGCTGAACCGGTTCAGCTGAACCGCCGCCCAATAAAAATGCCTTGATTCGGCGGGCGCGCGGGCCCAAATGCGCAATCGGATTGATTCGATCCGATTTGAGAATGGTTCGCAATGAAGCTGTCGAGTTTCGCAGATTACGCCGTGGTGCTGATGGCCGCCGCCGCGCGTCATTGCGGCGCCGCCAAAATGAACGCGACCACGCTTGCGGCCGAAACGGGCATCCCGCTGCCTACCGCGCAGAAGCTGGTCAGCCGTTTGTCGGCGGCGGGGCTGCTCGAATCGAGCCGGGGCACCGGCGGCGGCGTGCGGCTGGTCCGCCCGCCCGCCGCGATCACGCTGGCGGACGTGGTGGAGGCGGTGGAAGGCCCCATCGCCATGACCGCCTGCGCCGAACATGGCGCGCATGACTGTACGCTGGAGCAGGACTGCCGGGTGCGGTTGCATATGAATGTGGCGAATGATGCGATCCGGTCCGCGCTTGCGGGCGTCACGATCGCCAGCCTGACGCGAGAATTGGCATGACCGAAGAAACGACCACGATCCGCAATCTCGAAGCGCATGAGGCCGCCGAGCGCGCCTCCACCTATGAGCATGGCTGGTCGTCGGCCATCGAGCAGGATTTCGCGCCCAAGGGGCTGAACGAGGACACCGTCCGCTTCATTTCCGCCAAGAAGAAGGAGCCGCAATGGCTGCTGGATTGGCGGCTGAAGGCGTTTCGCCTGTGGCAGACGATGGACGCGCCGGAATGGGCGAAGCTGAACATCCCGCCGATCGACTATCAGGACGCCTATTATTACGCCGAGCCGAAGAAGAAGGTCGAGCTGGACTCGCTGGATGAAGTCGACCCGGAAATCCTGGCGACCTATCAGAAGCTGGGCATCCCCATCGCCGAGCAGGAAGTGCTTGCCGGGGTGAAGGGCAGCCGCAAGATCGCGGTGGACGCGGTGTTCGACAGCGTTTCGGTCGCCACCACCTTCCGCAAGGAGCTGGAGGAAGCGGGCGTCATCTTCCGCTCGATCAGCGAAGCGGTGCGCGAATATCCCGATCTGGTGAAGAAGTGGATGGGGAAGGTCGTGCCGATGCACGACAATTATTTCGCTACATTGAATTGTGCGGTCTTTTCGGACGGCACCTTCGTCTACATTCCCAAGGGCGTGCGCTGCCCGATGGAGCTGAGCACCTATTTCCGCATCAACGCGGAAAATACGGGGCAGTTCGAACGCACGCTGATCGTCGCGGACGAAGGGAGCTACGTCTCCTATCTCGAAGGCTGCACCGCACCGATGCGCGATGAGAATCAGCTCCACGCCGCTGTCGTGGAACTGGTCGCGCTGGACGATGCGGAGATCAAATATTCCACGGTGCAGAACTGGTATCCGGGCGACGAGAACGGCAAGGGCGGCATCTATAATTTCGTGACCAAGCGGGCGCTGTGTCAGGGCCGCAACAGCAAGGTCAGCTGGACCCAGGTGGAAACCGGCTCCGCCATCACGTGGAAATATCCAAGCTGCGTGCTGAACGGCGAGAATAGCGTAGGCGAATTCTACTCGGTTGCGCTGACCAACAATATGCAGCAGGCCGACACCGGCACCAAGATGATCCACAATGGCAAGGGGTCGCGCTCGACCATCGTGTCCAAGGGGATCAGTGCGGGCCGCAGCAACAACACCTATCGCGGCCTGGTGCGCGTCGCGCCGGGCGCGGAGGGCGTACGGAATTTCACCCAGTGCGACAGCCTGCTGCTGGGCGACCAGTGCGGCGCACACACCGTGCCCTATATCGAGGTGCGCAATCCGTCGGCGCAGATCGAGCATGAGGCGACGACGTCGAAGATCAGCGACGACCAGCTGTTCTACGCGATGCAGCGCGGGCTCGGCCAGGAAGAGGCCGTGGCGCTGATCGTCAACGGTTTCGCCAAGGAAGTGCTGCAACAGTTGCCGATGGAGTTCGCGGTCGAGGCGCAGAAGCTGCTGGGGATTTCGCTCGAAGGGAGCGTGGGATGAGCGCTGGCGATGGCGATCCTTGGGATTCGTGGGCCCTGGAACGGCGGGGTGAACTCAAACTCGGGCGGGATGGCAAAACGCCCGCGCCGGATAACAGGCAACCGATGATCAACGGTGCGCCGGTTTCGGAGCAATCGCACGAATACGTCATGCCCCAGAACCCGATGAAGACGGCAGGCCCCGCAAAGCTGAAGAGGGTCGCGAAGTGAAAAAGACCCTCTCCATCGTCCCGCCCGAGGAGCGCACCGAAGCGCCGGCCCTGCAGAAGAAGGGCCGCGGCTGGAACATTGCCGAATCGCGGCTCGATACGCTCCACGACACTGCGCGCGAGATGCGGCGCAATCCGACCGAGGCGCAGGTGCTGCTGGCCGAGGCGCTCGTTGCGGCCGAGCTCGGCAAGTACCGCTTTCGCCGCCAGGTGGTGATCGGTTCGGCGATCGTCGATTTCGCCTGCCATTCGCTCAAGCTCGCGGTCGAGATCGACGAGCCCGATGCCAATGCCGAGATCGACCGTCGCCGCGACCGCAACCTCGCCGAAGTCGGCATCAAGGTGCTGCGCTATCCCGCGGCGCAAGTGCGCGACGATACCGCCGGCGTGGTCCAGGCGATCATCGCGGAGATGAAGAAAAACTACGACGAGCGCCGCGTCCGCGCGCGGCCCGCCAATCCCGGCCGCGCGCGGCGGGACTATTAGAGATGACCATGCTCAAGATTGACAACCTCCAGGCCACCGTTGCCGACAAGCTGATTCTCAAAGGCCTCTCGCTCACCGTCAACGCGGGCGAGATCCATGCGATCATGGGACCCAACGGCGCGGGCAAGTCGACGCTCGGCTACACGCTCGGCGGCCGGCCCGGTTACGAGGTGACCGGCGGTTCGGTGCGCTTCTCCCCCTACCGTCACCCCGCGCTTGACGCGGGGTCCCGCTTGGCGGCGGACGCTGCGCCGGAAGGCAGCGGGACCCCGGATCAAGTCCGGGGTGACGAGGATATGGTGGATCTTCTGGCGCTCGAACCTTACGAGCGCGCCGCCGCCGGCCTGTTCCTCGGTTTCCAGTACCCGGTCGAGATCCCGGGCGTGTCCTTCGTCCAGTTCCTGCGCGAGGCGGCCAATGCCCAGCGCCGCGGGCGCGGCGAGGAGCCGCTGTCGGGCGGCGAATTCCTCAAGCTCGCCAAGGAAAAGGCGGCGCTGCTGCGCATGGACATGGACATGCTCAAGCGCCCGGTGAACGTTGGCTTCTCGGGCGGCGAGAAGAAGCGCGCCGAGATGGTCCAGATGGGCATTCTCGATCCCAAGTTCGCCGTGCTCGACGAGACCGATTCGGGCCTCGACATCGACGCGCTGCGCATCGTCGGCGAGGGGATCAACGCGATCATGCGCAAGCCGAACAAGGGCGTGCTGCTGATCACCCACTACCAGCGGCTGCTCGACTACGTGAAGCCCGACTTCGTCCACGTCCTCGCCGGCGGCCGCATCGTCAAGACCGGCGGGCCGGAGCTGGCGCTCCAGCTCGAAGAAGAAGGCTATGAGGCGGTAGCGTGAGCGAACTCGCGCCTCTTCCCACGCGCAAAAGTGAAGCGTTCCGCTATTCGGACATAGATGCGCTGGCCGGCGTCTGGCCGATCGCGCGCGAGGAAATTCTCGTGCCGACCGGGCAGAGCACGTCGCTGAGCGTCGTCGAACAGGGTGAGGGCGCGGTCGCGCGGCATCTGGTGATAGAAGTCGAAGCCGGAGCTGCCTTCGACCTGCGCATTCTCAACGCCGGCAACACCTTCGGCCGCATCGCGGTCGAGGCGCGGCTGGGCGAGGGCGCGCGGTTCACGCTCGGCGCGGCGCAGCTCGGTTCGGGCGCGCAGACGCTGGAGATCGTCACCGAAGTCAGCCACGAGGCACCCAACGCGGTCAGCCGGCAGGTGGTGCGCTCGGTGCTCGGCAACGAGGCGGTCGGTACCTATCTCGGCAAGGTCGCGGTCGCGCGCGGCAGCGACGGGACCGATGCCGAACAGTCGGTGCGGGCCATGCTGCTCGATCGCACGGCGACGGCCAATGCCAAGCCCGAACTCGAAATCTACGCCGACGACGTCAAGTGCGCGCACGGCTGCGCGGTGGGCGAGCTCGATGCGATGGGCCTGTTCTACCTGCAGTCGCGCGGGCTGACTCCGCCCGAGGCCAAGCGACTTATGCTGCAGGCCTTCATTGCCGAGGCCTTCACCGGCGCGGTGGACGAGGAAAGCCTGACCGAAGCGGCGCTGTTGCGGCTGGAGGCGATGCTGTGAACGCCATTTTGGAAAAGGGGGCGACACCCATCCGCTCCGTCCGCGACGATTTCCCCGGCCTGGTGACCGCCGATGGCCGCCCCTGGCACTACCTCGATACCGCCGCCACCGCGCAGAAGCCGCAGGCGGTGATCGA
>DASVOF010000092.1:0-2486 GCA_036383495.1 Sphingobium sp. | reverse complement strand
CGCCGCGCTGCTCGGCGGAGCGGATGGCGCCGATGTCGGTGATGATGCCGGTGAACATGGCCTGATATCCTGACTGAATTTTGCAAGCTTCGCTTAGGCGCTGCGCACGCGCTCGTAAACCTCCAGCCGGTCCTCGCCCAGCCGGCGCTCGTACGTCAGCCGCCAGCGGCCATGCGCGTCGGTCAGATCGACAAGGCCGATGTCGCCGATACCGGAAAGTCCCGCGCCGATGAGGATCGGGGCGCGGTAGAGCAGCAAACGGTCGACCAGATCGGCGCGCAGGAAGGCGGCGGCGGCCTCCGCCCCGCCTTCGACCAACAGATGATCGACGCCCGCGAGGGCGGCTATATCCTCCGGCTGCGCGATGCTCCCCCACCCCTCCGGCGCATCGCCCCGGCTAAGCAGCAGGCGGCGGGGCGAACGGTCGGTGAGGCCCGGCAGGCGAACGTCCAGACGCGGCGCATCGGCGCGCAAGGTGCCGCCGCCGACGAGGATCGCGTCATGGCGGGCGCGTTCCAGATGGGCATGGGCGCGCGCCGCATCCCCCGTGATCCAGCGGCTGGAGCCGTCGGCCAGCGCGATGCGGCCGTCAAGCGACAGGCCGAGCTTCAGCGTCACGGCAGGACGACCTAGCGTCTGGCGCAGCACGAAACCGCGCATCGCCGCCGCCGCCTCGCGCTCCATCAGTCCCATTTCCACCGCGACGCCATGCGCGCGCAAATGCCCCGCGCCCTGCCCATCGGTGCGGGGATCGGGATCGCGCAGAGCGATCACCACGCGCTCCACCCCGGCCCGAACCACGAGGTCGGCGCAGCGCGGCCCGCGCGCGGAAAGATGAAAACAGGGTTCCAGCGTCACATAGGCGGTCGCGCCCCGGGCGCGGTCCAGCGCCTCGTCCAGCGCCTGCGCCTCGGCATGCGGACGCCCGCCCTTCTGCGTCCAGCCTCGTCCGACGACGACGCCATCCCTGACGATCAGGCAGCCGACATTGGGATTGGGCGTGGAAAGTCCCCGCCCGCGCTCGGACAGGGCGATAGCCGCCGCCATGAAGCGGCTGTCGGCGGCGGGATCGGCCGTCATGACGGGCTCACCTTCAGGGCTGGCGGGATTGCGGCGCGCCCTTTTCGGCCGCCTCCGCCTTGGCCAGGCGCGAATCGAGTTGCGCGTTGATTTCCTTCAGCGCTTCCTTGCGCCTGGCGCTATTGCGCGCTTCCTCCGTGCGCCAGTCGATGTCGAATGCGTCCGCCCACCCCTGCATCTGCCTCTGCCGCTTCTGCAGCGCCGCCTCGCGCTTGGCGAGGTCGATCTTCTGTTGCAGGATCACAGTGGCGTCGGACCGGTTCGCGTCCCAGCTTTCGACATAGATGATCTTGTTGCGCGTCGGCATGGTGTTGGTGTTGGCGTCGACGATGAAGGCCCAGATGATCACATAGGTGATGGCCGCCGAAAGGCCGAGCAACGGCCATTTATGCGGTCTGTTCTCGCGGAAATAGGTCCACAGGTCGCTAAGCGCGCTTCGAGGGGATGCCGGACGGGGAAATATCGCCATCGCCGACATATAGGATATGGCGGGGCGGGATGCAAAAGGCGCTTCGTGGGAGGGTGCTTCTGCGGCGGACAAGCGCCGCACGTTACGCCCTAACTCCCGTTCGCCCTGAGCTTGTCGAAGGGCCTTTCTTCCCTTCAAGAAAGAGATAGGCTTCGACAAGGCTCTCCTGAGCTTGTCGAAGGGCTCAGCCCGAACGGGGGTGGGGTAGTCCGGATTCACCGAACGTTGCTTTAGCGATCCGTCAAGTCAGCACCTTGCTGACAGCCACCCCGTCGCGAGTCGCCGCGCGTCGTGCTACGCTTGGCGCAAGGCACGGGAGACGTTGATGAAAACAAAAGCAGGCTTTGTTGGTCTCGGCGTGGCGCTGGGGGCCGGCATCGGGGCGGCGACTGACAACGTCGCAATGGGGGTTGCGTTGGGGATAGTTTTCGGCGCCGCGATCGGGGCGGCGAAAACCAGGCGGAATCCGCCGCCTCAAAATCCAAACTGACCCCATAGCATCGAGCGTCGATGCTTCGCCCCCGGCGCCTAGCGATCCGTCAAACGGAAATGGACGGTCAGCACCTTGCTGCTGCCGACGGCCACCCCGTCGCGAGTCGCGGCGCGGAAGCGCCATTTGCGCAGGGCGTGGCGCTGCGTAGCGAGCCAGAAGGCCTCGTCGCTCGCCGACAGCCGTTCGATGGCGGCCACTCGCCCATCCGGAGCGATGGTGACGCGGACCGTGACCGTTCCTTCGGCGCCCTGGCGGATCATCGATCCGGGATAGTCCGGCTGGAAAGCGGCGAGGGCGCGGGGATCGACGCTTGCTTCCACCAGCACCGGCTGATGCGGCGGATCGATCGGCGGCAGGATGAAGTCTCCTCCCCCTCCCGTCCCCGTCAGTTCGCCGCCCGTCGCCACGTCGCCGCCGCCAGGGAGCGGGACGACGGGATTGGTT
>DASVOF010000091.1:0-26494 GCA_036383495.1 Sphingobium sp. | reverse complement strand
GGGATGGTCACGGCTCGGTTCTCCGTTGGAGCGACGAATTTTCGTGCGGGTGCGTCGTCGGCCCGTTGTCGCTTTGGCGTGGAGGGCGTGAACAGTGCAGGACAGGACGCGGCGCTCCGCCGTCGATTCGTCAGCCGCCGCGTCCGTGCGCGGCTGGTGCCCCACCGCATGGCGGCCGATGATGGCGGGCGACGGCCTGCTGGTCCGCGTGCGCCCGCCGCTTGGCCGCATGAGCCGTGCCCAGGCGCTCGCCTTGTGCGACGCCGCGCTGCGCCATGGCAACGGCCATATCGACCTCACCAACCGCGCCGCGATCCAGATCCGAGGCGTGGAGGAGGCAGGCCACCACGCCCTCATGCAATCGCTGGTGACGTTCGGCCTCACCGATCCGGAGCCCGCCCGCGAAGCCCGCCCGCTGATCATCCTCAACCCGGACTGGACCCCCGGCGATGAGACCGAGACGATCGCCCGCAATCTTGCCGCCCGGATCGACGAACTGCCGCCCCTTCCCGCCAAGATGGGCTTCGCCATCGACGCCGGTCCTGCTCCCGCGCTCCACGACACGCCCGCCGATTTCCGCATCGAACGCGGAACGAACGGCGGCCTGATCCTCCGCGCCGACGGCCGTCCCCTCGGGACGCCGATCAGCACGGAGGGAGCCGTCGACGCCCTGATCGCGCTCGCCTGCTGGTTCGTCGCCAGCGGCGGCGCGCAGGCCGGGCGCATGGCCCGTCACGCCGCCTCCCTCCCCGCCGCGCCTTGCGAAGCCCCCGCCCCGCCCCGAGCGCGCGCCGCCACCCGCGCCCTGATGCCCGGCCCTTTCATGGCCGCGCCCTTTGGCCGGATCGAAGCCGCCGCGCTGATCGAAAGGCTAAGCGAGGACGTGCAGGCCGTCCGCCTCACCCCATGGCGCGGCCTCATATTGGAAGGCGGCGAAGCCCCTTCCGACGATCCCGCCGACCCCCGGCTCGCCGCCCACGCCTGCCCCGGCGCGCCAGCCTGCCCGCAGGCCAGCGTCGCCACCCGCGATCTCGCCGCCCGCCTCGCGCCCCATGTTCCCGGCCTCCATGTGTCGGGCTGCGCCAAGGGTTGCGCGCATCCCGCACCGGCCGTCGTCGTCCTGACCGGCCGCGAAGGCTGCTTCGACCTCGCCCATCACGCCCGCGCAGGCGCGCCGCCAATCCATGCCGGGCTCCATCCCGACCAGATCATCGCCCTCCTCGGAGCCTCCTGATGCCGCATCTCTATGAAACCGACGGCGCGGAAATCTATCGCCAGTCCTTCCGCACCATCCGCGCCGAGGCGGACCTCGCCCGCTTCACCCGGGAGGAGGAACGCGTCGCCGTCCGCATGATCCACGCCGCCGGGCTGGTCGGCCTCGCGCCCCATATCCGCTTCTCTGCGACCTTCGCGACGACCGCCATCGCCGCGCTGGAGGCCGGCGCGCCGATCCTCTGCGACGCGCGCATGGTGTCCGAAGGCGTCACCCGCGCCCGCCTGCCTGCCGACAACGCCATCCTCTGCACCCTTCCCGACCCGCAAGTGCCCGACCTCGCCCGCGCCATGGCCAACACCCGCTCCGCCGCCGCGCTGGAACTGTGGCGACCCCATCTGGCGGGCGCGCTGGTCGCCATCGGCAACGCGCCCACGGCGCTCTTCCACCTGCTCAACATGCTGGAAGACCCCGCCTGCCCCCGCCCCGCCGCCATCATCGGCTGCCCGGTCGGATTCGTCGGCGCGGCGGAGTCGAAGGAAGCGCTGTGGCGGGACCAGCCCGTCCCCTGCTGCATCGTCGAAGGCCGCATGGGCGGCAGCGCGATCACCGTCGCCGCGGTCAACGCAATCGCGAGCGCCGCCGAATGAACAAGCTCGGCACCATCCACGGCGTCGGCCTGGGCCCCGGCGCGCAGGACCTGATGTGCGTCCGCGCCGACCGCCTGATCCGCTCCGCCCGCCACATCGCCTATTTCCGCAAGGCGGGCCGCTCGGGCCACGCCCGCCGCATCGTCGAAGGGATGCTGCGCCCGGACGTCATCGAATTTCCGATGGAATATCCGGTGACGACCGAAATTCCCGTCGCCGACCCCCGCTACAATGCCTGCCTGTCCGCCTTCTACGCCGACTGCACGGACCATCTCCACGCGCTCGCGAAAAATGGCGAGGATGTCGTCGTCCTGTGCGAAGGCGACCCCTTCTTCTACGGCAGCTTCATGCATCTCCACAGCCGCCTTTCGCCGCTCGCCCCGGTCCGCATCGTCCCCGGCATCACCGGTATGTCGGGCGCCTGGACCGCCAGCGGCGCGCCGATCAGCTGGGGCGACGATGTCCTCACCGTGTTGATGGCGACCCTTCCCGAAGAGGAACTCGCCCGCCGCATTCACGACACCAATGCGCTTGTGGTCATGAAGATCGGCCGCAACCTGCCCAAGCTGCGCCGCGCGGTGGAAGCGGCGGGCAAGCAGGACTGCGCCTGGCTGGTCGAATATGCGACCATGGAGGACCAGAAGGTTACCCCGCTGGCCGAAGCGCAGGCCGTCACCGCCTATTTCTCCATCCTGCTGATCCATGGGCAGGGGCGGCGGCCATGAGCGGATGGGTCGCAGTGGCGGGGCTGGGTCCCGGCGCGGAAGCCATGATTACGCCCGAAGTGAGCGAGGCGCTGGCGCAGGCGACCGACCTCATCGGCTATATTCCCTATGTCGATCGCATCCCCGACCGCCCCGGCCTCACCCGCCACGCTACCGACAACCGCGTCGAGCTGGACCGCGCCATCCATGCCCTGACGCTCGCCGCTTCGGGCAAGCGCGTGGTCGTCGCCTCCTCGGGCGATCCCGGCGTCTTCGCCATGGCCTCCGCTTTGTTCGAAGCGCTGGAGGCTGGCCCGCAAGAATGGCGCGGCCTCGACATCCGCGTGCTTCCCGGCATCACCGCGATGCTCGCCGCCGCCGCGCGGGCGGGCGCGCCGCTCGGCCATGATTTCTGCGCGATCAACCTGTCCGACAACCTCAAGCCCTGGCCGCTCATCGAACGCCGCCTCCGCCTCGCCGCGCAGGCCGATTTCGCCATGGCCTTCTACAACCCCCGCTCGCACTCCCGTCCCGAAGGCTTCGCCCGGACCCTCGCCGTGCTGGGGGAGGAATGCGAAGCCGACCGCCTCATCCTCTTCGCCCGCGCCGTCTCCACGCCGCAGGAGGAACTGCGCATCGTCCGCTTGGCCGACGCCACCCCCGACATGGCCGACATGCGCACCATGGTCATCGTCGGGTCCAGTCGCACCCGCCTGATCGAGCGCCCCGGCCGCCCGATCCTCTACACGCCGCGTTCGGCCCTATGATCGATCCAGTGAAGCACCTCGTCCACTTCATGCGCGACCCGCGTCTGCGGCAATACGGGCCGGTCGATCATGATGACCGGCAAGCCCAGCGCCTGCGCCGCATCGATCTTCGCCCGCGCCCCGCTCCCTCCCGCATTCTTGGCGACCACCAGTTCGACGCCCTGCTCGCGCATCAGATTTATGTCCCCCTCCACCGTGAAAGGCCCGCGATCCACGACCAGATGATGGCGAGGCAGCGCAGGAGGCGCGTCCGGCGCATCGACGAAGCGCAGTATATAATGATGCTGCGGCTGAGCGGCGAAGGCGTCGACATGCATCCGCCCCAGCGCCAGCATCACGCGCCGCGCCTCCCCGCTAAGCGCATCCACGGCGCCAGCGATGTCAGGGACATGAGTCCAGTCGTCCCCCTCGCCAGCCTCCCAGGCGGGCCGCGTCAGCATGATGGTCTCCACGCCAGCCAGCCGCGCCGCCTCAACGGCGTGACGGCTCATCGTCGCGGCGAAGGGATGGGTCGCATCCACCAGATGTGTGACCCGCTCCCGTTCCAGATAGTCGACCAGCCCCGCCACGCCGCCAAAGCCCCCCACCCGCACCGGCACCGGCTGCGCGCGCGGGCTTTCGGTGCGCCCGGCGTAGCTCAGCACCGCACTGTCGCCCCGCTCCGCCAGCGCGCGGGCCAGCGCGCTCGCTTCCGTTGTGCCACCCAGAATCAGGATGTTGGACATGGCTGCTGAAGGTCCCTGGCTGACGATCATCGGCATCGGTGAAGACGGCGTGGAGGGCCTCTCCGCCACCGCCCGCGCCGCGCTGGAGCAGGCGTCCTTCGTCACCGGCGCGCCCCGCCACATCGCGCTGCTGCCTTCCCTTAGGGCCGAACTCCTCCCCTGGCCAGCGCCGTTCGACGCCGGGATCGCGCCCCTCCTCGCGCGGCGGGGCAAGCCCACGGTCATGCTCGCGTCGGGCGACCCCTTCTGGTTCGGCGCGGGCGTCAGCATCACCCGCCGCCTCGAACCGGGCGAGTGGATCGCCCACCCTGCGCCCTCCACCTTCTCGCTCGCCGCCGCGCGCCTTGGCTGGCCGCTTCAGGATACCGCCTGCCACGGCCTCCACGCCGCGCCGCTCAGCCGCCTGCGCCCGGACCTGACGCCCGGACGCCGCGCGATCATCCTGCTGCGCGACGGCGAAGCGGCGGCAGACCTCGCCGGCACTCTGACGGAGGCCGATTTCGGCGCTTCCACCCTCCATGTGATGGAATCGCTCGGCGGCCCGTGCGAACGCATCCGCCAGACCCGCGCCGACAGCTTCGCTTTGTCCGACGTCGCTCATCCCGTGGCCGTCGGCCTGACCGTCGCCGGAGAGGGCCGCGCTATGCCCCAGGCGAGCGGCCTCGCCGACGACTGGTTCGACCATGACGGCCAGATCACCAAGCGCCCGATCCGCGCCCTCACCCTCTCCGCGCTGGCTCCCCGTCCGGGCGAAACGCTGTGGGATATCGGCGCAGGCTCCGGATCGGTCGCGATCGAATGGTTGCTCAGCCACCCTTCGACGCAGGCCATCGCCTTTGAGGCGGACGCCGCCCGCGCCGCACGCGCCCGCGCCAATGCCGACCGTCTGGGGGCCGACCGCCTGACCCTGATCGAAGGCCGCGCCCCCGCCATCCTGCAAGGGCGCGTCCAGCCCGACGCCATCTTCATCGGCGGCGGCCTCAGCGACACGCTGCTGGAGGCGATTCTCTCTCTCCCTGGCGGCCCCACCCGCCTCGTCGCCAACGCCGTCACGCTGGAATCCGAAGCCTTGCTCGCCCAATGGCACGCCCGGCGCGGCGGCGACCTCCTGCGCATTGACATCGCCAGCGCCGCGCCCCTCGGCGGCAAGCGCGGATGGCGCGCCGCCTACCCGCTCGTCCAATGGAGCGTCATCCTATGATCGTCGCCGGCTTCGGTTGCCGCAACGGCACGGAGGAAAACGCGCTGCGCGCCGCCTTCAACGCCCTCCCCAAAGGCCCGCCCATGACCGCGCTCGCCACTTTGTCGCATAAGGCGCCGCTGCTCGCCCCGCTCGCCCGCGCGCTCAACCTCAACCTGATCCTCATCGACCCGTTACAGATCGAGGGGTTCCCTACCCCCACCATATCCCCGGCCAGCCTCGCCGCCTATCGCACCGGCAGCGTGGCCGAAGCCGTGGCGCTGATCGCCGCGGGACCGGGCGCGACCCTGCTGTCCCGGCGCGTCATCGCGCGCCAAGGCCATGCGACCTGCGCCCTCGCCCAAGGAGCCCCCGCATGACCGTCCATTTCATCGGCGCTGGCCCTGGCGCGCCCGACCTCCTCACCCTGCGGGGCCGCGACCTGATCGCCGCCTCGCCGGTCTGCCTCTATGCCGGATCGCTGGTTCCGCGCGCCATCCTCGACCATTGCCCGCCCGATGCGCGGATCATCAACAGCGCGCCCCTCACCCTGGACGAGATCATCGCCATCCTCGCGGACGCTCACGCCGCCGGTCAGGATGTCGCCCGGCTCCATTCGGGCGACCTGTCCGTCTGGTCCGCCATGGGCGAGCAGCTGCGCCGCCTGAAGGCGCTCGCCATCCCCTTCACCATCACGCCGGGCGTCCCGTCCTTCGCGGCGGCGGCGGCGGCGCTGGAGACCGAACTGACGCTGCCCGGCCTCGGCCAGTCGCTCGTCCTCACCCGCACCCCCGGCCGCGCGAGCGCCATGCCGCCTGCCGAAACGCTCGCCGCTTTCGGCGCGACCGGCGCGACGCTCGCGATCCACCTGTCGGTCCATAATCTGGCGCAGGTCGTCGCGGACCTGACCCCGCTCTACGGCCCCGACTGCCCGGTCGCGGTCGTCTGGCGCGCCAGTTGGCCCGACCAACGCATCGTTCGCGCCACGCTCGCCACGGTGCAGGAACAGGCGGCGGGCGGGCCCGAACGCACCGCCATCATCCTCGTCGGCCCGGTGCTGGGCGAAGGGGACTTCGCCGAAAGCAGCCTCTACGCCCCCGGCTACGACCGCCGCTTCCGTCCGACCTCCGCAGACTCCCGCTTCGCAGGCGGCGAGGAATGACGCCCGGCCTGCTCATCGCCGCGCCGCGCTCCGGCTCCGGCAAGACGACCGTGACGCTGGGCCTGCTCCGCGCGCTGATGCGGCAGGGCGTGCGCGTTCAGCCCTATAAATGCGGCCCCGACTATATCGACACCGCCTATCATCAGCTCGCGAGCGGGCGGCCCGCCTTCAACCTCGACAGCTGGGCGATGGACAGCGCGCTCCTCCACGCCCTCGCCGCCAACGCGCATGACGCCGACCTCGCCATAGCGGAGGGCGTCATGGGCCTGTTCGATGGAGCCCCTGCGCGCGGCGCCAGCGGCGACGGCAGCAGCGCAGACATCGCCGCCGCACTCGGCTGGCCGGTGCTGCTCGTCATCGACGTCACCGGCCAGAGCCAGTCCGCCGCCGCCATCGCCCACGGCTTCCGCACCATGCGCCCCGACGCGCCGGTCGCGGGCGTCATCCTGAACCGCGTCGCCAGCCCGCGACACGAACAGATGATCCGCCAGGCGATGGCGGCCATCGCCATGCCGGTGCTCGGCGCCATCCCCCGCTGCGCCGAACTGACGCTGCCCGAACGCCATCTCGGCCTCGTCCAGATCAGCGAACAGCCGGATGCCGACCGCCTGATCGACGCCATAGCTGACCGCGTCGCCGCGCATCTCGACCTCTCCGTCATCCGCACTGCCGCCTTCTCCCGTCCGGCCGCCGATGCGCCACGGCCTCCCTGCCCCCCGCCGGGCCAGCGCATCGCGCTCGCGCAGGACGCCGCCTTCTCCTTCACCTACGCCCATCTCCTCACCGGCTGGCGCGCCGCCGGAGCCGAAATCCTGCCCTTCTCCCCCCTCGCCGACGAGCCGCCCGCCACACATGCTGACGCCATATGGCTCCCCGGCGGCTATCCCGAACTCCACGCCCCCCGCCTCGCCAGCGCCACCCGCTTCCTCGACGGCCTGCGCCGCCATGCGCAGGACCGCCCGGTCCATGGCGAGTGCGGCGGCTATATGCTGCTCGGCGAAACGATCATCGACGCAGCAGGACAGCCGCATCGCATGGCCGGCCTCCTCGGCCTCGTCACCAGCTTCGCCGATCGCCGCCTGCATCTGGGCTATCGCCGCGCGCGCCTTCTGGCCCCCATGGGCGGCCATCCGGTCGGGGCCGAACTGCGCGGCCATGAATTTCATTACTCAACGGTTATCGAACAACCCGACGAACCCCTCGCTCACGTCACCGACGCTCAAGGGTGCGCCGTCGCTTCCACCGGCTCCCGTCGCGGTGACGTCACCGGCAGCTTCTTCCATCTCGTGAGCAGCGCCGCATGATCCGCCTGTCCCTCATCGGCATCGGCACCGGCAATCCCGACCATCTGACCCGCGCCGCCATCCGCGCCATGAACGAGGCGGACCTCATCCTCCTCCCCCGCAAGGGCGATGCAAAGTCCGACCTTATCGACCTGCGCCGCGCCATCTGCGGCGAAGTGCTGACCGGCCCGACCCGCGTCGTCGAATTCGACATGCCCATACGCGCCGATCAGGGCCCATATGTCGACGCCGTCCTCGACTGGCACGATGCGATCGCGATGCTGTGGATGGAGCAGATCGCCCGCCATCTGCCACAGGGCGGCACGGTCGCCCTGCTGGTCTGGGGCGACCCCTCGCTCTACGACAGCAGCCTGCGCATCGCCGAGCGGCTTACATATAACCGTCATTCCCGCGAAGGCGGGAACCCATCTCCTGAGGCTGCGCCACGTCCATCCTTACGGGAGATGGATCCCCGCCTCCGCGGGGATGACGGAAATGTCGCCGTCACCGTCATCCCCGGCATCACCAGCATCCAGGCGCTGACCGCCGCCCATGGCGTCTGCCTCAACCGCCTCGCCGAACCGGTGCTCATCACCACAGGCCGCCGCCTGCGCGAACAGGGCTGGCCGGCGCAGGTCAACGACATCGTCGTCATGCTGGACGGCCATTGCGCGTTCCAGACGCTCGATCCGCAGGGTGTGGAAATCTGGTGGGGCGCCTATCTCGGCATGGAGCATCAGGCGCTCGCCCACGGCCCGCTGGCGCTTGCCGGGCCGCAGATCATGGAACGCCGCGCGCAATTGCGACGGCGACATGGCTGGATCATGGATGTCTACCTGCTGAGGCGGACTGCCGCGCCCACCGCAGTCTGAAAACCCATCCTCTCAACTGACCGGCGGGCAAAGCTCCATCGTCGGCTTGTGAACAACCGGGCGCATAGCCTCGATCGATCCCGTTTCGGCGCGCCGTCGAAATTCGGCGGCCATCGCCTTATGCATGAGGCGCGCTGACGCATCCGCAGTCGTCGCCGCCAACTGTTCATGCATTCTGGCTCGCTCAAGACATTCCTGCGCACTTATGGCATTGGTCATGAACTGTTCTCCTGCTGTCCTGCAGGCTTTCGTTTCGCTCGCACCACGCCGCAACGGGCGCGGAACGCCTCGCGAAAGCCGCGCAAATCTACGCTCATCGGGCGCGTATGAAAACCGGAATCTTGGGCCATTCAAGTCGCACATCCGCGCCCTGCACCGCTTCAGCGTATCCAGTCGTCCTGCGGCGCGCCGCGATGGCTGTTCAACTCCTTGCGGCTCTCCGCATCGACCTCGCTCAACACCACCTCATATCCCCATAGATTGGCCAGATTCTGCAACACCATGGCCGCATCCGACGCATCCAGCAGCACGCCGTCGGCCGCGTGATGTTCCAACATCAGCTTGCGGTCGCCTGCCAGGTCCACGTCCACGATCTGGATATCGGGTTCCTGCCGGGCGATGTCATGTTCCCGCGCCAGCGCACGGCGGATGCGGCGATAGCCGCGTTCGTCATGGATGGCGTCGACGCGCAACTCCGCTTCGCTTTCCTGGTCGAGGATCTTGAACAGCCGCCATTGCCGGATCAAATGCGGGCTCAGATATTGCGACACGAAGCTTTCGTCACGATAATTGGCCCAGATATCCTTGAGCACCTCGACCGGATCGCGCGATCCGGCGATATCGCCAAACCATTCGCGATCCTCCTGCGTCGGCTCCATGCAGATACGCTCGATATCCGTCATGACGCCAAAGCCCAGCGCATAGGGGTTGAAGCCCCCGAAATGCCCGGAATCATAGGTCGGCTGATAAACGACGCCGGTGTGCGACTGGATGAACTCCATGAACGCCCCGTCGGTGATCCATCCCCGCTCATGCAGGGTCGTCATGATCCGATAATGGGTATAGGTCGCCGCGCCCTCATTCATCGCCTTGGTCTGGCGCTGGGGATAGAAATATTGCGCGATCAACCGCACGATACGCAAAATTTCGCGCTGCCAGCTTTCCAGCCGCGGCCCACTCTTCTCCAGAAAATACAGGATATTCTCTTGCGGCAGGCCAAGCGCCGCGCGCCGCTGTTCGCCGGGCACGGCGTCGGCCTTGGCTCCCACTGGCACGGTCCGCCACAGATCGTCATAGATGCGGTCGCGATAGGCCTGCCGCTCCGCCTCCCGCTCCGCCTCGGCCTTCAGGTCGCGGGGCCGGATGCGCGGATAGCGGTGGACGCCCTGGTTCATCAGCGCATGGGCGGCGTCCAGCACCCGTTCGACCGCCAACTGCCCATATCGCTCCTCGCAGCTTGCGATATAGCGCTTGGCGAACTCCAGATAGTCGAGAATGCCCTCCGCATCAGTCCACTGTTTGAAGACATAATTATTCTTGAAGAAATGATTATGGCCAAAGGCCGCATGGGCGATGACCAAAGTCTGCATGGTCGCGCTGTTTTCCTGCATCAGATAGTTGATGCAGGGGTTGCTGTTGATCACCAGCTCATAGGCGAGGCCGCGCAGTCCCTTGCGATAGAGCATCTCATTGGTGACGAACTGCTTGCCGAACGACCAATGCTTGTAGAATAAAGGCATGCCGATCGACGAATAGGCGTCCAGCATCTGCTCCGCGCTGATAATCTCGATCTGGTTGGGATAGATGTCGAGCTTCATCTCCTTAAGCGCGATCGGCTCGACCGTGTCGTAGATGCGGTTGATCAGCGAAAAATCCCAGTCGCTGCCCGTGAACAGCGGCGCGGAGGCAAGGGTCGGGCTCAACTCCGCGCCCTTTCACCTATGCCCCGGCGCTGGAACAGTTCGCGGAACACCGGATAGATTTCCCGCCGGTGCGACACTTTGCGCATCGCGAAATGCCTGTTCGCCGTCATCACCGGCTCATAGGCGTCCCACAGGCCGGTCGTCGACGTCGCCGCCTCGATCGACGCGAACTCCTCGCGTCCCACCTCCAGATAGGCGACATATTGCGACATCGGCAGGATATCGTCCTGCATCAGGTTGACCACCTTGGCGTTGTCGGACGCCAGCGTATCGCCGTCCGAAGCCTGCGCCACATAGATGTTCCAGTCGTTGGGATTATAGCGTTCCCGCGCCACCTCCAGCATCTTGTCGAGCGCGCTGGACACCAGCGTCCCCCCCGTCACCATGCTGTAGAAGAATGTCTGCTCGTCCACTTCGGCGGCGCGGTCGGTATGGTGGATGAACACCACCTCGACATGTTCGTAGCAGCGCGACAGGAACAGGTGCAGCAGCGCGAAGAAGCGCTTGGCCAGGTCCTTCATATGCGCGGTCATGGAGCCCGACACGTCCATCAGGCAGAACATCACCGCCTGCGCGACCGGGCGCGGCACCGGCTCGAACCGGCGGTAGCGCAGGTCGACCGGGTCGATATAGGCGATCAGATTGCGCCGCCGCACGACATGCGCCCGCTGCTCGCGCAATCGCTCCAGCGCCACGGCATCGTCGGGCAGAGGCTTCGCCCGCGCCTCGATCTCCGCAATCGCGTCCTCGATCCGCTGGAGGTCCCCGCTACTGGGCCGTCGCAGCGCCAGCCGGCGCGACATCGCCTTCTGCATCGTGCGCGGCACCGACAGGTTGGACGGCGTGCCCACGGTCGAATAGCCCGCGCGCCGGATCCCCTCGACCTTGCCCGCGACCAGCCGCTTCTTGGCCATGTCGGGCAGTTCCAGATCCTCCAGGAACAGGTCCAGAAACTCCTCGCGGCTCAGCGCAAAGCGGAAATCATCCTCCCCTTCGCCCTCCCCCGCACCTGATCCGCCACCGCCATTGTCTGGCCGCTTGATCCTGTCGCCTTCCAGAAATTCCCGATTGCCGGGCAGCACCCTTTCGCGGTTCCCGCCGCTCGCCCCGCGATGCAGCGTAGGCTCATGAATAGCGTCCTTGCGGATGACGATCTCGCCTTCCTTGGCCAGATCCTTGATGCTGCGGTCTTTCAGGCTGTCGCGCACCGCCTGGCTGACATAGGCCTTCGCTCGTCTCAGGAACCGTTGCCGGTTGACCAGGCTCTTGCCCCCGGGGTTCAGCCGTCTGTCGACTATGTGCATCGCTACCCGAGCGCCTCCATCAACCAGCCTGCTTGACGCGAATATACCATTCCACCAGCCGCCGGACCTGCCGCTCGGTATAGCCGCGCTCGACCATGCGCGCGACGAACTCGTCATGCTTGCCGGCGGTGTCGCCGTCCTTCTTGGACCCGAAGCTGATGACCGGCAGCAGATCCTCGACCTGGCTGAACATCCGCTTTTCGATCACCTCGCGGATCTTCTCATAAGACGTCCAGGACGGGTTCCGCCCGTCATTGCTCGCCCGCATGCGCAGCGCGAACTTCACCACCTCGTTGCGGAAATCCTTGGGATTGGCGATGCCCGCGGGCTTTTCGGTCTTGGTCAGTTCCTGGTTGATGATCTCGCGGTCCAGCAGCTGTCCGGTGTCCGGGTCCTTGAAGTCCAGATCCTCGATCCACGCGTCGGCATAGGCGACGTAGCGGTCGAACAGATTCTGGCCATAGTCGTTATAGGATTCCAGATAGGCCTTCTGGATCTCATTGCCGATGAACTCGGCATAGCGCGGACCCAACTCGCCTTTGACGAACTCCAGATATTTGGCTTCCGTCTCCGCCGGGAACTGCTCCTGCCGCACCATGTTTTCCAGCACATACATAAGGTGCACCGGATCGGCCCCGATCTCGTTCGTGTCATGGTTGAACGTCGCCGACAGCGCCTTGAAGGCGAAGCGGGTGGAGATGCCCGCCATGCCCTCGTCCACGCCCGCCGCGTCGCGATATTCCTGGATGCTCTTCGCGCGCGGGTCGATCTCCCGCAGCATCTCGCCGTCATAGACGCGCAGCTTGGAATAAAGATTGCTGTTCTCATGCTCGCGCAGCCGCGTCAGCACGGAAAAACGCGCCAGCATGTCCAGCGTGCCGGGCGCGCAGGGCGCCTTGTTCAGGTCGGATTCGCGCAGCAGCTTTTCATAGACATGCCGTTCTTCCGTCACCTGCAAAGCATAGGGCACCTTGATGACGTAGATGCGGTCGATAAAGGCTTCGTTATTCTTGTTATTCTTGAAATTCGACCATTCCGATTCATTGGAATGCGCCATGATGATGCCGGTATAGGGGATCGCGCCGATATTCTCGGTGCCGATATAATTGCCCTCCTGCGTCGCCGTCAGCAGCGGGTGGAGCATCTTGATCGGCGCCTTGAACATCTCGACAAATTCCAGCATCCCCTGGTTCGCCCGGTTGAGCCCGCCCGAATAGCTGTAGGCGTCGGGATCGTTCTGCGACAGCATCTCCAGCTTGCGGATATCGACCTTGCCGACCAGCGAGCTGATGTCCTGGTTATTCTCGTCGCCCGGCTCCGTCTTCGAAATGGCGACCTGGTGAATGCGGGACGGCATCAGCCTGACGACGGTGAAACGGGAGATGTCCCCGCCGAACTCGTCCAGCCGCTTGCGGCACCAGGGGCTGACCATGCCGGTCAGATACCGGCGGGGAATGCCGTAGCTGTCCTCGATCATTGCCCCGTGCGTATCCGCGTCGAACAGGGCAAGCGGGCTTTCGAAAATGGGGCTGATCTCGTCCCCCGCCTTCAGCACATAGACGGGATATTGCTCCATCAGCGCTTTCAGCCGCTCGGCAAGGGAGGATTTGCCGCCGCCGACCGGGCCGAGCAGATAAAGGATCTGCTTGCGTTCCTCCAGCCCCTGGGAGGCATGGCGCAGGAAGGATGCAATCTGCTCGATCGTCTGTTCGAGGCCGTAGAAATTGGAGAAGGAGGGGTAAATCCGGATCGTTCGGTTCATGAAGATGCGACCGAGGCGGGAATCCTGGGCCGTGTCTATGATCTCTGGCTTGCCGATGGCGGCGAGGAGGCGTTCCGCGGCCCCCGCATACATGAGCGGCTCGGCCCTGCACCCTCGCAGATAGTCGTCGAGGCTGAGTTCAACTTGACGGCGTTCTTCGAACTTTTGTTTGAAGTTCGAAAACAGATCACTGTTCGTCATCTTTCGACTCCCACTGAAGCAGCAGTCTTCACTACGAGTATAGGCTGTATCGCGGCAGGAACCAGTACCAACAGGGGCTAACCACGAAATAACCTCCTTCTTATAAATGCATTGGAAGCAACAGCGTTGCGGGCTCCTTATTTTATCCTGTTACGCCGCCGTTTTCGCGAGTCCCGCGCGCAGCACCATGCCGAACAGGTCGCGCGGATCGTCCGGGTCGGCAACCAGATCCAGTTCCTCGTATAGCCCCGTGCGATCAAGATGCGATTTCACATAGCGCAGCGCCGAGAAGTCCTCGATCGCAAAGCCGACGGAATCGAAAAGGGTGATCTGCCCGCGGTCGCGGCGCCCCGGAACCTTGTCCGACAACAGCTCCCACAATTCGGTAACGGGATGATCCGGCGCGAGTTGCTGGATTTCGCCCTCGATCCGCGTCTGCGGTGCACATTCGACGAAGATATCGGCGCGGCGGAGAATATCGGCGTGAAGCTCCGTTTTGCCGGGACAGTCGCCGCCTACAGCGTTGATGTGGATTCCCGGTCCGACCATATTGTCGGTCAGGATCGTCGCATATTGCTTGTCCGCCGTCGTCGTCGTGACGATCTGCGCGCCCATCACCGCCGCTTCGGCGGAATCGCATATCTCGACGTCCAGACCGAAACCGCGGAGATTACGCGCGCATTTGACGCTTGCCGTCCGGTCGATGTCATAGAGACGCAGCCGGTCGATACCCACCAAGGCCCTGAAGGCCACGGCCTGAAATTCGGCCTGAGCACCATTGCCGATGATCGCCATCACACGGGCATCGGCCGGGGCGAGGCGGCGGGCGACCACGGCAGAGGTTGCCGCCGTTCGCAACGCGGTCAATATCGTCATCTCGCTGAGCAGCACCGGATAGCCGTTCGCGACATTGGCGAGCACGCCGAAGGCCGCAACGGTCTGCAACCCCTCGCGCATGTTCCGGGGGTGACCATTCACATATTTGAAGCCATAGGCCGCCGCGTCGCAGATCGGCATGAGTTCGATGACGCCGTAGGGGCTATGGGACGCCAGCCGGGGGGTGCGCTCAAACTGCTGCCAGCGGATGAAATCCTCTTCGATGAACGCGGCAAGCTCGACCAGAAACCGCTCCATGCCGATGCGCAGGACGAGCTTCATCATATTGTCCACGCTGACGAAGGGAACGACGTTCAGTTTTGCAGGCATGGCTCGAAACTCCGGGCCGATAGTGAAAGATGGGGGCGAGGACACAGCAGCGTCGCCATCAACTCGACCATGAGCCGCGCCGTGCGGCCGTCGCCGTCAAGGGAGGGGTTGAGTTCGGCGATGTCGACGCTGCGCACCAGCCCGCTTTCGCCGAGCAGCCGCATCATCGCAAAGGCATCATGCCGGCTGGGGCCACCGGCGACGGGGGTGCCAACGGCAGGGGCGATGGCGGGGGCAAGGAAATCAATATCGAAGCTGAGGTGGAGAAGGCCGTCCTCCCGTGACACGCGGTCGAGAAAGGCGCGGAGCAGGTTCATGGCCTGGCCGTTGCGCATCTCCTGCATCATATGGACGGTGATGCCCGTCGATGCCAAGGCCTCGCGTTCGGCGCTATCGACGCTGCGAAGGCCCATCAGGCAGACACGGTCGGGTGAAATCGGGAAGGGGTTGGCTGGGAAATAGCCCTCGAATCCGGTGCGGCCCACGATATAGGCCAAGGGGACGCCATGCAGATGGCCGCTCGTCGTTGTATTGAGCGTATGGAAGTCGCAATGGGCGTCGAGCCAGAGAAGGAAGAGTTTTCGTTTCTCCTCCGTGGCCCGCCGATTAAGGGCGGGAAGGCTGCCGGCGGCAATGCTGTGATCGCCGCCCAAAATGATGGGGATGGTATCGGCGCAGGCTTCATACACCGCCGCGGTGATGGCTCCGATCCACGCAACAACTCCCGCAAGTGACCTGATGGCCGGATTGGGATGCAGAATCGGCAGGGCCTTTCCCGGCCTCAGATTTCCTCGGTCCGTCACATTATGCCCTGCCGCCGCCAGCATCCGGGCCATGCCCGCCGTGCGGAGAGCCGCAGGACCGAAGCGGCAACCTCTGCGACCCGTTCCTTCTTCAACCGGTGCGCCTGTGATGGAGATATTGGCCATGACGTCGTCGATCCATTTCCCTCGCCCTCAATATGGCACCGGGACGCGGCGGAACGGATCGTAAAAATTGGCAGATCGGAATGTATATGCTATCAAATTGAAAGCATTAATTGATCAAAACGGCAGATGGACGATCTCGATCACCGATTGCTTGCGCTGCTGCGTCAGAATGCCCGATGCAGTGTGTCGGACCTTGCTGGCAAACTCGGCATATCGCGTGCCACCGTCCGTTCGCGGATCGATCATATGGAGCGCCGGGGCGACATATTGGGCTATACCGTCATCCTGCGATCCGATGCGATTGCGATGCCGGTACGCGGTATCATGGCGATCGAAGTAGAGGGGCGGGCGGCCGACCGTATCATCGATGTCCTTGGTGGTTTTCCCGAAGTGTCCGCGATTCACACGACCAATGGCCGGTGGGATATCCTCGTCGAACTGGGAACGAACACCCTTACCGAATTCGATGCGGTCCTGCGCCGCATCCGCCTCGTATCCGGCATCGGAGCATCGGAGACAAACTTGCTGCTGGCTACACCGCGTACTACAACGGCGCGGCTTTGACGGCCATGGTCTGTCGGATTGCTGACCACGGGAATGGAGAACGGTCTGCGCGACGAGTTGCAGGCGTCCGCCGGGGTCGTGATGTGACCAGCCTCAATCGTGGCACAGCTGCACCAAGCCGCACAATTATCTGGCACGACGTGTCGCTCGTTTGGTCGACCGGTCGTCCTGCGGTCGGTAGATGACATGCGCTGTGCCTATGGCACGGACAGGCAGGTACAAGCCTTCGCCATAAGCGCGGATGATGCCAGTTTGCACTGACGCGATCTGCGCCTCAATGGTGAAGTCGCCGGTCTGCTTGCGCTCGACCGCATGGCGGACCTTGCGGAGCAGGTCGTCCAGATCATGTGCGAAATTTTGGACGAGCGCATCTGCGATCATGCCGGACACGCCGGGGCTGTTACCCAGCGCCAGCAGCAGGTCGCCGCTCACGCCATCAGTATCGCCCGTGACCTTGAGGTCGGTGAACTGGATGCGGGACGAGCCGGGTGCGTTGACCGGCTTGGCTTCCACCCAGATTTGTCCGCGCGTTTGTGAGCCCTTGTCGGAAGCGAGATGCGCACCGACCCAGAGGCCGACCGCGATGCGGCCACCCTGCGTGCCATAGACCATGACCTTTTCAAACCGGGCGTTCACGGGACCAAGGCCGGGCAGGTCGAACGGACGCCGCGACCGTTTGACGAGCGCGCGCAGGATGACCGGCTCCAGTTCCCGATAGTCGGCGATGACCGGAATGAAGAACCGGAAGCGGTCGTCGGGTGTCGCCTTTGTCAGGGGCGGGAGCGGCGTCGGTTTTGTTGCATCCGGCTTTGGTCCGACAAAGGTCTGCGTCAGCGCCTCCATCCCCAGATTGAGGCGCAGGCGTCCCCGATCCACCCGATAGCCGCCGTAGATGAGCTTGCGCGGAGATACGCGCATCCAGACCGGCGGCTTGTCCCGATTCAGCTCGATCACGGAGAAGCTTCGCTGCCACAGGGGAAGAACCTGTGCGCGCAGATCGGCCCGCGCCAGTTTGCGGGGCAGGTCGGCCTCCAGCTTCGCGACGATCGGACCCAGCTTTTCATCCGCCTTTTCGGTGAAGGTGATGCGCTGGCCGAGAAAGTCGATGCCGGGCGCGGCGGTCCAGTCATAGTGCAGCCGGACGGTGGCGCGCGGCTGCCAGTCGGGTGACAGGTCGAGGCGGATGCGCGCATGGGCCATGGCGCTGCCGGTCGCTGTCTTGCCCTTCAGCACGCCGCCGACATCGCGGGCGCTGATCTTCGCCCGGATCGGGACATCCGCTACGATGTCCTCACCCGCGCCCCGCAGCACGATGGGGCCGCGTGTGACGGTGCCGACGATGGTGCAGCCTATGGCGGGCGTCACCTTGAGCTTGCGCCCGAAGATCTTGACCCGCGCGGGCGGGACGCAGGTCTGTTCGGCCTTGTCGATCGTCCAGAGCGTGTGTGGGATCGCCTCGTCCAGCGCGCGGCGCAGCATCTCCGGATCGGCGTCGATGGGTATGGAAAGGATCGAGCTTTCCTCGGGGATGGGGATGGGATCATGGGCACGCGGCGGCGGTGCGGCGCTTTTGCGCTCCGAGCAGCCCGCGAGCAGGACGATGCCCGCAGCGGCCGCCATGCCGGTCAGGCGATGCACGCGTGCCATCGTCACGCGGCCCGGTCGCCGAGCGCCGCCGTCATTGCGCTCAGCGATCGAAACACATCGTCCGCGCCAATGCGCTCGCGCAGCGCCTCCTGCGCGACAGTGTCCGGGTCGGACGGCCACAGGCCCGCGACCACGATGCCGAGCAGATGCTTGAGTTCGCGCGGCGAGCCGGAACGGCGCGGTGCCTGCGCCTCATCGAACATGGTATCCGTTTCGCCTGTCATGGCGCCGTGATAGCCCGCAGTCTCATTGCCCCTCATGCGCTGTCCCAAGCTTCCGTCTTCGATCTGGTTTCAGGTTCAGAACGAGTTCGGGGGTGGCGCGTTCCTCCTGGTAATGTCGCCGGATTTTTTCGTCAGGCAGCGTATGTGCGCGGGGCCGATGGAGAGTGGCGTTTCAGCTATCGAAAGCGGGAGCGGACACATGCGGAGACATCGCCGGGGTGTCCGTCACTGCCGCCGATTTTTCCGGGGAGAAGGGCATCATCGGCATCGGCTGAGGGATAGGCGAAACGGGAGGAGAAGTTCGATGACACAATTTTCAAGGAAGCGCATTCTGGTCACCGACGCGAGCGCAACGGCAATCAACGCGTCATGGGTGCTCGTTCAGTTCCTTGAAGGATAGGAGGGAGCTAATTTCAATCGCCCAACCAGCCGGATATAATCTCGCCCTTATGCCCTTCGGGCGCCAACGTCGCGCGCAACGCTTCCAGCAGGGGCGGCAGCGCCTGCGTGAATGCGTAGGGCGGATTGATGATGTAGAGGCCCGCGCCGTTATAGATGCCGGGCTGCTCGCTATCGTATAGCCAATGCTCCACCAGCAGCAATTTCGGGATGCCGAGCTTGCGTAACTGCTTCTTCCACTGCCAATGCGTGGCGCTGTCTTTCAGCGGAAACCAGATCACCGTCACGCCATGCGCCCATTTGCGATAAGCGGCGGCCAGGGTGGCGGTGATGCGCGCGCGTTCGTCCGTCTGCTCGTAGGGCGGGTCGACCACCACCACGCCGCGCGCGGTGCGGGGCGGCACCATGGCCAGCCAGAGTTCATAGGCGTCGCGTTCATGCACGGCCGCGCCGGTGCCCCGCATCACGCCGCGCAGGGCGTAAGCGTCTTCCGGGTGCTTTTCGTTCAGGATCAGCAAATCCTGCGGGCGCAAAAGCTGCGCCAGAAACTGTGGCGAGCCGGGGTAAAGCTGCGGTTCGCCGCCCCCGTTCACGGCCTGCACGGCGGCGCGATAGTCGTCCAGCAAGGGGTTCGGGTCGGCAAAGGCCCGCAGCACGCCCCCCATGGCCTCGCCAGTGCGTTGGGCTTCGTCGCCGCCAAGGTCGTACAGCCCGCAACCGGCATGGGTGTCGATCAGGGTCAGCGCGCCCGGCTTGTGCTGCAAGGCCCTCACGAGGGCGATCAGGAGGCTGTGCTTGACGACATCGGCGCTGTTGCCAGCATGGAAGGAATGGCGATAATTCATTGTGATCCAAAATCCAGAGGATCCGCCTTTAAACGAGCTGCTGGACCTTCTGCAAAGCGAAGTTATGGCCGCGCCGGTATCGCTGGGCGCGGAAGCCGAGCGCAAGGCTTATGACGCAGCCAATCCGGTGTTCGCATAGAGTCGGGCGAAAACCTTCAAGGCGCTTCTCCAGCGGCCGGCTCATAGCAGCGAATATGCCGGGGAATCGTTCGAAAGATGGTTCTCAGAGAGTTTTAAAAATCATCTCACCGTCGCGGGCCCGGTTCGCGCGGCTCAATAGACATCGCGGACATAGCGTTTTTCCTGGGCCATCTGGGCAACATAGTCCGCCGCCCTGTCCGCGTTCATCCCGCCATGCGTTGCGACAATCTCCTTGAGGGCGGCATCGACATCCTTCGCCATTCGGCTCGCATCTCCGCACACATAGAAATGCGCGCCTTCGTCCAGCCAGCGCCACAGGTCGGCGCCTTGCTCGACCATCCGGTTCTGGACATAGATTTTATCGGCCTGATCGCGCGAAAAGGCCAGGCTGAGGCGGTCCAGATGGCCGTCGCGCCGCCATGTCTCGATCTCGTCGGCATAATAGAAATCGGTCGCTTCATGCTGTTCGCCAAAGAACAGCCAGTTCGCACCCCTGGCGCCCGTCGCCTGCCTTTCATGCAGGAATCCGCGAAAGGGCGCGACCCCCGTGCCGGGGCCGACCATGATGATGGGGCGGGAGAGATCGCTTGGCGGATGAAAGCTGCTTGAGGCCTGAAGGAACAGGCCGACAGTCTCGTCCTCTGCGCGATCGGCAAGGAAGGTGGAGCAAACGCCCTTGCGGCGTTGCCCCAGGCAATCATAGCGAATGGTCGAAACGGTAAGCTGGACTTCCCCGACCTGCGCCTTGGGACTCGACGCGATGGAATAGAAGCGCGGCTGGAGGGGGCGCAGGATCGCCGTGAAATCGGCAGCACTGAGTTTGACGCCCGTCTCCCTCAGGACGTCGGCAATCTGCCGTCCCCAAAGCCAGCGGTCGAAATCGGCCTTGCGGACCGGGTCGAGCAGGGGAGCGAACGCGGCGTCGGGCGTGCGCCCGGCCACCAGTTCCAGGAAGTTGCGCGTGAGCTTGGCAATATCCCAATGGCGGCTCATCGCCGTTGCGAGCGGGAGGTCGCCCGCATCCTTCACCGTGACGAGGGCGTCGCCCGGCAGGGCCAGCAACCCAAGGATTTCGTCCACCAATGCGCCGCAGTTGACCGGCCATACGCCCAGCGCATCACCTGCGGCATAGTCGAAACCCGTGTCGGCGATAGCAAAGCCGAACTGCCTGACCTCTTTCTGCGCGCCCTGGCCGCTCAAGAGCTGGTTGCGGACAAAGGGAGCCTGCAGGGGCGCTTTGCGGGTGAAGGCCGGGGCAGCGATCCGCGCTTCTGCTGGTGCATGGGTTTTGAGGGACGGCGCAAGCAGCAGCGTGTCAGCGTCAGCCGCAGGCATGGGTGCGGCCGAAGCCAGATCGGCCATGATCGCTTCGAGCCAAACCGAGCCGGGTTCCTCATAATCCGGCTCACAATCGATCCGCGGCACGGTCCGCACAGCGCCCAAGGCTTCCAGACGTGCGTCTAGCTTGCGCCCGAAGCCGCAAAACTGGTCGTAGCTTGAATCGCCCAGCGCCATCACCGCATAGCGCACGCCCGCGAGGGAAGGCGCTGTCTCGGCGCTGAGCGCGTTCCAGAAGCCAGTGCCATTGTCGGGAGCATCGCCATCGCCGAAGGTGCTGGTAATCAGCAGGGCAAGACTGGCCTGCGTCAGATCGGCGGGTTCCACGGCGTCCATCGATAGGAGGCGAACCGTCCGCAAACCGTCAGCCAGACGCTTCTGACACGTCTCCGCAAAGCTCTCCGCATTGCCCGTCTGTGAGGCCCAGAGGATCAGGACGTCGCCGTCCTCATCGACAATCGCATTCGCCGGTTCGATCGCCGCAACGGCGCCTGTAGGCAAGGCAGTCCGTGAATACAGGCCGGCGAGCAGCCCGTTCACATAATGGAGCCGCGCCGGATCGAGCGGTGCCCCTTCCGGCAGCATCGGAACCCCGCCTGCCTGCTGTCCTTCCGCAGACCCTATTCCGGCAGAGAACCCGACCAGATAGGCCCGTTCGGTATCGCTGAGAACAGGCGGGGCGAAGTCCTCCAGCCCCATCAGCCGCGCGAAACTATGGGCGGGATCATGGTGCATCGGGAGGAAGGGGGGAACATCCTCTTGCATGTCGTTTGCCTCTGGGATCGGAGGAGCATCCTGCACGGGGCCGGAAACGCGGGTCAGCGCGACGGCGCTGAATTTGAACTCGGGCTGCATCGAAATCGGATCGATCGCATCACTGACCACGGCATTGATGGCGAGGTTCTCGCCGAACACATCGTTCCAGTGGAACGGCGCAAAGCAATTGCCCGGCCGCACCCGGTCGGTGACGACGGCGGGCAGGACCGCGCGGCCGCGACGGGACTTGATCTCGACCTGATCCTTGTCGGCGATGCCGAGTGCCTGTGCATCCTCGGGATGGATTTCGATGAACGGTCCGGGGTTGAGCTTGTTGAGCGTCGGCACCTTCCCGGTCTTGGTCAGCGTGTGCCACTGATGTTGCAGGCGACCGGTGTTGAGGATCAGCGGGAACTGTTCGTCCGGCATCTCCGCCGGGTCCATGTGGGGGCGCGGCAGGAAATGCGCCTTGCCGCCGGGCAGGGGGAAGGCGAGCCGCGGGCGGCTGCCATCTTCGTGCGTGAGAAGCGTCTGGCTGATCCCGTCGTTGAGATAGCGGATAGGATTGCGGTCGGTTTCGCCTTCGGGCGGGCAGGGCCATTGCAGCGGCGTTTCCCGCAGCCTGTCATAGCTTGCGCCGCGAATGTCGTACCCCGTCTTCGGATTCCAGAACCGGCGGATTTCGTCGAAGACCTCCGAAGCCGAGTCATAGGTGAAGCCGTCGGCATATCCCATCTCGCAGGCGACACGGGCGATGATCTTCCAGTCGGCCATCGCTTCGCCCGGCGGATCGACGGCCTGCTGCATCAGGGTGAGGTTGCGCTCGCTATTGATCATCACCCCTTCGGCTTCGGCCCAGAGCGCGCCGGGCAGGACGATATGGGCGTAACGGTTGGTTTCGGTGTCGAGGTAGACATCCTGCGTCACGACGAGTTCGGCGGCTTCCAGTCCGGCGATCACCTTGCTGCGGTTGGCCATGCTGGCGACCGGGTTGGTGCAGATGATCCAGCAGGCCTTGATCTTGCCCGCGGCCATGTCCTCGAACAGGGCGACCGTGCCTGAACCTGCCTCGACGCGCAGGGTGCCGTGAGGCACTTTCCACACATCCTCGACAAATGCCCGCTCTGCCGCATTGGGCGTGGCGCGCTGGCCAGGCAGGCCCGGTCCCATATAGCCCATTTCGCGTCCGCCCATGGCGTTGGGCTGGCCGGTCAGGGAGAAGGGGCCGCTACCCGGACGGCAGATCGCACCGGTGGCGAGGTGCAGGTTGCAGATGGCGTTCGTGTTCCAGGTGCCATGGGTGCTCTGGTTGAGGCCCATGGTCCAGCAGCTCATCCATTCGGGAGCATCGCCGATCCATTCCGCTGCCTTGCGCAAATCGGCTTCGGGAATCCCGGTCATCTCTGCCACCATCTCCGGCGGATAGTCGGCCAGAAACTCCGGCATCGCCTCCCAACCCTGAGTAAACTCCGCGATGAACGCCTTGTCGACCTTGCCCATCGTCGCCAGCAGATGGAGCAGCCCGTTAATCAGTATGAGGTCGGTTCCGGGCTTGACCTGCAGGAACAGCCCGGCCTTGTCGGCGGTGGCATTCCGGCGCGGATCGACGACGATCAGCTTCGCGCCCGCCTTCACCCGGTCCATCATCCGCAGGAACAGGATCGGGTGGCAGTCGGCCATATTGGCGCCGATCACGAAGAACAGGTCGGCCTTATCAAAATCCTCATAGGAGCCCGGCGGCCCATCCGCCCCGATCGACAGCTTGTAGCCGCTGCCCGCGCTCGCCATGCACAGGCGCGAATTGCTCTCGATATTGTTGGTGCCGATGAAGCCCTTGCACAGCTTGTTGGCGAGATATTGGGCTTCGAGCGACATCTGGCCGGAGACATAGAGGGAGACGGCATCCGGTCCGTCGCGATCGATGATCGTCCGCAGCCCCTGCGCCGTGCGGGTGATCGCATCCGCCATGGGGATCGCCCCTTGATCGCTGGTGCCGGGGATGCGGGCATAGGCCTTGTCGGCGCGGCCAGCTCCCGTGACGGGAACGTTGCAACTGCTGCCCTTGGTGCACAGGCGGCCGAAGTTGGTGGGGTGAGTCTTGTCACCCGTCACCTTGACGATCCTGTTGTCCGCGACCTCCATCACGATGCCGCAGCCGACACCGCAATAGGGACAGACGCTTTTGACGGTCTTCTTCGTCACTCCGGTTCCCCGAAACAAAAAAAGACGCCACCGACCATGACTCCGGGTGGAGTCAGGTCGATGGCGTCTTTGCCAATGGCTATTGCCCTTGCGGGCACCGGCATCCCACGCGCCGTTGCGCGGGATGGCTGAATTTCTGGCGATATCCTGTCGAAGATAGCCCCGCCGCGCAAGTGCAATTTGTGCAGTGCAGCGCGAACTGATGGCGGGAACGTCTTTGGGACGCAGGGGCGCGTGCCACTCCGCTAGGGCTTTCGCTACGAGGCAAGCTATCGGCCTGAGGGGCGCGCAGCCTGCGCGGCCATTAAATTCTCGCTGCCGTAAGGTACTTCAGCCGACGCCTCGCTCATCCATCGCTGTCTGATGGAGCGCCGCGATGGATGCGGGCTAATGGCTGTGCTAGTCAGATCGGCATGGTGCTCGAACGGAATAACGTGAACATCAATGGGCGCGGTGAGCGCACCATGATGTTCGCCCATGGCTTTGGTTGCGACCAGCATATGTGGCGCGGTGTCGCTCAGGCGTTTGAGGCCGATTTTCGGACCGTTCTTTTCGATCATGTCGGCGCGGGCCGTTCGGATCTGGGCGCCTATGATTCGGCGAAATATGGCGATCTTTCTGGTTATGCAGATGATGTCGTCGAAATCGGGACGGCGTTGGGGCTGCACGATGCGATCTTCGTGGGCCATTCGGTCAGCGCGATGATCGGCGCTCTCGCGGCCTTGAAGGCGCCGGACATGTTCTCGAAGCTCGTCATGGTGGGACCGTCGCCGCGTTATGTTGACGATGGCGACTATGTCGGCGGCTTCTCTGCGGAACAGGTCGAGGAGCTTCTGGAGTTTCTGGCGGAGAATCATCTGGGCTGGTCGGCGGCCATGGCGCCCGCGATCATGGGCAATGCCGATCGTCCGGAGCTGGGAGAGGCGCTCACCAATAGCTTCTGCGCAACCGACCCGGCCATCGCACGGGAGTTTGCGCGTGTGACCTTCTTCTCCGACAATCGGGCCGATTTACCGCTCCTCACAGTCGAAACGCTCGTCCTGCAATGTCAGGATGACATCATCGCACCGGAGGTGGTGGGGGAATGGGTTCATGACCAATTGCCCAACAGCCGATATGTCCTGCTCAATGCGACGGGCCATTGTCCCAACCTCAGCGCGCCTCAGGAAGTGACGGCGGCGATCCGCGCCTTTGTCTGACCCTCTCCCGACCGAGGATCTGGCCGATCTCTACGAGAATGCCCCGTGCGGTTACATCTCGCTGACCCCGGACGGCACCATCGTCAAGCTGAACCATACCCTCGCACAGTGGCTTGGGCGTCCGGTCAGCGCATTGCTGTCCCACAAGTTCAACGCATTTCTCAGCTTCGGGGCGCGCATCGCATTCGAAACCCATCTGGCGCCGCTTCTCCGCCTTCAAGGCCATGTCGGCGAGATTGCTCTCGACCTGCTTGGCGCGGACGGGACGAAGGTGCCGGTCATCGCAAACGCCGCGGAAAAGCGGTCGGAGGACGGCGAGCATCTCTTTACTCGCATCACCTTGTTCAAGGCCGTGGATCGGCGGCAATATGAACGCTCGCTGGTTGCGGCGCGCGAGGAAGCCGAGACTGCTGTTCTGGCGGAGCATGAGACTGCCGTCCTGCGCGAGCAATTTATTGCCGTGCTGGGGCATGACCTGCGCAATCCCCTGGCGGCGATCGATTCAGGCGTGCGGCTGTTGGAGCGAGAAACGCTCAGTGATCGCGGCCAATTTATCACCCAGAGCATGGCGCAAAGTGTGGCGCGCGCGGCTCTGCTGATCGACAATGTCCTGGATTTCGCGCGCGGACGGCTGGGCGAAGGCCTCATTCTGGAGCGTAGCGACCGCGATCCCCTTGCTCCCGTGCTCGAACATGTCGCTGCCGAGGTGCGGGCAGCCACGCCCAACCGGATCATTCATACCGATTTCGATATCGAAGGGCCTGTGTATTGCGACCGCCAGCGCATCGGGCAACTCGCGGCGAACCTTATCTCCAATGCCGTGACGCATGGTGCATCGGGCACGCCTGTCGAGGTGCACGCCCACAGCGCCGATGGCCGGTTCGAACTGTCGGTCACAAATCAGGGACAGCCCATTCCGGATGACATCCGCGAGCAACTGTTTCAGCCCTTTGTTCGGGGCGATGGCCACCGGAATCAGCAGGGGCTGGGCCTCGGCCTGTTCATCGTGAACGAGATCGCGAAAGCGCATGGCGGAACGGTGACGGTCGTCTCTACGGAGGAGGCCACGCGATTTACGTTCGCAATGTCCGCTATGCCTGGTTGATCGAGTGCCTTGCTTCGGCCGCAGGATCGCCTATGTCGCCGACGACGAACGAAGGGAAAAACAATGGCGGCGCCAGTTTCAACGGATGAGCGAAGCGAGCATTTCGCTTTTTGCGTTCAGCTTTTTGGGGGCACCACTGCTGCGTCGCGGCGCCTTGGCATAGATGAGCGGGCCATCCGCCGCTTTATCAATGG
>DASVOF010000090.1:0-3843 GCA_036383495.1 Sphingobium sp. | reverse complement strand
CGTCACCCTCATATCATTGATATTAAAGATATTTACAAAAATGCAATTTGTCTTTGCGCGCAATGAAACGGGCGGCATTTTGACCCTAGGCACGAGCGTCACCCCCGGGGTGTCGTCGGCGTCCCGAGGATGACGAAGGCTTTTGACATATGCAGTATGATCCGTCGCACATTCAGCCCGTCGCTGCGAAGCGCTGGTACACGCACCTTTACGTCCAGGTTCTGGCCGCGATCACTGCGGGCGTACTGCTGGGCCATTTCTACCCGGCGGTCGGCGAATCGCTGAAGCCGGTGGGCGACATGTTCATCAAGCTGGTGAAGATGGTGATCGCCCCGGTCATATTCCTCACCATCGTCACCGGCATTGCCGGGATGCGCGATCTCGGCTCGGTCGGGCGCGTGGCGGCGAAAGCCTTCGCCTACTTTCTGTTCTTTTCCACGTTGGCGCTGATCGTCGGCATGACCGTCGCCAACGTCGTGCGGCCGGGCGCGGGCTTCAACATCGATCCCGCCACGCTCGATGCCGGCAAGGTCGCCCAGTACGCCGAAAAGGCGCACGAGACCTCGCTGCTCGGCTTCCTCAATGCGATGATCCCGGACACGCTGGTCTCCGCACTGGCGCAGGAGAACATCCTGCAGGTGCTGGTCGTCGCGATCCTGTTCGGCTGCTCGCTGGCCGCCATCGGGGAACGCGGCGACAAGGTGCTTTCGCTCCTCGACGACATCTCGATGGTGGTGTTCAAGCTCGTCGCCATCGTGATGAAGCTCGCCCCGATCGGTGCGTTCGGTGCCATGGCGTTCACCATCGGCAAGTACGGCGTCGGCAGTCTTGCCAACCTCGCGCAGCTGGTAGCGACGTTCTACCTCACCTCGATCCTGTTCGTGGTCGTCGTGCTCGGCGCGGTGGCGAAGCTGTGCGGGTTCTCGATCCTCAAGCTGATCGCCTACCTCAAGGCCGAACTGCTGCTGGTGCTGGGCACGTCCTCCTCGGAAAGCGCCCTGCCCGCCCTTATCGAGAAGATGGAGCGCGCCGGCTGCCCTAAGGCCGTCGTCGGCCTCGTCGTTCCCACTGGCTACTCGTTCAACCTCGACGGCACCAATATCTACATGACGCTGGCGGCGCTGTTCATCGCGCAGGCGACCAATGTGCAACTGACCTTGGGCCAGCAACTGCTCCTGCTGCTGGTGGCGATGCTGTCGAGCAAGGGGGCGGCGGGCGTCACGGGCGCGGGGTTCATCACCCTGGCGGCGACGCTTTCGATCGTCCCCACCGTGCCGGTCGCGGGCATGACGTTGATCCTGGGCATCGACCGCTTCATGAGCGAATGCCGCAGCCTCACCAACTTCGTCGGCAACGCCGTCGCGACGGTGGTGGTGTCGGCGTGGGAGAAGGGGCTGGATCGGGAGCGGTTCGACGCCGCCATGGCCGGCCTGCCGCTCGATCCCACGCCTGATATGGAGGAAGTCGTTCCGGACTGAGCGCGGGGCTCAGTTCAACTCGCTGATGGTGGCGCTGCCGAAGAGGCGCTCGATTTCCAGCACCAGCTCGCGCAGGTGGAACGGCTTGGACAGCACCTTCGCCTGTGGAACGGCTTTCCCGGCCTTCAGCGTGACGGCGGCGAAGCCGGTGATGAACATGATCCGCATGTCCGGGGCGACCGCGGCGGCATGCTGCGCCAGTTCGATCCCGTCCATTTCCGGCATGACGATGTCCGTCAGCAGCAGGTCGAATCGATCGCTGTCGATGTACGGCACGGCCTCCACGCCGGTCGCGACCGACACGACCTCATAGCCCGACCGCTCCAGCGCACGGGCGAGATAGGCGCGCATGCTGTCATCATCTTCGGCCAGGAGAATTCGAACCATCTTCGCGTCAGTCTCGCCTCTGGCCGATCACGGCCTGTCCCAAGTGCCATCCCTCGCGGGTGGTGCGTGCCGGCATTATATGCGACAACATGCATATATATCCAGCCGGGTAACCATTTTTGCCGCGCCCGCGTGGGAGGAGATGAGTTGAGCTATTCCCCGCCGCGCGCGCCGGTTGAATCCACGCTCGCCTATGATCTTTACGGCCCGGATCGCCCGTCCGCCCCGGTTGTCGTTTCCGTGCCCCATGCAGGCCGCGCCTATGACGAAGCGCTGCTCGCGTCGGCGCGGGTCCAGCCGGAGGTGTTGCGGCGGCTGGAGGATCGCTGGGCAGACCTGCTGGTCCATCCCCTGATCGAACGTGGCCACAGCGTGCTGATCGCGCGCGCGCCCCGCGCGATGATCGACCTCAACCGCCATGAGCGGGAGATTGATCCGGCGATGGTGACGGGCATGCCGCGCGACGCGTCGCTGCAAAGCAGCGCAAAGCTGCGCGGCGGCCTTGGCGTCATCCCCCGGCGGTTGCCGGGCGCCTATGAGCTGTGGCGGCAGCCGATCGCATGGGACGAGGTCCGCCGCCGGATCGACATGATCCATCGGCCCTATCATGCGACCCTCGCCCGGTTGATGCGGGCGGCGCGCGAAGCGCATGGTCATGCGGTGCTGATCGACCTGCATTCGATGCCGCCGCTGCCGCCGCCCGCCGCAGGTCAGGCGCCGCCCGCCGTGGTGCTGGGCGACCGGTTTGGCCGCGCCGCGTCGGAACGGCTCATGACGCTGGCGGCCGACGTGCTGGCCGGGCACGGCATGGCGACGGCGCAGAACCATCCCTATGCCGGGGACCATATGGTGGAACGGCACGGCCGCCCGGCGCACGACTGCTACGCCCTACAGGTGGAGGTCGACCGCAGCCTCTATCTGGATGCCGCGCTGGACGGGCCGGGTCCGGGCCTCGCCCCGCTACAGGCGGCGATCGCCGCGCTGACCGAGGCCATCGCCTGCGAACCGCCTCGCGCCGCCTATCCGATGGCGGCGGAGTAGGGGGCAAAGAAAAGGCCGGAGCGGTGTGTCCGCGCCGGCCTTCCCAACCCAAGGTTGCGACCCTTGGCCCTTATTCCTGATCGAGCTGTTGATCGGGCAGCGCATGGGTGGTCCGCGAACCCCACAGCGCGTAGAAGAGGATGTAGAGTTCGCACACGGCCGTCAGCAGGAACGACGTCTGCAACCCGAAATTGTCGGCCAGCCATCCCTGCACCACCACCAGCGACCCGCCGGCGATAGCCATGATCAGCAGGCCCGATCCTTCCTCGGTCAGCGGCCCCAGCCCCTTGATGCCCAGCGTGAAGATGGTCGGGAACATGATCGAGTGGAACAGGCCCACCAGGATCAGCGACCACATGGCGACCGGGCCATGGGTAAGGACGGTCGTGATCATCACGATGAACGCGCCGATCGAGAAGGCGGCCAGCACCTTGCCGGCGTCCACCTTCTGCATGATCGCGGAGCCCACGAAGCGGCCGACCATCATGCCGCCCCACAACAGGCTCAGATAACGCCCGGCCTGCTCATGGGTCAGGTTGGCGATATCGGGCTGGCTGACGAAGTTCACGAACAGGTTGGCGACGCCGATCTCCGCGATCAGATAGATGAAGATCGCCGGAATGCCGAACACCAGGTTGCGGTGCGCCCAGAGCGACAGATGCTTACGCTCTTCCTTGGCGAGGCGGGTGGCGGACGCGCCCATGGCGGGCAGCGGGAAACGGGCGATCACGATCGCCAGCACCACCAGCACTACCGCCACCAGGGCGTAGGGCAGGACCACGGACTGCGCGTCGGCCAGGCGTTCGGCCTGGGTCAGCACGATGTCGCCCTGCGCGGTGCCGCCCTTCGACCGGCCAAGGATCAGATAGGCGCCGAACATGGGCGCCAGCATCGTGCCCGCCGAATTCATCGCCTGCACCAGATTGAGGCGCGAGGA
>DASVOF010000089.1:0-2763 GCA_036383495.1 Sphingobium sp. | reverse complement strand
ATCTGGGGCACGGTCGTCCCGCCATTGGCGCGCTCCAGCATCTCGGTGCGCTTCGGGCCGCCCATGGTGATGTCATATTCCTCGAACGCCACGCCCTTCGCCTCAAGCAGCGCCTTCGCCCGCACGCAATAGCCGCACCAGGCCCTGGTATAGATTTCGACCTTCGTCATCTGTTCGTCATTCTCCTTTGACCCGAAATCGTGGCTGCGGGCCGCTTTGTCAATCAACCCCACGGTCCCGGTCGGGAAGCGCCCGCGCCCAGCACAGCAAGTGGACTCGGCAAGCGCCGCCGCGTTTCAGAACGCGCGCGCAGGCCGCCGCCGTCGCGCCGCTGGTATGCACATCGTCGATCAGCAGCACCGCGCGCGCCCTGAACCCATGTCCCTGCGCCAGCGCGAAGGCCCCGCGCACCGCCTTGGCCCGCTGTCCCGCATGCATTCCCCGCAACGGCTGCGTGGCGCGGGCGCGCAGCAGCCCATGCTTGTCGACCGGGAGGCCAGACAGCCGCCCCAGATGGTCGGCGATCAGCGCCGACTGGTTAAAGCCCCGCCACCACAGCCGCCGGCGGTGCAGCGGCACCGGCACGATCAACGGCGGTTCCTCCAGTTCGGGCAGCCGTCGCGCCATCTGCCGCGCGACCAGCCGCGCCAGCCCGATCCGCCGCCCATATTTGAGCCGCAGCGCCACCTTTCGCGCGACATCGCCATAGGCCAGCACCGCTCGCGCGCTGTCGAACGGCGGCGGATCGGCCAGACACGCCCCGCACGCAGCGCCCTCCCCTATGTCATGATCGAACGGCACGCCGCAGCGCGCGCAGCAGGGTTCGCCCAGAAACTCCATGCCGCTCCAGCAATCCAGGCAGAAGGCGTCGTCGTCATCGACGATAAGGCCGCAGCCGGGACAGCGCGGCGGCAGGGCATAATCGAGCGCGAGGCGCAGCGCGCCCTTCAGAAGCGGTTTCAGCGGCATGATCTCCCTTGTTCCCGCTCCGCCTCCGATGCACAAGGCCCGCCATGACTGAGGCCGACATCTTCGACCGCGCCCTGCGCGCCAGCCGGCGAGACCGGATGGCCGCGCGCTTTGCGGAGCACGACTTTCTCTATCGCGCGATGCTGGACGAACTGCTCGACCGGCTGGCCGATGTAAAGCGCGACCTTCCCGAGGTTCTCGTCATCGGCTGTCCCGACGACAGCGCTCGCGCCGCGCTCGAAGCGATGGGCAAGCGCGTCGTCTGCGCCGATCCCGGCTTCGCCGCCGCGCGGGCGCAGGGCGGCGTGCAGGCGGACGAAGACGCGCTGCCCTTCGCCGACGACAGTTTCGACCTCATCATCGCCTGCGGCACGCTGGACAGCGTCAACGATCTGCCGGGCGCACTGATCCTGATGCGGCGCATCCTGCGGCCCGACGGCCTGATGCTCGCAGCCTTCACCGGCGCGGGGACCCTGCCCCGGCTGCGCGCCGCCCTGATGGCGGGCGAAGGGGACCGCCCCGGCCAGCACATCCATCCCCAGGTCGACGTGCGATCGGCGGGCGATCTGCTCAGCCGGGCGGGCTTCGCCATGCCGGTGGCGGACAGCCACATGCTGACGGTGCGCTATGGCGACATATTGCGGCTGATGCGCGACCTGCGCGGCATGGGCGCGGGCAATGGCCTCAGTTCTCGCCCGCCCGTCTTGCGGCGCGAGGCGCTGATCGGCGCGGCGGAGCATTTCGCGATGGCGGCCGACGCCGACGGCCGAACGGCGGAGCAGATGGCGATCCTTTATCTCAGCGGCTGGAAACCCGACCCGAGCCAGGCCCTTCCCGCCCGCCGCGGCAGCGCGACCGTCTCGCTGGCGGACGCGCTGAAGAAGGGCCCACAATGAACGCCCCGGACCTCGCCATCCGCCTGCGCCGCGCGGCTTTCAACCAGGCGCTGGCCGACGCGAATCTCAGCGCCATCGGGCCGATCCTCGCGCAGGACGCGATCCTCGTGACCGGCACCGACAGCGCGGTCATCTCCGGCCGCAAGGCGCAGTTGTTGGCCTGGAAACGCGAGTTCGCGGCGGCGGGGCGGACCATCTACACCCGGACCCCTGAAACCGTCCTTCCCTCGCCAGTGGAGCCCATCGCCCTGGAGCAGGGCCGCTGGCAGGGCGTCGCGGCGGATAGCGGCGAAGCGATCGCGTCGGGCGTCTATTCAGCCAAATGGCGCAAGGCGGGCGCGGACTGGGTGATCGAGGCCGAGATATTTGTGACGCTCGCCTGATCCGCCTTCCCCACCCCGACCCTCGCGACAGCCAGACCCGATCATGCTATCATCCCCCTCGCCTGCCGGGCCAAGGAGAGATGCGCCTGGCATCCGCGCTGAAAATCTGCGGGAGACGGATTATGGATGCACCGATCAAAGACAAGATTGTCGCCATCCTCAACCAGATCCTCGAACAGGAACTGGCCGGGGTCGTGCGCTACACCCATTATTCCTTTCTCGTCTTCGGCTTCGGCCGCATTCCCATCGTCTCATGGCTCCGAAGCCAGGCGGACGAATCCCTGCTCCACGCGCAACAGGCCGGCGAAATGATCACCATGCTGGGCGCCTATCCCTCGCTCCGGATCGGCACGCTACTCGACAGCCACAAGACAGATATCGCGACGATCCTGCGCGAGTCGCTGGAGGAAGAGCGCAAGGCGCTGGGCCTCTACGCCGATTTGCTGAGCGTCGCCGAAGGGCATTCCGTCACCGTCGAGGAATATGCCCGGCAAATGATCGCCGCCGAAGAGATG
>DASVOF010000088.1:0-26422 GCA_036383495.1 Sphingobium sp. | reverse complement strand
GTATCTTAACAAGGTCTATTT
This sequence comes from Sphingobium sp., assembly GCA_036383495.1. GTDB lineage: Bacteria > Pseudomonadota > Alphaproteobacteria > Sphingomonadales > Sphingomonadaceae > Sphingobium. The sequence goes on along the minus strand of DASVOF010000088.1, from coordinate 26,401 downwards.
CGGCGGCGGCGCATATGGCATCGACGCGGCCAGCCGCAAATTCTTCGGCCATTCGGCGACCAGCCTCAGCCTGCCGGAAGCGGCGATCATCGCCGGACTGGTCAAGGCGCCGTCAAGCTATTCGCCCACCGCCGACGCCGATGCGGCGATCGGCCGCGCGGGCGTGGTGCTGGCGCTGATGCAGGAAAATGGAGCGATCAGCGCGGCGGAGCGCGCCGGCGTCGACCTCAGCGAGGTCAAGATGGCGCCCGAGCCGCCACAGAACAGCGTGCGCTACTTCACCGATTGGGCGCTGCCGCAGCTGGACGTGCTGGTCGATGAACCCAATGAGCCGCTGGAGGTCTACACCACCATCGACCTTGGCATGCAGAAGGCGGCGACGGCGGCGATTCAGGCCAATGTGCCGTCGGGGACGCAGGGCGCGCTCGTTTCGCTCGACCGGGACGGCGCGGTGCGCGCGATGGTGGGCGGGCTGGACTATGTGTCGTCCAATTACAACCGCGCCACCACCGCCACCCGGCAGCCGGGATCGGCCTGGAAGATTTTCGTCTATATGGCGGCGCTGGAGGGGGGCTATACGCCCGATACCGGGGTGACGGACAAGCCGGTGACGATCAACGGCTGGAGCCCGCGCAACAGTTCCGGCCGCTTTTCGGGCGACATCGATATCCGCACCGCCTTCGCCTATTCGATCAACACGGTGGCGGCGCAGCTGGGCGTGGAGGTCGGCTTCCCCACCGTCGCGGACATGGCGCGGCGATTTGGCGTCACCACGCCGATCAACACGCATCCGTCGATGGTGCTGGGCACGTCCGACGTGCGCCTGATCGACATGACCCGCGCCTTCGCCTCGATCGCGCGCAAGGGCGTGGCGGTGACGCCCTATGGCATCACCAAGGTGACGACGGCCGACGGACGACTGCTCTACCAGCATCAGGACGACACCAGCCGCGTGCTGGTCGCGCCCTGGGTCGCGGCGGGCATGACCGACCTCATGCAGACGGCGGTCAGCACCGGCACCGGCAGGGCGGCGCAGATCGGGCGGCCGGTCGCGGGCAAGACCGGCACCACCAGCAGCAACAAGGACGGCTGGTTCCTGGGCTTTTCGAGCGGGATCACGACGGGCGTGTGGATGGGCCGCGACGACGCGCGCGCCGTCGGTGTGTTGCAGGGCGGTCGCGCGCCCGCGCGCGCCTTCGCCGACTATATGAAGGTCGCGGTGGCCCGGCGTCCGGTCGAGCAGTTCGAGACGCAGGTGACCCTGCCGGAATGGCAGCTGGAGCCAGATGAAGAAGCCTATGGCCAGCCCGACAATGGAACCGGCGGGGGCATGATGGTCGATGAGAACGGCCTGCCGATCGCGCAGGACCAGCAGCCGGAACAGGCGGAGGACCCGGCCGTCGATGAGGAACCGACGGCGCAGACGCCGCCCGCGCGATCGCCGCCGCCCCGGTTGGACCAGCAGTGGATCGACCAGGTGCTGGGGCGCGATAGGAAGAACGGGCCGGCGCGGTAGGGGTGGGATTTACCCTGACCGACCAGTGTAGAGATTATTGTTTCCGTCGTCCCCGCGCAGGCGGGGACCCATCTTTCCCCACATGACTGGATTGCCCACGGCGAGATGGGTTCCCGCCTGCGCGGGAATGACGAACCTCTCCCCAGTCAGACCCGATGTCACCCAGCACCCTCGTAGGCCTTGGCGAAGCGGCGCTGATCGAGCGCGCTGCCGTCGGGTAGCAGGAAGTCGATTTTCCCCCGGCCGAAATCGATCGCGACCCGATCGAACGTCCGCAGCGCATGGATGCCGAGCAGCAAGGCGGGCTTGTCGCGCAGCCCCAGTTCCTCGAAGGGGCGGGCGTCGGCGAACATGACGGCCATGTCCTTCAGGGTGATCGGCCCCATGCGGACTTGCCCGATCTGGCCGAGCTGGCCGGTAAGCGTTTCGCCGGTCACGCTGACCAGGCTTATGGGGCTGAAGCCGGGGGCGCGCCTTTTGCGCGTTAGCTTGTTCATCAGCGCCAGATTGCCGATGCTGATATGCGTACCGGTGTCGAGGATGATGTTGACCTTCATCCCGTTGACGTCGGAATCGAGCAGGATGAGCTGGCCCTTGCGCCGCCGCGCCTCGACGATGATCGCATTGGGATCGCGCCATGCCTTGCGGCTGTTGCTGATTTCCATGCGGCCGGTGCGGAAATTGAGCAGAAGGCGCTTGGCGTGCAGGCTGTCGAGGCCGAGCAGGCCCGGCGCGCCGAGATCGGCGGCCTCCAGCACCGGCGCTTCGATGTCGTTGACAGCGACGGAGCCAGCATAGCCCAGGCGCGGGACCGCCACCGTGCGGACTTCGGCGCGGCCGGTCATGCTGACGATAGTCACCTGCCGACGCGGGGCGAGGGCGAGCCGCTCCGCCAGGTCGCGGGAGATGACCGTGCGCTGCGATCCGGTGTCGACGATGAAGTTCCACGGGCCCTTGCCGTCGATCTGGACGGGGATGGTGACGCGGTTGTCCGCCAGGGGCCGGGTGCGCACCACGGCGGGCGGATTGTCGGGGGCTGGGGGCGCAATCTGCCCCACCGCGGCAGGCGCGCAGAACAGCAGGAGGATTGTTGCAGCGGTGGAACGAAAATGTCCCATGACCTTGCCTCTCCGATAGTATGCCCTTCTATATCATGGCGGCCCATGCGCGGCTATCGCCGCAACTGTGGCGCCATCCGTCGTTTACCGCGCGCGGCATTTATCAGCCGCCTTGACTTGAGGCGGGGCTGATCGCTAAACGCGAGGCTATCCATCCCGGCCGTCCGGCGCGGGCGTCCCGAGTTTCCACACCGGGCCCATCTCCTCTACCCAATCTCATCCTCCTCTCTCCATCGGACTCCAGTCGAATGCACCTTAAGGACCTCAAGAAGAAATCGCCCGCCGGGCTTGTCACCATGGCGGAAGAGCTGGGCGTCGAAGGCGCGTCGACCCTGCGCAAGCAGGACATCATGTTCGCGATCCTGAAGGCCGAGGCCGAGAATGGCGAGCAGATCATGGGCGAGGGCACGATCGAGGTGCTGCCCGACGGCTTCGGCTTCCTGCGCTCGCCGGAAGCGAACTTCCTGGCCGGGCCGGACGACATCTATGTGTCGCCCAACCAGGTCCGCAAATTCGGCCTGCGCACCGGCGACACGGTGGAAGGCGAAATCCGCGCGCCCAAGGATGGCGAGCGTTATTTCGCGCTGACGAAGCTGATGTCGGTCAATTTCGACGATCCTGAAGTCGTCCGTCACCGCGTCAATTTCGACAATCTGACGCCGCTCTATCCGACGCAGAAGCTGACGCTCGATACGCTAGACCCGACCGTCAAGGACAAGTCGGCCCGCGTCATCGACATCGTTTCGCCGCAGGGCAAGGGCCAGCGCGCGCTGATCGTTGCGCCGCCGCGCACCGGCAAGACCGTGCTGCTCCAGAACATCGCCAAGGCCATCACGGACAATCATCCGGAAGTCTTCCTGATCGTCCTGCTGATCGACGAGCGTCCGGAAGAAGTCACCGACATGCAGCGCAGCGTGAAGGGGGAGGTCGTCTCCTCCACCTTCGACGAACCCGCATCGCGCCATGTGCAGGTCGCCGAAATGGTCCTCGAAAAGGCCAAGCGCCTCGTGGAACATAAGAAGGATGTGGTGATCCTGCTCGATTCGATCACCCGCCTTGGCCGCGCCTACAACACTGTCGTCCCGTCTTCGGGCAAGGTGCTGACCGGCGGCGTCGACGCCAACGCGCTGCAGCGGCCCAAGCGTTTCTTCGGCGCCGCGCGCAACATCGAGGAGGGCGGGTCGCTCTCCATCATCGCGACCGCGCTGATCGACACCGGCAGCCGCATGGACGAAGTCATCTTCGAAGAGTTCAAGGGCACCGGCAACTCGGAAATCGTTCTCGATCGCAAGGTGGCGGACAAGCGTATCTTCCCGGCGCTGGACGTCGGCAAATCGGGCACCCGCAAGGAAGAGCTGCTGGCCGACAAGGCCAAGCTCAGCAAGATGTGGGTGCTGCGCCGTATCCTGATGCAGATGGGCACGGTCGACGCGATGGAATTCCTGCTCGACAAGATGAAGGATTCCAAGACCAACGAAGATTTCTTCGACTCGATGAACCAGTAAGCGGGACGGCGGTTCATGGCCTGAGGGTGGGCCATGAACCGGCCCGCGCATGTTCATGATTTCCAGGCGGTCAGCACGTAAGACTGACCCGAAACTATCAAGGGGGGACGTCAGGCCGCCATGTTCGACCTTATCGCCACTGCCGCCGCCGCTGCCCAGGGCATCGGTTCACCCGCCGACATCTGGGCGCATATCGTCCATGATTTCAGCAATATCGGTTCGCCGGCCGCGCTGGCCGCCTTCGGCCAGGTGTTGATGATCGACGTCCTGCTGGCGGGCGACAATGCGATCGTCGTGGGCGCGCTGGCGGCGGGCCTTCCCGCCCAGCAGCGTCAGCGCGTCATCCTGATCGGCATCATTGCCGCGCTGGTGCTGCGCATCGGCTTCGCGCTGGTGGTGACGCAGTTGATGCAGATCGTCGGGCTGATCCTGGCGGGCGGGCTGCTGCTGCTGTGGGTCGCGTTCAAGATGTGGCGCGAACTGCATCCCAAGAGGGGCGGCGAAACGCCTGGCGACAGCAGCGACGACGATATTTCCGGCCTGCGCCCCGCCAAGAGCTTCGCCGGCGCGGCCTGGGCCGTGGCCATCGCCGACGTATCGATGAGCCTGGACAATGTCCTGGCGGTCGCCGGCGCCGCCCGCGATCATCCGGGCATCCTGATCATCGGGCTGGTCCTGTCGGTCGCGCTGATGGGCCTCGCGGCGAACTTCATCGCCAAATATATCGAGCGTTTCCGGTGGATCGCCTATCTGGGCCTCGCCGTCATCATCTATGTCGCCTTCAAGATGGTCTATGACGGGATCGTCGATCATCAGGTCGGCATATTGACGCTCTTCGCCTGACGGTGCGGCGTCGGCGGACGATCAGTCGTCCGCCGGTCGTTTCAGCCCTACGGCGCGCCATGGCTGGCTGATCCACCGGTCCGCCATGTCCGCCATCCGCCAGCGCAAGGGAATGCGCCGTTCGGCGATTCCCGGCAGGCTCCACAGGTCGAAGCCGCGAAACGGGCGGTAGGGGTTGCGGCGGCTATAGGCCCAGATTTCCACCCGCGCATCCGAACCGGCGGCCGGCGTGCGGGCGTGGAAGCCGAATGTGTCGGCGATGATCAATGTATTGGCGGGGACCGCGAAGGCCGTGGGCGCGGGCAGGCCGAGCCCGGCCAATTCCCCTTCCGCGATCCGCAACGATCCACGGGCGGAGAGACGGCAATCGCCATCGCGCGCGGTGAGGCTGCGGCTTTTTTCCCAGCGAAGGCGCTCGGGCGTCAACCGGTGCGATCCGCGCACATAGGAGAAGGGTCCGCTTTCGAGCGGCACATCTTCCAGAAAATACCAGGCCTTCATCGCTGGATAGAAGGTATCGGCGTGCAGTTTCAGCTGCGGGTCGGGCGGGGCGTCGTGGCGGTTGGGCAGGATCGTCTGGACATATAGCAGCGGTTCGACGTCGAAACCCGCGACATAGCGCGCGAGCGAACGCCATCGGAAATCGCGAATGAAGCTCTGGAGCGCGGGCACGGCCCGGCGCGCAGCGGGATCGAGCGCCAGGCGTCGTGTGACGGTGTCGCCCTGCACCATCTCCCGCGCCGGGCCGCGAAACGACAGGAGCCCGTCGCGCAGGGCGTCGAATGTCGCGGAAGGCAGGAAATCGCGTATCTCGATCACGCCGTCCCGGTCGAACGCATCCCGGTCCATCGGGTCGACCCGTGCCGCCAGACCCGCCCTCCGGCGCGCCGTCATGCCATGGGCGAGGCGGACTCGCGCCGCATGCAGGCCCCGCGCGTTCAACCGGCGGGATCCGATCAGGGGATTGTCGACGAAGGACTTCGCGCCGGTGAAAAGCTGGGCGAACCAATAGGGCGTCAGGATGGCCTTTACGAGGTTTTTCATAGCCTTGCCTGTAGCGTCCCCCTCCGCGCTGCGCATCCCCAAAGCGATCAGGGCAGGAGAATAGTGCTGCCCGTGGTGCGGCGAGCCTCCAGCGCGCGATGCGCCTCGGCCACATCGGCCAGGGGGAAGCGCTGACCGATCGTCGCCCGCACCACGCCACGCGCCATCCGGTCGAACAGGCGGGCGGCCATGTGGTCCAGTTCCTCGCGCGTGGCGATATAGTCGAACAAGGTGGGACGCGTCACGAAGAGCGAACCGGCGCGGCTCAGGTCCAGCAGATTGATGGGTGGCGCCGCGCCTGATGCATTGCCGTAGCTGACCATCAGTCCCCGCTTCTTGAGCGAGGCGAGGGACGCCTCCCAGCTGTCCTTGCCGACGCCGTCATAGACCACGTCCACCCCCTGGCCTCCGGTGAGGGCTCTCACCCGATCGGCCAAAGCGGCGAAGGGGGTGTGAAGGCTGTGGTCGGCATCCACCCTGGCGGCCTTTTCCGCCGAGCCGCTATGGGCGATGACGACGACGCCCTTGTCCCGCAGCCAGGGCGCGAGCACCGACCCCACGCCCCCTGCGGCGGCATGGACCAGCGCGACCTGTCCGGCCCGCAGAGGCAGCATATCCTCCGCAAGGTAGCAGGCGGTCATGCCCTTCAGCATCATCGCGGCGGCTTCGTCGGCGCCGATTTCATCCGGCAGGCGAACGACGCGATCGGCGGGCACGAGGCGGTGCGTGGCATAGGCGCCCAGCCCGCTTGCACAGGCGACCCTGTCCCCCACGGCAAGACCGCCCACGTCCGCGCCAATAGCGGCGACACGCCCGGCCCCTTCCGACCCCAGGGTGATCGGAAGGGGCGCGGCATAGAGACCTGAGCGATAATAGGTGTCGATGAAGTTCAGGCCCACCGCATCCTGTGCGATCAGCACCTCGCCTGTCGCCGGACATGGAATGTCGAACGCTTCCCGTTCGATCACGTCCGGGCCGCCATGGGAGCGCGCCACCATGCGCCAAGCCTGCGCCATCACCGCCTCCTCCGGCGGATCAGAGATGGGCGGCGAAGAAGTCCGCAGTCCGCTGGTCGGCGAGCTGCGCCGCTTCCTCCTGACGCCGGGCGCCCATTTCGGCGGCGAAGCCATGGTCCAGCCCATCATAATCATGCAGGGTGACGTGCCGGTTGTCCTGTAGCCCGTCATGCATCTTCTGCTGCACGTCGGCGGGCACAAAGCCGTCCGCTGTCGGAATATGCAGCAGCACGGGCTTGCCGATCGCATGCTGCTCGCCAAGCAGATTGTCGACGCCCACGCCATAATAGCCGACAAAGGCGTCGCCATCGGTGCGGCAGGCGGCCATGAAGGCGAGCCGACCGCCGAGGCAATATCCGACAAGCCCGACCTTGCCGCCACCGGTCTGCGCGCGCGCGGCCTTGATGGTCGCTTCGATGTCGCTGATGGCCTGATCCTGGTCCATTTTCTGCATATGGCCGATCGCCTGCTGGAATTGTTCGGGAACGTCCGCGTCCAGTTCGACATGCGGCGTATCGCGCCAGAACAGGTCGGGCGCGAGGGCGAGATAGCCCTTCTCCGCCCAGCTGTCGCATTTGCGGCGAATGCCTTCGTTCACGCCGAACACTTCCTGGATGACGATGATGGCCGCCTTGGGCGCGCCCGCCGGCTGCGCCACATAGGCGTCAAACTGGGCATCGCCCTCAAGGGTCGAAATGGGGGTGAACGCTGCCATAAGATGGTCCTTTCCGCTGTGTTTATTTTGCTGACGACTGGCATAAAGGGCTTTGCCGAGCCAGCCAACAACGCTCACCGACCAAAAAATTTGCCTTAACCCGCCATGATGCGGCATGAGAGACCGTATAAGCAGCAGTGAGATGGGTGGCCGAGATGAAGATTACCGTGGACGTTGATTGCACCCCGGCGGAAGCACGGGCCTTTTTGGGCTTGCCCGACGTTAGCCCGATCCATGACAAATATATCAAGACGATGCTCGACAGCTTTGACGGCATCGGCAGCGTCGAGCAGATGGAGACGATGTTCAAAAGCTTCTCGCCCCTGGGCGACGCCGGGATGCGATTGTTCAAGCAGATGATGGACATTGGCATTGCGGGCGTGTCGGGCAAGAATGGCGACAAGTCGTAAGGCCCAAGTGACTGATACGATTTTCGCCCTCTCCAGCGGCGCGCCGCCGGCGGGGATTGGCGTTATACGGATAAGCGGCGCGCGCGCCGCGGCAGCCATGGAGGCGCTGGCCGGGCGTCTTCCTGTTCCCCGAAGCGCGCGATTGGCGTTGTTGACCGATCCGCGCGACGGCAAGCCGCTCGACCGCGCCCTTGTCCTCTGGTTCCCGGGCTCCGGCACCGCGACGGGCGAGGATCTGGCTGAACTTCATTGCCATGGCGGGCGGGCCGTCATAGCGGCGGTGGAAGAGGCGCTCGCATCCATCGAAGGGTTGCGCCGGGCCGGGCCGGGCGAATTCACGCAGCGCGCTTTCCTCAACGGGCGAATGGACCTCAACGCCGTGGAGGGCTTATCGGACCTGCTGGTTGCCGAGACCCAACAGCAGCGCCGGGCGGCGTTGCTCATGGCCGAAGGCCATTTTTCGCGACGCCTGAATGGCTGGCGAACGGCGTTGCTCGACCTGTCGGCCATGGCGGAAGCGGCCCTCGATTTTTCCGATGAGGATGACGTGCCGGATGCCGGCATTGAAGCGCGGATCGTGGATAGACTCGGGCAGTTGGCGCAAGAGGTTGAAGGGGTGCTCGCGGCGCCGTCGGCGGAACGGCTGCGGGACGGCGTTCGGGTCGTGCTGGCCGGGCCGCCCAATGCGGGGAAATCGACACTGCTGAACGCGCTGGTGGGGCGCGACGCGGCGATCGTATCCGACATCGCCGGCACGACGCGCGATCGGATCGAGGCGCCAGCGGCGATCGGCGGCACGGCTTTCCTGTTCACCGATACCGCCGGACTGCGCGACGAGACGTCGGACAGCATCGAAGCCATTGGCATGGACCGGGCGCGATCCGCGCTGGAGGCGGCGGACATCATCCTGTGGCTGGGGGAGGCGGATCGCCTGCCGCGCGCGGATGCGATCCTGATCGCGGCGCAGGCGGACCGCTGGAAGGACCGGCAGGGCCTGCCGCTTTCGGCGCGGACCGGAGAAGGTATGGATCGCCTGGTCGCGCTTCTTCGCGAGCGGGCGGCCGCCCTGCTGCCCGGAGAAGGAGAATATGCGCTCCATGCGCGGCAGCGGGATGGCGTGCAGCGCTTTCTCGAGCATGTCGCGGCGGCGGCGATCACCCTGGATTTGCTCATCCTTGCCGAGGAATTGCGGCAGGCGCGCGATGTCCTCGACCGGCTGACCGGGCGGGCGAGCACCGAGGATATGCTCGATCATCTGTTTGCGGGCTTCTGCATCGGTAAATAGCGATGTTCCACGTGGAACAGTTTTGACCGCGCACCCCGACATCTGATAAGGGGCCGCCATGCGAGATAGCTATGATGTGATCGTGGTCGGCGGCGGCCATGCCGGCTGCGAAGCGGCTGCGGCGGCTGCGCGCAAGGGCGCGACGGTCGCGCTGCTGACCTTCGAAAAGATGACCGTGGGGGCCATGTCCTGCAACCCCGCCATCGGGGGCCTCGGCAAGGGGCATCTGGTGCGCGAAGTCGACGCGCTGGACGGGCTCATCGGCCGGGCCGCTGACGAGGCCGCAATCCACTATCGCATGTTGAACAGCAGCAAGGGCGCCGCCGTGCAGGGGCCGCGCGTGCAGGCGGATCGGGCGCGATACCGCGCGGCGATCCACCGGCTGCTCGATGGTCAGGCGGGTCTTGAGATTGTCGAGGGTGAAGCCGCCGCGCTGCTGCTGGACGCGGGTCGGGTGGCGGGCCTCGCGCTCGCCGACGGACGGCGGATGCATGCGACGGCAGTGGTGCTCGCAACGGGGACTTTCCTGGGCGGCAAATTGTTTCGCGGCGAGGATGTCATGACCGGCGGCCGCACCGGCGAGCGCGCGGCGACATCGCTGGGGGTGCAGTTGCGCGAGATCGGTCTGCCGATCGGGCGGCTGAAAACGGGAACGCCGCCCCGGCTCGATGGACGGACGATCGACTGGGCCCGCCTGCCGGAGCAGCCTTCCGATCAGGAGGGTTGGACGATGTCGGCCTTGTCGATGCGGCGGCCATTGCCGCAGGTCAGCTGCGCGATCACCCGCACCAATGAACGCACACATGCGATCATCCGGGAGGGGCTGAGCCGCTCGCCCTTGTTCAGCGGCGCGATAGAGGGCAGGGGGCCGCGCTATTGCCCTTCGATCGAGGATAAGGTGATCCGCTTTGGCGACCGCGATGGTCATCAGATCTTTCTGGAGCCGGAAGGGCTGGGGGATCATCTCGTCTATCCCAATGGCATCAGCACGTCTTTGCCCGCAGATGTTCAGCTGGCGCTGGTCCGTTCGATGGAGGGACTGGAGCAGGCGGAGATCGTCGTTCCTGGCTATGCGGTCGAATATGATCATATCGATCCCCGCGCCCTGGACGCCTCTTTGGAGGTTCGCGATGTGCCGGGGCTCTTTTGTGCGGGGCAGATCAACGGCACGACGGGATATGAAGAAGCCGCCGCGCAAGGATTGGTTGCGGGCGTCAATGCCGCCGCCCGGGCCAAGTGTGAGGAGCCGCTGATCCTTGATCGCGCGTCCAGCTATATCGGCGTGATGATTGACGACCTCGTGCTTCAGGGGGTGACGGAGCCCTATCGGATGCTGACGGCGCGCGCTGAATATCGCCTGCGGCTGAGGGCAGATAATGCCGGAACGCGGTTGGGTGCGATCGGCGGGCAGCACGGGATCATCGGAGCCGAGCGAGCGGAGCATTATGCGGCGCGGAACGTGCAGCGCCGTGCGGTGGAAGGCGACCTCGCCCGGTCGATGAGCGCGAGCGAGATGGCGCGAGCGGGGGCGGCGGTGCGGCAGGATGGCGCGCGGCGATCGCTTTTCGAATGGGCCCGCTTTCCCGAAGTGACAGCCGCATTGCTGTTTGAACTGGCTCCGTCCTTGCTGGACACGGCGGAAACTCTGCGAAATGAAATATTGGAGGACGCGCATTACGCGCCCTATCTCGAACGGCAGGAAGCGGAGATCGCCGAACTGCGGCGCAACGAACGGGTGCATATTCCGGCGGATTTCGACTTTGCGCTGGTGGGGGGACTATCGACGGAGATGATCGAACGGCTCGATCGGGCGCGGCCGGAGACGCTTGCCGCGGCGGGCCGGATTCGCGGGATTACGCCGGCGGCGCTGGCGGCTGTGCTGGTGCATGTGCGGCGGCGGGCGGCATGACCGAAGAGGAAGCGCGCGACTGGCTCGATCGCACATTTTCTGTTCCACGTGAAACATGGGACCGGCTGGAACGATATATCGCGATGCTGCTGTCCGCCATGGAGGAGCAGAATCTCATCGCCGAATCGACGCGTCCGCATATCTGGGCGCGCCATATCGTTGATTCCGCGCAACTCTTGCCGATGACCGAAGCCGCAGGGGAAGGGGCGTGGGTCGACCTGGGGTCGGGCGCCGGCCTGCCCGCGATCGTGGTTGCGATCCTCAGCGAGCGGCCGATCATCATGATCGAATCCCGGCGCAAGCGGGTCGAGTTTCTGACGGCGGTCGTGGAGGAGCTGGGACTGTCCCACGCCACCGTCCATGGGGGCAGGGTGGAGATGGCGGCTCCGATGGATGCGGCCATCATCAGCGCACGGGCCTATGCGCCCTTGCCGCGTCTTTTTGAAACGGCGACGCATTTGTCCACCGAAAGAACGATTTGGGTGCTGCCAAAAGGACGAAATGCGGAAAATGAACTGGAGACCGTCCGTCCGACATGGCAAGGTGTGTTTCACGTGGAACGCAGTCTGACCGATCCCGACAGCGCCATCCTTGTGGCGCAAGCGGTCAGACCAAGGGGCAAGAAAGGTCGAGGATGATCCGTATCGCCATCGCCAACCAGAAGGGCGGCGTCGGAAAGACGACGACGGCCATCAACCTGGCCACGGGGCTTGCCGCCACGGGGCTGCGCGTCCTGCTCGTCGACCTTGATCCGCAGGGCAACGCCTCGACCGGGCTGGGCGTCGGACAGGCGGAGCGGCTTCAGTCCAGCTATGACCTGCTGGTGGGCAATTGCGCGCTTGAGGATGCGATCATCTCGACGCGCGTGCCCAAGCTGGACATCGTTCCCGCGACGCAGGACCTGTCGGGCGCTGAGATCGAACTGATCGAATATGAAGAGCGGACCCATCGGCTGGAGCGTGTGCTGAAAGAGGCGCAGCCGGGCCGTTGGGATATCTGCCTGATTGATTGTCCGCCATCGCTCGGGCTGCTGACGATCAACGCCATGGTCGCTGCCCAGTCGTTGCTCGTGCCGCTGCAATGCGAGTTTTTTGCGCTGGAGGGGCTTTCGCAATTGCTTCAGACGGTCGAGCGCATTCGCGGGCGGTTCAATCCGGTGCTGTCGATCATGGGGGTGGCGCTCACCATGTATGATCGGCGCAACCGGCTGACCGATCAGGTCGCGGATGATGTGCGCGCTTGCCTGGGTGATCTGGTCTTTTCCACCGTCATTCCGCGCAATGTGCGCCTTTCCGAAGCGCCCAGTCATGGCGTGCCCGCCCTGATCTATGATTTCCGCTGTTCGGGATCGGAAGCCTATATGCGTTTGGCGCGTGAACTGATTTCGCGTCTGCCCCGACAGGAGGTTGCGGCTTGAGCAACGAGAATGACGATAAGGTGAAGGTCATGAAGCGCCCTCAAGGATTGGGCCGCGGCCTGTCCGCCCTGCTGGGTGACGTGGCGCGCGAGGAGCCGGTCGTTGCGGCGTCCGTGCCTGCTTCGGCGAAGGCGATCCAGAGCATCGAGGTCGCGCTGATCCAGCCGCACCCTGAACAGCCGCGCCGCCATTTTGACGAAGGCGCGCTGCAGGAACTGGCCGAAAGCATTAGCAAGCGGGGCGTGATTCAGCCTATTATCGTCCGTCCCCATGGCGGCGGATTTCAGATCGTGGCGGGCGAACGGCGCTGGCGCGCCGCCCAGCGGGCGCAGATGCACCGCATTCCGGCCATCGTCCGCGATTTCGATGAAGCCGAAACGCTGGAAATCGCGCTGGTGGAGAATATCCAGCGCGAGGACCTCAATCCGATCGAGGAGGCGGAAGCCTATCGCAAGCTGATCGCGGAGTTCAATCACAGCCAGGAAGCGCTGGGACGACTGGTTGGCAAATCGCGCAGCCACATCGCCAATTTGATCCGGCTTCTGGAATTGCCGTCCGCGGTGCAGCAACAGGTGGTCGAACAGAAACTGTCGATGGGTCATGCCCGTGCGCTGATCGGCGCGCCGGATTGCGAAAATCTGGCCCGGACCGTGGAGGCCAAGGGCCTGTCGGTGCGCGACACGGAGCAACTGGTCCGCCGCGCGAAGAAGGGAGAAGCCGCAACCCCGCGCGAGCGCCAGACCCGGGTCATGGACAAGGACGCCGATATCGCCGCCCTGGAGCAGCATCTGGCCGATATATTGGGCGTGAAGGTCGATATCGTTCATGGAGAAGGCGCGGGCGGCACACTGTCGCTGCGCTACTCGACGCTCGATCAGCTGGACATGTTGTGCCAGCGCCTATCGGGCGAGAGAATCTGATCGGTCGATTGGCGGGCGCAAAATAGCGGTCCGCCACTGGTCTTTTACGCGCTCCATCCTTAGGTTGCGGGCATGGCCGACATGCAATCTCCCGCCGCCGCCGCCCCTGTCATTCGCCGTCAGGACTATCGCCCCCCGGACTGGCTGGTTCCCGACGTCGCGCTGGATTTCGCTCTGGATGCGGTCTCGACCCGCGTGCGGGCGCGGCTCAGCGTCGCGCGCAATGGCGGGCATGATCGTCCGCTGCGGTTGGACGGCGACGGTCTGGTCCCGATCGAAGTGAAGGTCGACGGCCGCGCGCTGGATGCGGAGCAGTGGTCGCTGGAAGCCGGCGCGCTGGTGATTGCGCTGCCAGGCGAGGCGCATGAGATCGAAACGCTGGTCGAGGTCGCGCCGCAGGGCAATAGCAAGCTTATGGGCCTTTACGCCAGTGGCGGCCTGCTCTGCACCCAGTGCGAGGCGGAGGGATTCCGCCGCATAACTTTCTTCCCGGATCGGCCGGACGTGCTGTCGCGCTATTCGGTGCGGATGGAGGCGGATCTGGCGCTTTATCCTGTGCTGCTGGCTAATGGCGATCCGGTCGAGCAGGGCATGCTTCCGGGCGGGCGGCACTGGGCGCGCTGGAACGATCCCTTCCCGAAACCCTGCTACCTGTTCGCGCTGGTGGCGGGCGACCTGGCCTGCAATGCCGACAGCTTCGTGACGATGTCGGGGCGGACGGTGAAGCTCGGCATCTGGGTCAAGGAAGCTGATCTGCCGCGCACCGATCATGCCATGCAGGCGCTGAAGGACAGCATGGCGTGGGATGAGCGGGTTTATGGGCGCGAATATGACCTCGACGTGTTCAACATCGTCGCCGTCGCCGACTTCAACTTCGGCGCGATGGAGAATAAGGGGCTTAACATATTCAATTCACGTTATATTCTCGCCGATCCGGAGACCGCGACCGACGTCGATTATGACGGCGTCGAAGGCGTGGTGGCGCATGAATATTTCCACAATTGGTCGGGCAATCGCGTGACTTGCCGCGACTGGTTCCAGCTGTCGCTCAAGGAAGGCTTCACCGTTTTTCGGGACCAGAATTTCTCGGCCGACATGGGCAGCCATGCGGTCAAGCGCATCGAGGATGTGCGTGTGCTGCGCGCCGCCCAGTTCCAGGAGGATGCAGGGCCGCTCGCTCATCCGGTGCGTCCGGAATCCTATATGGAAATCAGTAACTTCTATACCGCCACCATCTATAATAAGGGCGCGGAGTTGATCCGCATGATGGCGCTGATGCTGGGCGCGGAGCGGTTCCGCGCTGGCGCTGACCTCTATTTCGACCGCCATGATGGCGAAGCCGCCACATGCGAGGATTTCGTCCGCGCCATGGAGGAGGGCGGGGGAATCGACCTGATCCAGTTCCGCCGCTGGTATGAGCAGGCGGGCACGCCCTGTGTCCGCGCTACGCTGAACCATGACCCGGCTGCGCAAACGGCGGAGCTGGTGCTGGAGCAGGGCATGGGGCCGACGCCGGGGCAGGCCGAGAAGCTACCTATGATGATCCCGCTGCGCACGGCCCTGTTCGACCAGGACAGCGGAAAGAACAGGGGTGAGGAACTGCTCCTGCTGACGCAGGCGCGGCAGACATTCAGCTTCAGCGGTTTCGCCGTCCCGCCGGTCTTGTCGATCAACCGTGGCTTTTCGGCTCCGGTGATTGTCGCGACGGACCGTAGCCAGGCGGATCTCGCCTTCCTGTCGGCGCATGATGACGATCCCTTCGCCCGCTATGAGGCGATGCAGCAACTGATGGTGAATGTGCTGGTCGGCCGGATCGGCGGACAGGATGTGGACGAGGCGGCGGTGGTCGCCGCGATCCGCGACACGGTCACCGACCCCTCGCTCGATCCCGCCTTCGTCGCCGAAACGATCCGCCTGCCGAGCGAAGCCTATCTGGGCGACCAGATGGGTGAGGTCGATCCGGATGCGATCCATGCGGTCCGCGACGCGTTGCAGCGACGGATCGGCGAGGAGCTTGAGCCACTCTGGCGCGATGTCCATGCGAAGACGAAGGCCAACAGCTTCTCGCTTTCCTCGGCGGCGAAGGGCGCGCGCAAGCTACGCAACACCGCGCTGCTGTATCTCGTCGCGTCAGGCGCGGCGGATGGCGAGGCGATCGCCTTTTCGCAATTCCATGACGCCGATAATATGACAGAGCGGCAGGCGGCGTTGGCGACGCTGGCCAATGGCGTCAGCGCGGAGCGGGAAGCGGCGCTCGACATCTTCTACAACCGCTATCGGGACGACGCGCTGACGTTGGACAAATGGTTCCAGACGCAGGCTTTCGCCTTCCATCCCGGCACGGTCGACCTGGTCGAGGAACTGGGGCGGCATCCCGACTTCACCCTGGCCAATCCCAATCGGGTGCGCGCGCTCTATGGCGCCTTCGCGGGCAATCAGTGGGCGTTTCACCATCAATCGGGCAAAGGCTATCGGTTGGTGGCGGACTGCATCATCGCGCTCGACAAGCTCAACCCGCAGACCGCCGCGCGGCTGGTGTCGCCATTGGGGCGCTGGCGGCGGTTTAGTGAAGGGCGGGCGGCGATGATGCGGGCGGAATTGCAGCGCATCCTGGCCGAACCGGGGTTGTCGCGGGATGTGACCGAGCAGGCGAGCAAGAGTTTGGAGTAGGCTTGGATCCAGTCACTTTCCTCCGTTCGGGCTGAGCTTGTCGAAGCCCTTTCCTTTCTTGAAAGGAAGTAGAGCCCTTCGACAGGCTCAGGGCGAACGGAGGTTGGGTGATCCTGATTAGTGCTTCTCGAACCCAACGGAAGGGGTGGGGCCTATCGCCCGCTCGCCGCCACCCAGGCGGCGACGTCGGCGGCGACCTTGTTCGCGGCGGTGTTGAGCGGGACGCCGATGTTGGCCGCATCGATCTTTCCACTCACCGGCGCGCTGGCGGTGAAGCGCTGCCGCGCTATCGCGGTCCCGCCGGGCCCTGCGAGGATCGCGTCATAGGTGACGATGGCGCTGTTGCTTGCCTCGTCGAGGCCGAAGTCGATCAGCTCGCCCATCAGCCGCTGCCCGGCGTCCGCCGAATATTGGCCGGGGTCGAGCACGATCCGGTTGCTGGTCGCGGCGACGGTTTCGGACAATAGCTTCTGGAACAGGTGGCGGGGCGTGTCGGCCCACTGCACCTTGGTCACATAGGCGACCGAGGTCGGCGTGATCCGCACCGGCACCCGCACGGTGTCGAGCAGCTTGGGCGCTTCGGGGTCGGCCACCGTGATGGTGGCGCCGGCGGCTACGCTGCGGGTGGCGCCCGGCGCGACCTTCTGCGCGGCGTCGAGCGACAGGAGCTGCGCCGGCGGCTTGGCGCCCAGGGAGATGCAGCCCGACAGGGACAGCATCAGCGCGAGGGCGACAGGTTTCTTGTGGAACATCTTAGGGGTTCCTTTCATCGCTTATAATCGGGCAATTTGGGCGATCCGACGATCGAACCCGCGCCCTGCTGATCGAGTTTTTCGGCGATGCCGCGGAAGGCGCGCGACATTTCGCGCAGGTCGCGCACCAGCTGGTTCACTTCCGGCATCGTCTGGTTGCTGAACGCCCTGACGCCCGGCTGCGCCTCCGCTATTGTCTTGTCGAGCGTGTCGATGCTGCTGGTCGCCGCCTGTACGCTCTTGCGCAGGTCGGCCATCAGCGGCTTGCCCTCGTCGGTCAGCATGGAGTCCGTGGTCGCGGCGAGCTTGCCGATCTGTTCGGCGGCGATGCCGGTGCGCTGCACCGCTATGCGCGCCTCCGCCAGCGTGGCGGAGATTTCCGGGCTGCGATCGGCGAGCGCGCCCGATACGCGCTCGACATTGGCGAGGATGCTGGCGATCGACTGCTGGTTCTTGTCGTTGAGCAGTTCCGTCAGCCGTTCGGTCAGGGTCGAGAGGCGCTCCAGCAATTGCGGCGCATTGTTGAGCAGTTCGCCCAGCGCGCCCGGCTTGGTCGGGATCACCGGCACGCCGTCGGGACAGGCGGTCAGCGGATTTTCCTCCGGACAGGTGATCGGGGGCGCGCCCTTGACCGCGCCGTCCAGCACGATCTCGCTGACGCCGGTGAAGCCGATGCCGGAAATGGTCGCCGTCGTGCCCTGGAGGACCGGCGTCCCTTCCTTCACGGAAATGCGGACCTTCACGAAGCTGGGGTCCCGCTTCCACAGCTCGATCTTTTCCACCTGGCCGGACGGGACGCCAGCATAGTTGACGCTGGACCCCTTGGCGACGCCGTTCACCGCCTGCTTGAAGAAGATGTCATATTCTCTGTTGTCGCCTTCGGAGAGGCGCGAGAACCAGAAGGCGGCGATCATGACCGCCGCCAGCAGCAGCAGCGTCACCGTGCCCACCAGCACATGGTTGGAGCGGGTTTCCATATCCTATCGCCTTCCGTCCGATGGGTTTTCGGCCGCCTTGTCGCGTGTCCGCTCGACCGCCGCGGTGGCGGCGCGGCCGCGGGGGCCGTTGAAATATTCCTGAATCCACGGGTGATCGGTCGCCAGCAGCTCGTCGATCGTGCCGACGGCGATCACCTTCCTGTCCGCCAGCACCGCTACCCGGTCGCAGATCGAATAGAGCGTGTCGAGATCGTGCGTGATGAGGAAGACGGTGAGGCCCAGCGTCTGTTGCAGCCTGCGGGTCTGGTCGTCGAACGCCGCCGCGCCGATCGGATCGAGCCCGGCGGTGGGTTCGTCGAGGAAGAGGAGATCGGGGTCCAGCGCGAGGGCGCGGGCGAGGCCGGCGCGCTTCTTCATGCCGCCCGACAGTTCGGCCGGATATTTGGGGCCAGCCTCAGCCGGGAGGCCGGTCATGCGGATCTTGTAGGCGGCGATCTCGTCACGCAGCTGCGGGCCGATATTGGGATAATATTCGCGGATCGGCACTTCGACATTCTCGGCCACCGTCAGCGTCGAAAACAGCGCGCCGCCCTGGAACAGGACGCCCCAGCGCTTGCGGATGGCCAGCGCCTCATCGTCCAGCCGTCCGATCATGGATTCGCCGAAGACGTGGATTTCGCCTTCCTCCGGCGTCTGAAGGCCGATGATGGAGCGCATCAGCACCGACTTGCCGGTGCCCGACCCGCCGACCACGCCCAGAATCTCGCCCTTGCGCACGTCCAGGTCGAGCCCTTCATGGACGAGCTGATCGCCGAAGCCGTTTTTCAGGCCCCGCACGGAAATGGCTATGTCGTCGCGTTCGACCGCCTCTTCGACCCGCGCTTCCTCGCCAGCTGTCTCTTCCTCAGGGGCCATCAGTTCCAGCCTATCCAGGTGAAGAAGACGGCGAAGAAGGCGTCGATCACGATGACGAGGAAGATCGCCTGGACGACGGCGGACGTGGTGCGCAGCCCGACTTCCTCGGCATTGCCCTTTACCTGCATGCCCTGGAAACAGCCCGCCAGCGCGATGATGACGCCGAACACGGGCGCCTTTACCAGGCCGACCCAAAGATCGGTGATGGGCACGACTTCCCGCAAACGCTGGATGAAGGTGATCGGCGGGATATCCAGCGATATCCAGCACAGAAAGCCGCCGCCGATGACCGCGACGATCGAGGAATAGAAGCCGAGCAGCGGCATCATCACCACGACCGCCAGTGTGCGCGGCAGCACGAGCGCCTCCATCGGCGACACGCCGATGGTGCGCATCGCGTCGATCTCTTCGGTCAGCTTCATCGTGCCCAATTGCGCGGCGAAGGCGGAACCCGATCGGCCCGCGACCATGATCGCGGTCATCAGCACGCCCAGTTCACGGAAGGTGAGGCGGCCGACCAGGTTGATGGTCAGCATCTCCATGCCGAACTGGCGCAGCTGCACCGACCCCTGCTGGGCGATGACGATGCCGATCAGGAAGCTCATGAGGCCGATGATGCCGAGCGCCGATACGCCCACGACTTCAAAGCGCTGCACCACGGCGTTGATGCGGAAGCGGCCGGGATGGCGGATGACGTTCCACGCCGCCACCAGCGTGCCGCCGAAAAAGCCGAGTAGTCCGAGCAGCGTGGATCCGGCGTTGACCACCGCCTCGCCGATCTGGCCGACGACGCGCTGCCATGGCGGGACATAGTCGGGGCGGATGTTGACGGGCTCGTCCAGCCTGCCCACCGCGTCGATCAGGCGGCGGGCGTCCTCGTCCCCGCCGGTGACGTCGCAGCCGAGCCGCTTGGCGGTGCGGTGGATGGTCCAGGCGCCGATCGTGTCCATATGATCGACGTCGGTCAGGTCGATGGCGGCGACGGGCCCGTCCACCGCTTCCAGCCGCGAGGGCAGGTCATGCAGGCAGGCGACGGAGAGATACCCCGAGAGCCGAACCACCGCGCCGCCATCGCGCGTTTCCAAAACAAGATCGGCGGCTTTGTTCATCAAGGCGGTTTACTGGTCCATTATCGGTTGCACGGCAAGCCGAAACGGCCCATCCGCACGGCAGAACGACAGGGAAAGCCAAAAGTTTCGGAAACGGCATGACGCATCGGATCGCACTCTACGACATGGACCGCACGGTGACGTTCAGCGGCACCTATACCGGCTTCCTGATTCATGTCGCCCGCCATATGGCGCCCTGGCGGCTGGCGCTGCTCCCGGCCATCATCCTGCTGATGCTGGCCTATGTGCTGAAACTCATCAGCCGCCAGCGGCTGAAGGAGCTGAACCAGGCGCTGATGATCGGCCATAATGTCGAGCGCGCGAAGTTGACGCCCCATGTCGAAAGCTATGCGGCGAAGGTCGTTGCGGACAATGTGCGGGCGGGCGCGCTGGCCCAGATCGCGCGGGACAAGGCGGACGGCTACACGCTGGTGCTCGCCACCGCTTCCTACCGCCTTTATGTCGAGCCGATCGCCCGGCGGCTGGGTTTCGACGCGGTGATCGCGACCGATCATCTGAGCCAGGACCTGCGCTATGTCCGGGCGAAGATCGCAGGCGAGAATTGCTACGATACGGGCAAGCTGCGCATGATCAAGGCGTGGATGGCGGCGCAAGCGATCGACCGCACACAGGCCTATATCCGCGCCTATTCGGACCATGTGTCCGACGCGCCGATGCTGGAATTCGCCGACGCGCCGTTCGCGTCCAACCCGCACAAGCCGCTGGCGCGGCTGGCGGCGCAACGCGGCTGGACGCGGGTGGACTGGGTTTAACCGATCCAACTAGAATCGTCATTCCCGCGGAGGCGGGAACCCATCTCCCATAAGAATGCACCTGACGCACCGTTAGGAGATAGATCCCCGCCTCCGCGGGGATGACGAACTATATGACAGGCGACACCAGCGGCTCGCCCGCAAAATAGGCGGCTAGGTTCGCCAACAGCATCTCCGCCATCCGCGCCACGGCTTCATGCGTCGCTCCGGCGATATGGGGCGTCAGGACGCAATTGGGCGCGCCTTCCCAGCGCGCCGGATCGGTCGGTTCGTGATCGAACACGTCGAGCGCCGCGCCGCCCAGCCGGCCGTCACGCAGCGCGGCTATGACCGCTTCTTCATCCACCAGCTGGCCCCGCGCGATATTCACCAGCAGTCCGCCCGGCCCCAAAGCCTCCACGATCCGCGCGGAGATCATGCCCCGATTGCTTTCGTCCGCCTGCGCCGCGACCACCAATATGTCGCTCTCCCGCGCCAGCGCCTCCAGACTCGCCGCCCGTGGCCAGCGCAGTTCCGGCTTGGCGCGCGGCCCCCACCAGCCGACCTGCATCCGCATCGCTTCGGCCCGCCGGGCGATGGCCATGCCGATGGCCCCCATGCCCACGATCCCCAGCCGCGCCCCGCTCAGCGAATGGGTCCGCATCCTGGCGTCGATCGTCCAATGTCCTGCGCGCAGCTGCCGGTCGCCTTCCGCGATCCCCCGCCGCTGCGCCAGGATCAGGCCGATCGCATGGTCCGCCACATCCTCCGCATTGGCGCCGTGCCCGCTGGAGATGGCGATGCCCCGTTCCCGCGCCGCCGCGACATCCACATTGTCATAGCCCGCCCCGAACGCGGCGATCAGGCCGAGCCGGGGCAGGCTGTCCAGCAGCGCGGCGTCGATGGGCAGTTCGCTGGCGGTGACGATCGCCCGCGCGTCCGCCGCCCTCGCCCGCCCTTCTTCCCGCCAGAAGGGGAGCGCCTCATAATGCGGCCCGAGAACGTCCAGCAGCTGCGCCATCATCGGCTCGGCCACGAGCACGACAGGGCGGCTGCTCATGCGCCGCCGTCCACCGCCTTCAACGCCTGCGCGAAGTCGGCGATGAGGTCGTCGGCGTCCTCGCAGCCGATCGATATGCGCACCATATTATCGCTGATGGCGAGCGCCTTCTTCCGCTCCGCCGGGACCGAGAGATGCGTCATCGCCGCCGGATGGCTCGCCAGCGTCTCCGTGCCGCCCAAGCTGACCGCCAGCTTGGCGATCTTCAGCGCGTCGAGAAAGGCGAAAGCCTCCGCCTCGCCGCCTTTCAGGTAAAGCGAAAAGGTCGACCCCGCGCCGGTGCAGTGGCGGCGATAAATGTCCGCTTGCCGCTCCGTTTCCGGAAAGCCGAGATAGACGATCTTTTCGACCTGCGGCTGATCGCGAAGCCAGGCGCAAATCTTGGCCGCATTCTCCCCCGCGCGGCTCATGCGCAGCTCCAGCGTCTCCAGCGACCGCAGCAGCATCCAGGCCGAATGCGGATCAAGGATCGTTCCGATCGTGTTGCGCATCAGCCGGATGGTGTTGATGAGGCCGTTGGGCCCCAGCACGCCGCCCGCCACCAGATCGCTGTGGCCGCCCGCATATTTGGTGAGGCTGTAGATGACGAGGTCGGCCCCGTGGCTCAGCGGATGATGCCACAGCGGGCCGAGGAAGGTATTGTCGATGGCGATCGGCGGCACATGACCTTCTCCCGCGAACAGCGTATCCCGCTGTCGCGCCACCGCCTCCAGATCGACCAGCACATTGGTCGGATTGGCGGGGCTTTCCAAAAAGATCAGCGCGACACGGCCCAGCGCCTTGGCCTGCTCGATCACCGAACCGATTTGCTCCTCCGTCGCGCCCGCCGGGAAGTCCAACCACTGCACCCCGAACCGTCCCAATATCCGCCCAATCAGCGATTCGGTCGCGGCATAGAGCGGCGCGGAATGGACGATGACGTCGCCCGGCTGGACGAGAGCCAGCAACGTCGTCGCGATGGCCGACATGCCGCTGGAAAAGAGCAGCGCATCCTCCGCCTCTTCCCATACCGACAGGCGGTCCTCGGCGATCTCCTGATTGGGGCCGTTGAAGCGCGAATAGACGAGCCCCTCCGCGCCGCCGGGGCGGATGCCCGTCACCCCTTCAAAATGCCGCTTGCCCGCCGCCGCGCTTTCGAAGGCGAAGGTGGAGGTCAGGAAGATGGGGGGCTTGAGCGACCCTTCGGACAAAGTGGGGTCATAGCCATGCCCCATCATCAGCGTCGCGGGTTTAAGCTTGCGGCCGTCAATTTCCATGATCGGGGGCTTGGGTCGCCGCCGGTTGCGGGTCGGTTCCGCGCCGGTGCGTTCGGCTTCGGTTTCGCCGGTCATATGCCTGTATCTCCTGCAATCGCGGCGTCTGGTGCGCCGCTGTCGATGATGAGGAGTGTAACGCTTTGGGGGGCGAAAGGGCCAGAACCAAGCTGTGCGAATTCGCAATTTCGGCGTTCATCTGGTCAAGCATCATTATGGCTATAGCGCCTTCACGGTGGACCTGACCGGCAAGCTGAAACCGGGTCGTGACGCTGGACGCCGCCTCGCTGGTGCGGGAAGCGGTCATCCCATGCGGCCGGAAAGCCTGCAATCCGACAAGGTGACCAGCTTTCACGGACGGGCGGTCGCGACGGTTCAGTCCACCGCGCAGGCAGGGGCCATCGAGTTGATCGTCAGCGCCCAGGGGCTGGAGCCGCAGCGGGTGACGATTCAGTCGACATCCGACTAGAGTTCGGATCGGAGCGGTAAAGTGTTCAAGTATAAGTCTTTTTTTGATTTAACGATTGTTCAATATATCGCAGGATATATATAGAATAATAGGGTCGGATTTTGCTTTCTATTAACCATAATATTTAGGCGGCTGGTCAGGATAAAATCCTAAACTCCCTCTACACGAAGGGGGTTTAGATGCTGCCTGCTGTTTTTAAATCTCTGCTTCGGGATAAGCTCAGGAACCGGTTCGCGCCTGTTCAAACGCCTGGCGTTGCAATGTGGTCTCTCGAGGCCTTGCTGGGCCGACTGATGGCAGAGGTAAAAGGCGTGGCTTTGGTGGAAACGGCCCTGGTCACGCCTTTCCTTGCGGTCGTCATCATAGGGACAGTGGATACCGCCCGTTATGGCGCGGCCAAGATGAAGATCCAGCAAGCCATCAATCGCGGGCTGGAAATGTCCTCGATGGGCGGCACGGGTGTATCTGCGAGCAGCATCCAGTCGGAAGCAGCCTCGCAGGCGAATGTGTCCACCAGCGCGGTGACGGTCACCCAGACCCTCGAATGCGGGGGAACCGCGACCACCTGGACGACCAGCACCACCCCTTGCGCCTCTGGCGAAACTGCGCGCTACACGCAGATTCAGATATCGACGACATTTGCGCCGTCCTTCGCCATGGGGATGCTGGCGCGGACGCTGGGAAATTCGAATGGGCTTGTTCCCATTTCGGCGACGGGGGTCCTGCGAATCGAATGAAGAAGCTCCTGCGCCTCTCCCGCAAGCTCACGTCCGACCGTCATGGGACGGCGGTGCTGGAATTTGCCCTGGTCGTTCCGGTGCTGATCGGGATACTGTTCGGCATCCTGATGCTGGGCATCCTCTTTCTGGCGCAAGCCGGGCTGAAGAGCGCGGTGGAAGATGCGGCGCGCTACGCGACTACATGGCCCAGGCCGACCCAGACCCAGATCGAAGCGAGGATCACCGCCAAGCGATTCGGTATGGACCCGGCGAAGATAGTGGCGCCCACGGTTACATTCACGACGAATACGACGCCAAACTACGTCACGATCACGATGGGTTACAATCTGCCGATCAATTATCTGCTGGGCACCAAAACCTTTGCGCTGACGGAAACCCGTCGGGCCTATGTCACTAGTTGAAGGCGAGAAATGACGATGCTGTTCCTTCATCGCATTCGCGAACTTTGGTCTGACGCGCGGGGCAACGCGCTCATGCTGACAGCCTTTGCGCTGCCGATCGTGATTGGGGCCGCCGGGCTTGGGGTCCACACGATGCAGCTTTCGCACGTGAGGCGGGAACTTCAGCGCGAAGCGGACTCCGCCGCGCTGGCGGGAGCCTATTCGCTTTACCAGAGCCAGGGGAATACAGCCGCCACCGCGCAGGCCAACAAGGCGCTGACGCAGAACGCCCTCGTGCCTGGAGCGACGGCGACGATCACGCCGGGCGCCTATACCAGCGGCGGCACGACCTATACGTCCGCCATGTATGTCCGTGTGGCCAGCACCCAGGCCACGCCGCTGATGGCCATGTTCGGGCGCTCCACCTCCAGCGTGTCCGCCGAAGCGAGAGCGGCGGTGGTGTCCGACGGGAAGGTTTGCTTTCTGGCGTTGGAGGCCGGGAATACGACCGGCATCACTTTTGCCGGTAACTCTACCATCAATCTGGGTTGCGGAGCAGGGACCAATTCCAAGAATGCCAATCAAGCAATAAACGTGAACGGCCAGCCGGTCGTTAATGGTTCGCCGCTCGTTGCCATGGGTGGAATTGCCTCAGCCAATTACGCGAGTGGCACCGTGCTGATGCCCAACCACGCTGCGCTTAGCGATCCATTCGCTGGCAACAGCTATGACCCGACCCCGAGCGCTAATGGGAAAGAGATAAATAATCTTCCATGCAAATCTGGAAACCAATGGAAATCTATCAGCATTTCATCATCTAGTCCGCCGGTAGATGATAGCAGCGGAAGCCTCTACCCCCCTGGTTGCTACGGGACAATAAATGTCCAAGGGACTCTGACCCTTAGATCTGGCACATATTTTCTTGTTGAGAGCGGCAATAGTAACGGCCTGCAAATCGGCGCGCAGGCGCATTTCACATGCCTGAAATGCACTTTTGTGCTGACCAGTGCAACACCGAGCGATGACAAGAGTTTTGCCACCATGAATATTAATGGTGGCGCAGAGGTCGATCTCACTGCGGCTGACAGCAACACCTACAACGGCATTTCAATCTATCGTGACAGCAGGGCTGCGGCTGACAGTATTGCAATAAACGGTAATGCAAATTCGTCCTATAGTGGAGCATTTTACTTCCCGAAAGACACCCTGACGTTCAATGGCAATTCCGATACGTCACTTACTGGAGGCATGTCACTCACTTGTTTCCAGATGGTCGCGCTTCGGCTCTCCTTCAGCGGGAACTCCACTATCACCAACAATTGCACTCCGCCCGGTGGCACCAATAGGTGGTCAATGAGTGCAGTTCGGCTGATAAGTTGAAGCGGCCGTAAACGGTCCGCTTCAACCCGGCATCACACGTCCAGATTGGCGACGTTCAGCGCATTGTCCTGGATGAACTCGCGCCGGGGTTCGACGACATCGCCCATCAGGCGGGTGAAGATCTCGTCGGCGACGTCGGCCTGCTCGACCTCGACCCGCAGCATGGAGCGGTTGTCGGGGTCCAGCGTGGTTTCCCACAGCTGCTCGGCGTTCATTTCGCCAAGCCCCTTGTAGCGCTGGATCGACAGCCCCTTGCGCCCGGAGGCGAGGACCGCCTCCAGCAAT
>DASVOF010000087.1:0-1641 GCA_036383495.1 Sphingobium sp. | reverse complement strand
GGAAAGCGGCGTCGCCGAGCGCGTGATCGCCGGCATCGCCGAGGGCTGTCGCCAGGCGGGCTGCGCGCTGATCGGCGGCGAGACGGCGGAGATGCCGGGCATGTATGCGGCGGGCGACTATGACCTTGCCGGTTTCTGCGTGGGCGCGGTCGAACGGTCGCAGGCGCTGACCGGGGGCCGCGTGAAGGTGGGCGACGTGCTGCTGGGCCTGGCTTCGTCGGGCGTGCACTCCAACGGTTTCTCACTGGTGCGCCGCCTGGCCGCCGACAAGGGCTGGAAGCTCGACCGTCCCGCTTTGTTCGACAATGAAATATTGCTGATCGACGCGCTGATGGCTCCCACGCGCATCTATGTGAAGGCGCTGCTGCCGCTGGTGCGCGGCGGCAGGATCAATGCGCTGGCGCATATCACCGGCGGCGGCCTGCTGGAAAATATCCCGCGCGTGCTGCCCGACGGCTGCCATGCCGTGGTGGACGCCGACGCGTGGGAGCAGCCGCGGCTGATGGCGTTCCTGCAAGCGCAGGGCCATATCGAGCCGGAGGAAATGGCCCGCACCTTCAACTGCGGCGTCGGCATGGTGTTGGCGGTGGATGCGGACGCGGCCGATGGCGTGACGGCGGCGCTGGAAGCCGCTGGCGAGACGGTGTTCCGGGTCGGCGCGGTCGAAGCGGGCGAGAAGGGCTGCACGGTCAAGGGATCGCAGGAGGCCTGGAGCGCCAAGGCCGACTGGACAGCGACCCATCTGGGTTAGCACTACCAATCCCCCTCCCGCTTGCGGCAGGGGTTAGGGGAGGGCATGTTCGAGGGAACGCCTAGCAGGCCCTCCCCCGACCCCTCCCGCAAGCGGGAGGGGAGTTTCTCCGTGCAAAAGGCAAAAGTCGCAGTCCTGATTTCCGGGCGCGGATCGAACATGGCGGCGCTGCTCTATGCGGCCAAGCATCCCTCCTGCCCCTATGAGATCGCACTGGTCGCCGCCAACGACCCCGATGCGGCGGGCCTCCTGCTGGCGACGGCGGAGGGCGTGCCGACCTTCGCCCAGAGCCACAAGGGAATGAAGCGCGCGGAATTCGACCAGATCATCGACGCGCAACTGCGCAAGGCGGGCGCGGACTATGTCGCGCTGGCCGGCTATATGCGGCTGCTCTCGCCCGAGTTCGTGGCGGGATGGGAAGGCCGGATGCTCAATATCCACCCCAGCCTGCTGCCCAAATATAAGGGGCTCGATACGCACCAAAAGGCGATCGACGCGGGCGACAGCCACGCCGGATGCTCCGTCCATGTCGTCACCGCCGAACTGGACGATGGCCCGGTGCTGGCGCAGACGGAGGTCGCGATCCTTCCCGGCGACACCGCCGACACGCTGGCCGCCCGCATCCTTATCGCCGAACATCAGCTCTATTCGCGCACGCTCGCCGACTTCGTTACGCGGGAACGGCAACCCAAATGGCTGTTGAACAAAGTCCGCGAATGCGCCCTCGCCTTGCCCCAGGCGGACGAGACGACGTCGCACGGCATGCCCTGCTTCGGCATAGAGAAGGGCAAGAAATTCGCCTATTTCGCGCAGGATCATCATGGCGACGGCGTCATCACCATCCTCGTCAAGACGACCGCGCCCGAGGAGCAGGCGATGCTGATCGAAAG
>DASVOF010000086.1:0-25993 GCA_036383495.1 Sphingobium sp. | reverse complement strand
GCCGTCCAGCTTGCGATTTTGCCGTGGCATCCTATCTTGCTCGTGAAAGAGAGTGATGATGAACGACGAGAAGGACCCGCAGGGTAATCCCTGGATCAAGAGCGCGATGATTTGGGCGGGGGTCATTATCGCCCTGCTTCTTTTCGTCTCCATGTTCGACAGCCGCACCGCTTCCACGGCGGGGACCGGCATCGCCTATTCCGAATTCCGTTCGAAGGTGCAGGAAGGGCAGGTCAAGGACGTCGCCATCGCGCCGGACAAGATTTCGGGCACGTTGAGCAGTGGTCAGCGGTTCAACACCGTGCCCGTCAACGATCCGGGCCTCACCGGCCTGCTCGACGATTATAATGTCAAATATTCGGGACAAACTGAGGAGCAGCCCAGCTTCTGGATGATCCTGATCTACCAGTCGCTGCCGTTCCTGCTGATCCTGGGCATCGCCTTCTTCGTGCTGCGCCAGATGCAGAAGGGCGGCGGCGCGGGCGGCGCGATGGGCTTTGGCAAGTCGAAGGCCAAGCTGCTGACTGAAAAGAGCGGCAAGGTGACGTTCGACGACGTCGCCGGCATCGATGAGGCGCGCGAGGAATTGCAAGAGATCGTCGAGTTCCTGAAGGACCCGACCAAATTCGCTCGCCTGGGCGGCAAGATTCCCAAGGGTGCGCTGCTGGTCGGTTCGCCCGGCACCGGCAAGACGCTGCTGGCTCGCGCGATCGCGGGGGAGGCGGGCGTGCCCTTCTTCACCATTTCCGGTTCGGATTTCGTCGAGATGTTCGTCGGCGTCGGCGCCAGCCGTGTCCGCGACATGTTCGAGCAGGCGAAGAAGAATGCGCCCTGCATCGTCTTCATCGACGAAATCGACGCGGTCGGTCGCCATCGCGGCGCTGGCCTGGGCAACGGCAATGATGAGCGCGAGCAGACGCTGAACCAGCTGCTGGTCGAGATGGACGGTTTCGAGGCGAATGAGGGCATCATCATCGTCGCGGCGACCAACCGCCCCGACGTGCTGGACCCCGCGCTGCTGCGTCCGGGCCGTTTCGATCGTCAGGTCGTGGTGCCGCGTCCCGATATCGAGGGTCGCGAGAAGATACTGGCCGTGCACATGAAGAAGGTGCCCTTGGCGCCCGATGTCAACCCGCGCACCATCGCGCGCGGCACGCCGGGCTTCTCGGGCGCCGACCTCGCCAACCTCGTCAATGAAGCGGCGCTGATGGCCGCGCGGCGCGGCAAGCGCCTTGTCGCCATGGACGAGTTCGAGGCGGCGAAGGACAAGGTCATGATGGGCAGCGAGCGCCGCTCCATGGTCATGACCGAGGATGAGAAGAAAATGACCGCCTATCATGAGGCGGGCCATGCCATCATCGCGGTCCACGAACCGGCATCCGACCCGATCCACAAGGCGACGATCATCCCGCGCGGCCGCGCGCTGGGCATGGTGATGCGCCTGCCGGAGCGGGACAGCTACAGCTATCACCGGGACAAGATGCACGCGAACCTCGCCGTCGCCATGGGCGGACGCGTGGCGGAGGAGATCATTTTCGGCCATTCGAAGGTGTCATCGGGCGCTTCGGGCGATATCCAATATGCGACGAAGCTGGCGCGCGACATGGTTACGCAATGGGGCATGTCCGACAAGCTCGGCCCGCTGCAATATGAGGAACAGCAGGGCGAGACCTTCCTCGGCTACTCGCAGAGCCAGCGCGTCCATATGTCGAATGAGACGGCGCAGGCGATCGACCATGAAATCCGATCGATCGTCGAGGCCGGCTATGACCGCGCCAAGGCGGTGCTGACGGGTCATGAGGACCAGCTGCACCTGCTCGCCAACGCGCTGTTGGAATATGAGACGCTGTCTGGCGAGGAGATCAAGACGCTGCTCGACAAGGGTGAGATTACCCGCGACGACGGCACGACGATCAAGCCGTCGGCGGTGCCCGCCGCTGGGTCTTCCATCCCCAAGACGCGCAAGCGCAAGGGGCCGTTCGGGGAACCATCTCCGGCGGGAATTTGATCGGTTGAGAATGGAATAGGAAGAGGGCGTGGCCAGTGGCCGCGCCCTTTTTATTAGTGGCTGGTTGGAGCATCCAAATCCTCCCCATCGTCAGATGGGGAGGGGGACCGCCGAAGGCGGTGGAGGGGAAAAAGAGCGACCTTCGCCCACTCCCCTCCACCACCGCCTGCGGCGGCGGTCCCCCTCCCCACGCTACGCGTAGGGAGGATTTGGAAGGTCGCCTTCCCCCATTCCAGCCTACACAACAAAATCCACCGCAAGGTCTGGTCGTTTCGCTGGTTAATGGTTACATGGGCCGCCACGCATCCCCAGCGGTCCTTGCCGACACGCGCAGCAGAAAGTGGCTTTCACATGGATATCCGCCTCGGCCTCACCTTTGACGACGTGCTGTTGCAGCCCGGCGAGTCCGATGTGCTGCCCAGCCAGGCGGACACCAGCACCTACGTCACCAAGCAGATCAGGCTCAACATTCCGGTCCTGTCGTCCGCCATGGATACGGTGACGGAAGCCGACATGGCGATCGTGATGGCGCAGCTTGGCGGCATCGGCGTGCTGCACCGCAACCTGTCGGTGGAAGAGCAGGCGGCGGCCGTCCGTGCGGTCAAGCGTTTTGAAAGCGGCATGGTGGTGAACCCCATCACCATCACCCCCCGCGCCACGCTCGCCGACGCGCAGATGCTGATGGAGCGTCACAGGATCAGCGGCATCCCGGTGGTCGAGGCGACGGGCAAGCTGGTCGGCATTCTCACCCACCGCGACGTGCGTTTCGCTGAAAACCCGGCGCAACCCGTCAGCGAGTTGATGACCAAGGATAATCTCGCCGTGGTGAAGGCGGGGGTTGGCGAGGACGAGGCGCGCCGCCTGCTTCACCAGCGCCGCATCGAAAAGCTGCTGGTGGTGGATGACGACTATCATTGCGTTGGCCTCATCACCGTCAAGGACATCGAAAAGGCCGTCAATTATCCGCAGGCGACCAAGGATGGTTCAGGCCGCCTGCGCGTCGCCGCCGCGACCACGGTCGGCGACAAGGGGCTGGAGCGCAGCGAGGCGCTGATCGACGCGGAATGTGACCTGATCGTCATCGACACGGCGCACGGCCACAGCAAGCAGGTGGCGGTTGCAGTCGAGGCGGTGAAGAAGTTGTCCAGCCATGTCCAGGTCGTCGCGGGCAATGTCGCCACCGCCGAAGCGACCAAGGCGCTGATCGATGCGGGCGCGGACTGCGTGAAGGTCGGCATCGGGCCGGGCTCCATCTGCACCACGCGCGTCGTCGCGGGCGTCGGCGTGCCGCAGCTTACCGCCGTCATGGATTCGGCCAATGAAGCCGCCAAGCACGGCATCCCGGTCATCGCCGACGGCGGTCTGCGCACATCGGGCGACGTGGCCAAGGCGCTGGCGGCGGGCGCGGGCTGCGTCATGGTCGGCTCGCTGCTGGCGGGCACGGCCGAAGCGCCGGGCGAAACCTTCCTCTATCAGGGCCGCGCCTACAAAAGCTATCGCGGCATGGGCAGTGTCGGCGCTATGGCGCGCGGTTCGGCCGACCGCTATTTCCAGGCCGACATCAAGGATCAGATGAAGCTGGTGCCCGAAGGCATCGAGGGCCAGGTGCCGTTCAAGGGGCCGGCCAAGGACGTCATCCACCAGCTGGTTGGCGGCGTGAAGGCGGCGATGGGCTACACCGGAAGCCGCACGATCAAGGACCTTCAGGAGCGCGCCCGCTTCGTCCAGATCACCAATGCCGGCCTGTCCGAAAGCCATGTGCATGATGTCACTATCACGCGGGAAGCGCCCAATTATCCGACGCGGTAAATCCCTTATGTCCCCCTCTCGCAAGCGGGAGGGGTTAGGGGTGGGCGGCGAGCGTAGCGAGCCTCCTGCGGAGGCTACCCACCCCCGGCCCCTCCCGCAAGCGGGAGGGGGGAGCATTTCATGACCCCCTCCGCCCGCATCCAGGCCGCAATCGAATTGCTGGACGCCATCATCGTTTCGGCGCGTGACGGCGGTCCCGCCGCCGACACGCTGATCGCGCGCTATTTCAAGGAACGCCGCTACGCCGGATCGCGGGATCGGCGAGCGGTGCGCGACCATGTCTATGACGCGGTGCGCCGGGCTGCGGAACGCCCGGAAAACGGTCGCGCGGCCATGATCGGCCTCGCCCGTGAACGGCCCGAAATCGCCGCGCTGTTCGATGGTTCGGCGCACGCGCCCGCGCCCATCCAGCCCGACGAACCAGCGGCGCCCGACGGCGCCGTTCCAGCCTGGCTACAGCCGCTGCTCGCCGCCCCGGTCGAACAATCAGCCCTGCTTGGCCGGGCCCCGGTGGACCTTCGCGTCAACCGCCTGAAGGCCTTGCCTGCCGATGTCGCGCCGTTCTTCCCCGATGCGACCGTGATTCCCGGCCTTCCCGATGCTCTCCGCCTGCCAGAAGGCTGGCCCGTCGAGCAGAGCGAGCCCTGGAAACAGGGTCTCGTCGAAGTGCAGGACGCGGGCAGCCAGCTTATTTCCGCCGCCTGCGGGGCGCAGCCGGGCATGACCGTCATCGACCTGTGCGCCGGCGCGGGCGGCAAGACGCTGGCGCTCGCCGCCGCGATGGCGGGTAAGGGGACGCTGATCGCCGCCGACACGATCCGGTCCCGTCTGGCCCGTCTCGATCCGCGCGCCGTCAGGGCGGGCGCGACTTTCATCGAGACGCTGCTGCTCGATCAGGGCCATGAGGCAGGCGGGCTTGAAAGCCTGAATGGCCGCGCCGACGTCGTGCTGGTCGATGCTCCTTGTTCGGGCACCGGGACCTGGCGGCGCAATCCCGAAGCGCGCTGGCGCCTGACACCGGCGCGGCTCGATCGGCTGATCGCCGAGCAGACCCGCATCCTGGATTTCGCCGCGCCGCTGCTGGCGCCGGGCGGCGCGCTGGTCTATGCCACCTGTGCGCTCACCGACAGGGAGGGGCGGGACCAGGTGCACGATTTTCTCGATCGCCATCATGGCTGGACGGCCGAACCGGTCGACATTGGCGTCGGCAGGACGCATGGTGCGGGAAGATTGCTGACGCCCGGCCACGACGCGACGGACGGTTTCTATTTCGCCCGCCTGCGGCGGCCCGATTGAAAGAGGCCATGGACAAGCCCAGCCAAAATGGCGAGACTTCCCGGCTGGAATCAGCGCCTGAAACATGGCTGGAGTTATGCATGCGTTTTACCCCTGCTTCGATCGCCCTCGCTGTCCTGCTGACCAGCGTTTCCAGTGTCGGCCTGACCCAGCGGCCGGATTCGCAGATTTCCCCGCTGTCGATCGAATGGCGGCATGCGGGCGAGGCGGCGCGCAAGGCGGGTAATTATCAGGGTGCGACCGACGCGCTGGAAACCGCGCTGGCGGTCGATCCGCGCAATCGCCCCGCATATATCGAACTGGCCGAGGTTGCACGGGCGCAGGGCCTGCAAGGCAAGGCGATCCGCCTCTACCGCGAAGCCCTGCTGCTCGACCCGACGGATGTCGGCGCGCTGGTCGGGCAGGGCGAAGCGATGGTGGAAAAGGGCGCGATCGCCAAGGCCAAGGAAAATCTGGCCCAGGCGCAGAGCGTCTGCAAGGTCGAATGCGCCGCCGTCGGCAAGCTCGCCGCCGCGATCGAAAAGGGTCCTCCGCCCACCGTGCTGAGCGTGAAGGACAGCGTTCCGGCGCCCAAGGGGGCAGCGACTGAAACGCCCTGAACCTCTGTGAGGGGTGCGACCTCAGTTCCGCATCAAGGCCCTGCGGCTCGCCAGCCCCATCATCACGAAGCCTGCCGCAGACGCGACGACGTTCGCGCTCGCCGCGCCGATCGTGCCGTAGATCGGTAACAGCGCCGCCTGCACCCCAAGCAGCAACAGCGTCGTCCCCAATGTGATTCGCAGCGATAGCGCTGTGCGGTCGGTCGCCATCAGCAGCGGGCGGTAGCTAACCCCCACCAGGTCGATGCAAGCGGCGACGCCCAGCAGCACGAGCAGCGGATAGGCGGACAGAAACTCCCTTCCCGCGATCAGGCTCAGCAGCGGATGGCCGATGGTCAGGATCAGTGCGATGATCACCGCGCCGGCGGCCAGCGCCAGCCGGTTGGTACGCCTGAACAGCGTCCGCAACTCGTCCGCGCCGTGGCCGGAATGGGTGCGGCTCAACTCCACGAAGATGCTGCGCGAGAGCAGCCCCGAAATCTTGGTCAGCGCCTGCGACAGCTGGTTGGCGAGGCGGTAGAGGCCGGCGCCCGCCGGGCCCACGAACAGGCCGACGATCAGGACCGCCACCTGCATTCCGACCGCACTGAAGGTCGTTTGCAGGTTGGTCGCGGTGAGGAAGCCGATGATGCCCGGATTTTCCGTGCGGGCCGTCCAGGCCCGGCCCGCGCGCCAGCTGCCCAGCTTTTCGCCGCCCACGCGCAGGGCCAGCCGCCAATAGGTCGCAGCGCACAGCAGTTCCGCCGCTCCCCAGGCGATCAGAAAGCCGGTGATGTTCGGCATCAGCACCCATGCCGCGAGCGCGCCGATCATCCGCCCGACCGGGATCATCGTTTCGGCAAGCGCGGCCGAATCGAAACGGTCGAACAGGCGCAGCACCCCCGTGGGGCTGGACCGGATGGTGATCAGCATCACCATGCCGAACAGCCACGCCTGCCATCCCATGCCGGGTGACAGCTCCAGCAGATTGCCGAAGGCCAGGATGATGACGGCGGCGATCAAGCCCCCGGCGACGGCCGACGCCAGATCGATGAGAATGCAAAATCGCAGCACCCGATTGAGCGCATCATGATTTTCCGTCGCCAGATGCGGCTGGCCATATCGCACGACGATCTGCCAGCTTTCGAAGCTCACGATGGTCTTGATGACGGTCGCGGCGCTCAGCACCAGGGTGAACCGGCCGAAATCGGTGAGGCCGAGCGTGCGTGTGACGATCGCGAGATAGGCAAGGCTCAGCACCGCGCCCACGCCCTTGCCGCCCAGCAGCCAGCCCGTATTCGTCAGGATGCGCGCAAAGCCGTCCTTGGCCCCGCCCGCTGCGTCCCTGCTCTTCACCTCTTCGCGCGCCTTTCGCTGGCCATGCCGACCGTGCGGCGCGACTATCTAGGATAGGGTGGGACGAAGCGCAAATATCTCCTTGGCTTCCCACGCCGGGGCAAAGGCATTATGGCGCACCGCCATGAGCATCAGCAAAGCCATCATCCTCTCCGCCGGGCAGGGTTCCCGCCTCCTTCCGCTGACCCGCGACGTGCCCAAGTGCATGATCGACTTCAACGGCCGCACCCTCATCAGTTGGCAGGTGGCGGCGCTGGTGGCCAATGGCGTGACCGACATTGTCGTGGTGACGGGATTCCGCACCGAACGGGTCGAGGATCATGCATTGCAGCTTTATCGCGAGACTGGAGCGCGCATCCGGACGCTGTTCAATCCCTTCTTCCAGGTGGCGGACAATCTGGGCACCTGCTGGATCGCACGGGAGGAGATGGACCGGGACTTCATCATCCTGAACGGCGACACCATCGTGTCGGACGAGATCGTCGGCAGGCTGATTAATGGCGCGCAGGATGCGATCACCGTCACCGTCGATGTGAAGCACGGCGACTATGATGATGACGACATGAAGGTGAACCGCGACGAAAGCGGCCGGCTTCACGCCATCGGCAAGCGGCTGCTGCTGCACGACACCAATGCCGAATCGATCGGCATGTTGGCGTTCCGGGGCGAGGGGGCGGCGATATTCCGCAACCAGATCGACCAGATGATGCGCACGCCCGAGGGCGTCGAGCGCTGGTATCTGCGCGCCATCGACATCATCGCCAAGGGCAATCGCGTGGGCACCGTTTCGATCGAGGGGCTCGACTGGCAGGAGGTCGACTTCCCGCAGGACGTGGAGGCTGCCGAGGCGCTCACCGCCCACTGGCTGGCGGAAGGCCGCTACGCGAAATAAGGCTTGAGCCAACCGGTGAGCGCGGTGACCCCTGCGCGGTCCAGCTTGATCGCGCTCGCAAGATCCGGCTGCCCCGGCCAGCCGCCGTCAGCTACCGCGATGCCCGCTTGTTCCCGACTGCCCTCGTAACGGGGCAGGACATGGAAGTGGACATGGGGGTCGACCATCATCAGCATCAGATAGTTGATCTTCTGATAGTCGACCGCCTGGCGCAGCGCCTTCTCGATCGCTCTGGTAACGATCGCCAGTTCCGCGTGCGCCGCCGGCTCCAATGCTCCGAACGAGGTTGCTTCCGACTTCGCCGCCAGCACCAGCGAACCCAAGGTCGGCTGGGCCGGGCGCAGCAACACCACCCAATGATCGAACTCGGCCACTAACGTCTCGGGAAAACCGAAATTCGATATCGTTTCGTTCATGCCCGCGCTTCCATCCAGCTGACGATGGGCCGCCCCGCGCGCTTCACGGCGTAGGCCTGCGCGAGCCGAACGGCATGGACGATCAGCGAGAGGGCCGTCCACCACGCGACAGCGATGAGCCCTAGGTCAGGCCGTCCGACGAGCAGCGCCACGAACAGGATCACCATATTGGGATTGCGCCGCGCGGTGATGAGCCGGAACCAGCTGTCGAACCGGCCCCAAACATGGATGTCCATGCCGAAATCCTTGATGAACATCCCCTCGACCAGTCGCTGGACCACATAGCCGGCGACTATGGTCGCCATGACGATCGCGAAGGTCTGCGTCGAAAGCGCCAGCCCCCAGGCCGACAGGCCGACGCCCCAGAAATACCACCAGAAGGGCGGGTGGACCAGGTCGACGCCATGGTCCGCGACATTACCCCATTTGGACGAGGTGATGGTGCAGCGGGCGAGCTTCCCGTCCACCGTGTCCAGCACCATGAAGGTGAAGCCGGCGAGCATGCCGCTCCAAAACATGCCCTGCGAGAAGAGGTAGGTTGCGACCAGGCAAAGCGTCGCTCCGATCGCCGTGACCATATTGGGCGTCATGCCGATCGAAGCGGCAAAGCGCGTCAGCACAAGCGCCAGTTCGGGCCAGAGATATTTGGTGAGGATGTCGGTAACGCCCTTGTAGGCGCCGAAATAGCTGCGACGCTCGATCTCGCGCCGGGTGGCGGGCGTAAGCTCGCGGACGAACGGCTGTTCCAGCTTGCGCAGCTGCCGGTTGTAGAGCTTGCGTCCGTCGGACAGGTCGATGACATGGGCCGCAGCCAGGGGATCGGCCCCGGCCGGCGTCTGGCCGACGATCGGCGTGTCGCCCCAGGTGAAGAGCGTCCCCGGTTCCTCCAGCGCCAGCCGCAGCAGCAGCGGGTCGAACACATAGGCCAGATTGAAAAGGATCACATGATGGTCCGCAGCCCGCGAGCCTGTCGATACCATCCCGTTTATCAGGCGTAGGCATCTTTCCCTGTTGGACATGCCCCACACGCGGGTCGAATTGTCGTTGATGAATCGCAGTTGGCTATCTGAAATCATGGAATCTCCCGCAGCCGGGCTCTAGCGGATGTCTTTTATCTCCGCCAGTCTTGCGCTCGGCCTGACGCGACGATCGTAGCTTGTGATCGGGATCGGCAAGTCCTAGACAGCGCGGCCATCGCCTGTCTGCCGGAGTAGATTATGACGAATGCCGTCATCGGATGGTATGCGAGAAGCTTCGATCCATCGAAGGCGAGCATAAGGCTGCGCCTGTTACAGCCCATACGCTATCTGGAAGAGCAAGGGATCGAGACAGAACCATTTGATGAGCGCAAGGGCGTGGAACGCTATGATGCAATCATATTTTCCAAGTCCCTCCATCCCAAGACTCTGGCACTTGCCAGGCGCGTGAAGGCGCTCGGCAAGGTCGTGATATTCGACATCTGCGACAATCTGTTCGAAGGCAAAGAGAAGCCCGGCAAACAGATGAAGGCGCAGCGACTTCGTGACATGCTGCAACTCGCCGACATCGTGGTTTTCGCCACGGCCACATTGCAGGAACGGATAGCCGGTCATGTTCCGCCCATGAAGGCGATGCAACTCGTCATTCCCGACATGCTTGAAGATTTCGAGCATCCGGGCGCCGCATCCCTGCGTGAACGACTGGGAGTCAGGCGCCTTCGAAACTTTCTGGATGCTCACCCGGATGCGATGCACTGCGTATGGTTCGGGAAATGCCAAGGCAACAAGTCAGGCCTGGTCCACGTCGATGCGGCCGTTCGGGAGTTGGAGCATTTCGCCAGAAGCCATAAGGCGACGCTGACCATCATTGGCGACAGGCGGTTCCAATATTGGAAGGCCGCCCGAAACTGGGGCGTGCCTCATTTCTACCTGCCCTGGGCCTTGGCCAGTTTCGGCCCTGCGCTCCAGATGCATGATGTCGCGTTGATACCGCTGGAGCGAAACGGCTACACGGTGGGGAAAAGCATCAACCGACCCGCCACCGCCATTCGGGCAGGACTGGGCGTTATCGCCGATTCGATACCTGCTTACGAGGAATTGAGGCCCTTCATCCCGCTAGATGACTGGCAGGGGGGATTGAGCCGGTATCGCCATACGCATCCTCGCGTTGAAGTAGGGTGCGAGGCGGCCCGTTCGCATATCGCTGCCGTCTATGGCCCCATTGCGGTAGGAAAAGCGTGGATGGACTTGGTCCGACATATCGCCGACAT
This sequence comes from Sphingobium sp., assembly GCA_036383495.1. GTDB lineage: Bacteria > Pseudomonadota > Alphaproteobacteria > Sphingomonadales > Sphingomonadaceae > Sphingobium. Next base: position 15,390 of record DASVOF010000086.1, on the reverse strand, counting down.
GAGCCGATAATCGGTTAAATGCTTAGCTATTATTGTCCATGAACTGAGAGATTGCTTCGGACTGCCGTTCCGACGCGGGGCGCGTGTCGATGTCGGCGGATATCATCAGACGTTCTCTCTGGATACCTTCGAAACTCGGTTGAAGACCTGCCGCCGACTCCAGCGCAACCTCGAGGTCCGACAGAGCCTCGACTACTTGACCCATTCGCCAATGAACAAATTGCTCCTTTCCCTGCCACGAGATGCGGGAAAGGTTCAGGAACAGGCAAGGTCGCGGGCGCAGGATGAATTCATAGACCTGACTGGATATGTCGCCCAGATACATATCCGCGCTGTTCGCATAGGTCATGTCTATAGAATATCGGCTGCCCGGATCGATCCGGATATTGGGTGACGGCGCTTTGATCGGAACCGGGGTTGTGCTCTTCACATGGGGAGCGACGATGAAATTGAAATTGGTGAGTGCGGAAAAGCAATTCAGTATTTCTTCGGCCCGCAGGCTCCATGGCGACAATTGCTTGTCGAAATGAGGATTGTAAAGAATGACCGGGTTGTCATTATCGAAGAAACGGCGGCCGGGAGCCATGAGCTCGAATTTCGAATAGCCCGTGACTTTGCAATTTTCTGGAGTGGCCAGTCCTCGCGCAATGAGCCGCTCTCGATCCTTCTCGCCCATCACCAAAGTCAGGTCATATGCGGAATGGCGCGGATTATACCCGCCTTCTCGATCTCCGGCGCCGTGCTTGAGATGGATCATCTTCGATGAAAAACCGGGGAATCGTTGCAAGTGAGCAGAAGACACTTCCGTCGTGGCGATGAACCTGAACGAGGCAATCCGGCGGTAGTTGAGCAGAAGAACGGCGAGCCGCGAGGGCATTCGGAATAATGATTCTCGGGCAAACCGGGGATTCTTCAGTTTTACCAGCTTCAGGACTCCCTCAGGATCGAATGTGGATATGAAATCCAACATCTGCCGGGAGGGTGAGAGAACGGAAACCTCAGCCGAATTATGTTGCGCCAAGCGGAGAGCGGCGGGCAACCAGTGAAAGATCTGATGTGCTTCGGAGATTGCCAAAAAAGCTATCTGGCGCGGTGAAGATGTCTGGATTGCAGCCGCTGGCATGCGGGTCGCCATGGGGTAATGGAGGCTATTTGGCAAGCACCCTCCGCAGTGACTGAAGGGCTAGACCTTTCCGCAATCTTTGCTATGGGCTTCGTCGGTTGCGACCAAGGGCGCGCATGATTACAATCCTTGAGGTAGCGAAAAAACATGGCCGAATTCTCACTGCCCAAGAACAGCAAGATCACCGGTAAGGGCACGACCCGCAAGGCGCCTGACGGGGCGAGCAACGTCAAGAGCTTCAAGGTCTATCGTTACGATCCCGATTCGGGCCAGAATCCGCGTTATGACACTTTCGAGATCGACCTCGACAAGTGCGGGCCGATGGTTCTGGACGCGTTGATCAAGATCAAGAATGAATATGATCCGACGCTGACCTTCCGCCGGTCCTGCCGTGAAGGCATTTGCGGTTCGTGCTCGATGAACATGAACGGCAAGAACGGCCTCGCCTGCACCACTTCGATCGAGGAATGCGCGGGCAAGGAAGTGCGCATCACGCCGCTGCCGCATATGGACGTGATCAAGGACCTGGTTCCCGACTTCACCCATTTTTACGCGCAGTATAATTCGATCAAGCCGTGGCTGCAAACCGTGAGCCCCCCGCCGAGCGGCAAGGAGCGCCTCCAGTCGCCCGCCGATCGCGAGAAGCTGGATGGCCTTTACGAGTGCATCCTGTGCGCCTGCTGCTCGACCAGCTGCCCGAGCTATTGGTGGAACAGCGACAAGTTCCTGGGTCCCGCGATCCTGTTGCAGGCCTATCGCTGGCTGGCGGACAGCCGTGACGAATATACCGGCGAGCGGCTCGATGAGCTGGAAGATCCCTTCCGCCTCTATCGTTGCCACACCATCATGAACTGCGCGAACGTCTGCCCCAAGGGCCTGAGCCCGGCCAAGGCGATCGCCGAAACCAAGAAGATGATGGTCGAGCGGCAGCTCTGATGCAGTGAGCGAGGGAGCAGGTCATCTGAGCCCCGTGGCCGACGGGCCATGGGCGGGCTGGCTGTCCTGGAAGGATACGGCTCCCGGCACGTTTCTCGACGCGATCGGGACCAGCTATTCGCGCAGTGACGCACCGGGCGAGGCCACGGTCATGCTGGCCACCCGGCCGTCGCACGCGAACCGGCTGGGCGCGCTGCATGGCGGTTTTCTCGCCAGCTTCGCCGACCACGCCTGTTTCGCGGCGTTGGGCGCGATGGGGCGGCCGGAGCAGGCCGAGGCCATCACGATCGACCTTAACATGCAATATTGCGGGTCGGGCGGGATCGGGCCGGATCTGCGGGCGGAGGTGGAACTGTTGCGGGAAACCGGGCGACTGATGTTCATGCGGCTGACGATCTGGCAGGAGGATGTGCTGGTGGCCGCGTCCTCGGCGACCGTGCGGAAGGCGTCCGCCCCGAAATGAGCCAGGTCATCGATCGTTACCGGGCGCTGGTCGCAGCCGGCGAGCTTCGCGCCGACCCTGACCAGGAAGCCGCCGCCGGGCGGCTGGACAGGTTGCAGCAGGAACTGGAGGCGACGCCGCCGCGCGGCTCGACATTGTGGAAGCTGCTGCGCAAGGTTCCGGAGCCGCCGCGCGGACTCTATATGTGGGGTGGGGTCGGGCGCGGCAAGTCGATGCTGATGGACCTGTTCTTCGACACGGTGAAGGTCCAGCGCAAGAAGCGCGCGCATTTTCACGAGTTCATGCTCGACGTTCATGCGCGGCTGGCGCACGCGCGCAAGGCAGAGAAGGGCGATCCCATTCCGCCGGTCGTTGAATCGCTCGCCGATGAGGCGCGGCTGCTGTGCTTCGATGAGATGGTGGTCAACAATATGGCCGACGCCGCGATCATGTCGCGCCTGTTCACCGGCCTGCTGGACAAGCGGGTGACGATCGTCACCACGTCCAACCGCGAACCGGACGAGCTTTACAAGAATGGGCTCAACCGTCAGCTGTTCCTGCCCTTCATTGACCTGATCAAGGATCGGCTGGACGTCATGACCCTCAACGGTCCGACCGATTACCGGCGCGACCGGTTGGGCGACGCCGAGCTGTGGCATGCGCCCAATGGTCCTGAAGCGACAAGGGCGCTGTCGGAAGCCTTCTTCCGGCTAACGGACTATCCGGTCGAAGATCGGGCCAAGGTTCCGGTTGAGGAGATTCCGGTTCAGGGCGGCCGCATCCTGCATGTGCCAAAGAGCCTGAAGGGCGTCGCGGTTTTTTCCTTCAAGCGGCTATGCGCCGAGGCGCGGGGCGCGCCCGACTATCTGGCGATCGCCCGGCGGTTCCACACCGTCATTCTGGTGGGCATTCCGGTGCTGGGGCCGGAGAATCGCAACGAAGCCGCCCGGTTCGTGACGCTGCTCGACGCGCTCTACGAATATAAGGTGAAACTGCTCGCGGCGGCGGATGCGGAGCCTGCGCGGCTCTATCCCCAGGGGGACGGCGCATTCGAGTTCGAGCGCACGGTTTCCCGCCTGATGGAGATGCAGTCGGACGATTATCTCGCGCTTGGCCACGGCCCGAAATAAGCGCGGCCGCATGCGGCCGCCACGGTGCGCCGCCCTATTTCCCGCCCTTAAAATGGCCCGGACGCTTCCCCGAGGATGGGAAGCGTCCGGCAGGTGGCCGCTGCGGGAACGTCCAAACGCCAGGGTAGGAGCGGATGGGGAACAGGGCTGTAGCCATCTAATGCAACTGCGAATGAATTGCAAAGATAAATGTTCCACCTCGTCTTTCCGCGGTTGAAACCTCGTCCATATCAGCCTAAGCGAGCGGGCAATTCCAAATTCCGAGCTTGGAGGATGATTGCATATGGCCCGTAAGAAGATCGCGCTCATCGGCGCTGGTAATATCGGCGGCACGCTGGCGCATCTCGCGGCCCTCAAGGGTCTGGGCGATATCGTCCTCTTCGACGTGGTCGAAGGCGTGCCCCAGGGCAAGGCGCTCGACCTGTCGCAATGCGGCCCGGTCGAAGGCTTCGACGCCAAGATCACCGGCACCAACGACTATGCCGACATCAAGGACGCCGACGTCATCATCGTCACCGCCGGCGTCGCCCGCAAGCCGGGCATGAGCCGCGACGACCTGCTGGGCATCAACCTCAAGGTCATGAAGGCCGTGGGCGAGGGCATCAAGAACAACGCCCCCAACGCCTTCGTCATCTGCATCACCAACCCGCTCGACGCGATGGTGTGGGCGCTGCGCGAATTTTCCGGCCTGCCGCATAACAAGGTCGTCGGCATGGCGGGCGTTCTCGACTCCTCGCGCTTCAACCATTTCCTGGCCGAAGAATTCCAGGTGTCGGTGAAGGAAGTGACCAGCTTCGTTCTCGGCGGCCATGGCGACACCATGGTGCCGGTCGTCGAATATTCGACCGTCGCCGGCATCCCGATCCCCGACCTCATCAAGCAGGGCCGCTCCACCAAGGAGCGCATCGACGCCATCGTTCAGCGCACCCGTTCGGGCGGTGGCGAGATCGTCGCGCTGCTCAAGACCGGTTCGGCTTTCTATGCGCCCGCCACCAGCGGCATCGCGATGGCCGAAGCCTATCTGTATGACCAGAAGCGCCTGCTGCCCTGCGCGGCGAACCTGACCGGCCAATATGGCGTCGACAATCTCTATGTCGGTGTGCCCGTGATCATCGGCAAGGATGGCGTCGAGCAGATCGTCGAGATCGAACTGAACGACGAAGCGAAGGCCAACCTCCAGGTCTCCGTCGACGCGGTCAAGGAACTGCTCGAAGCCTGCAAGGGCATCGACTCCTCGCTCGCCTGAATTAACAAGCTGCACCGATCCGCTCCCAGGTAAGTGCGCAGCCTGGGGCGGATTGTTTTAGACCCAAAGTGCCACGTCCACAGAATAGTAAGGGACGACCATGTCCATTCTGGTGAACAAGAACACCAAGGTCATTACCCAGGGTATGACCGGCGCCACCGGCACCTTCCACACCGAACAGGCTTTGGCCTACGGCACCCAGATGGTTGCCGGCGTGACCCCCGGCAAGGGCGGCACGAGCCATATCGGCCTGCCCATGTATGACACCGTCGCGGAAGCCAAGTCGAAGACCGGCGCTGACGCTTCGGTCATCTACGTTCCGCCGCCGTTCGCGGCCGATTCGATCCTGGAAGCGATCGACGCGGAAATCCCGCTGATCGTCTGCATCACCGAAGGCATTCCGGTCCTGGACATGGTCCGCGTCAAGCGCGCCCTGTCGGGCAGCAAGTCGCGCCTGATCGGCCCGAACTGCCCCGGCGTCCTGACCCCCAATGAATGCAAGATCGGCATCATGCCCGGCAGCATCTTCAAGCAGGGCAGCGTCGGCGTCGTGTCGCGTTCCGGCACGCTGACCTATGAGGCGGTGTTCCAGACCTCGAACGCGGGCCTGGGTCAGACGACCGCTGTCGGCATTGGCGGCGATCCCGTCAACGGCACCAACTTCATCGACGTGCTGGAACTGTTCCTGGCCGATGAGGCGACGCAGTCCATCATCATGATCGGCGAAATCGGCGGCGACGCGGAAGAGCAGGCCGCCCAGTTCCTGATCGACGAGGCCAAGAAGGGCCGCAAGAAGCCGATGGCCGGCTTCATCGCGGGCCGCACGGCGCCTCCGGGCCGCCGCATGGGCCACGCCGGCGCGATCGTGTCGGGCGGCAAGGGCGACGCGGAAAGCAAGATCGCGGCGATGGAAGCTGCCGGCATCAAGGTTGCCGCCAGCCCCTCCGAACTCGGCACGACCCTGCTGGAAGTGCTGAAGGGCTGATCCAAGCCTGATTAGGCGGCCGGGCTGCACCCCGGCCGCTTGCTACCCCGCTCCGCGACTGCACGCGGCCCGGATGGGACGACGGATATGGGTTACGAGAACCAGGACTTCGAGATCGAGCGCGGGCCAAGCTGGGCGCGCCCCAACTGGCCGATCAGCGACACCGATGATCTGACCGGGGCGCTGGACCCGACGCAGATGCAGGTGGCCGTGAAGGCCGCCGCCAAGGCCGCGGGCAAGGCGGTTACGGACGCCGAGGCGACAAGCGCCGCCGACGACGCGATCCGGGCGCAGCTGCTGATCCGGACCTATCGCGTGCGTGGCCACCTGGCGGCCAATCTCGATCCTCTGGGCCTCACCCAGCGCGATTTGCCGGCGGACCTGACGCCGGAATATCACGGCCTGACCGATCTTGAGAAGAAGATCTATCTGGGCGGCACGCTGGGGCTGCAATATGCCACCGTGCGCGATATCGTGGCGATCCTGCGCGCAAATTACTGCGGCAATGTCGGCCTGGAATATATGCACATCGCCGATGTCGAGGAGCGCCGCTTCCTCGAAGACCGGATGGAAGGCAAGAACAAGGAAATCCACTTCACGCCCGAGGGCAAGAAGGCGATCCTGGCCAAGGTCATCCAGGGCGAACAATATGAGAAGTTCCTGGGCCGCAAATATGTCGGCACCAAGCGCTTCGGTCTCGACGGCGGCGAATCCATGATTCCCGCGCTTGAAGCCATCATCAAACATGGCGGCGCGTTGGGCGTGCGCGAGATCGTCTATGGTATGGCCCATCGCGGCCGCCTGAATGTGCTTGCCAATGTGATGGCCAAAGGCTTCCGCGTCATCTTCCATGAATTTTCGGGCGGCACCGCCAATCCCGAGGATGTGGGTGGTTCGGGCGACGTGAAATATCACCTGGGTACGTCCACGGACCGCGAGTTCGACGGCATCAAGGTGCACATGTCGCTGGTGCCCAACCCGTCCCACCTTGAAACCGTCGATCCGGTGGTTCTGGGCAAGGTCCGCGCGCAGCAGACGTTCCGCGACGATCTGGGCAAGCATGAGCAGGTCCTGCCGGTGCTGATCCACGGCGACGCGGCCTTTGCAGGGCAGGGCATCGTCTGGGAATGCCTCGGCTTCTCTGGCGTCAGCGGCTACAATACCGGCGGTTGCATCCATTTCATCGTCAACAACCAGATCGGTTTCACGACCAGTCCGCAATTCTCGCGCGGTTCGCCCTATCCGAGCGACGTGGCGAAGGGTGTTCAGGCGCCGATCCTGCACGTCAACGGCGATGATCCGGAAGCTGTGACCTTCGTCTGCAAGCTGGCGATCGAATATCGCCAGACCTTTCACCGCGACATCGTGATCGACATGTGGTGCTATCGCCGCTTCGGCCACAATGAGGGTGACGAACCGAGCTTCACGCAGCCGCAGATGTACGCGAAGATTCGCCAGCATCCGCCGGTCAGCGACGTCTATTCGGCGCGTCTGAAGGCCGAAGGCGTGGTCGACGACGACTATGTCAACCAGGTGACCGGCGATTTCGTCAATCATCTGGAAGACGAGTTCGAGGCGGCCAAGAGCTACAAGGCCAACAAGGCGGACTGGTTCGCCGGCCGCTGGTCGGGCCTGCACAAGCCCGCCGACGCCGAGACAAGCCGCCAGAATGTCGAAAGCGCGGTCACGCAGAAGCTGTTCGACAGCCTCGGCAAGACGCTGACGACCGTCCCGGAAGGGCTGAACGTTCACAAGACGCTGAAGCGCGTGATCGAAGCCAAGGCGGAGATGTTCCGGTCCGGCGACAATTTCGACTGGGCGACGGGCGAGGCTCTGGCCTTCGGTTCGCTGCTGTCGGAAGGCTATGGCGTCCGCCTGTCGGGTCAGGATTCGGGGCGCGGCACTTTCAGCCAGCGTCACGCGGTTTGGACGGATCAGGATACGGAGAATAAATATATCCCGCTCTCGACCGTGCCGCATGGCCGTTTCGAGGTGCTGGACAGCCCGCTCTCCGAATATGGCGTGCTCGGCTTTGAATATGGCTATGCGCTGGCGGACCCCAAGAGCCTCGTGCTCTGGGAAGCCCAGTTTGGCGACTTCGCCAACGGCGCGCAGATCGTTTTCGACCAGTATATCGTGTCGTCGGAAACCAAGTGGCTGCGGTCCAATGGCCTCGTCTGTTTGCTGCCGCACGGTTATGAAGGGCAGGGGCCTGAACATAGCTCGGCGCGTCTGGAACGCTTCCTTCAGCTCTGCGCCGAAGGCAATATCCAGGTCGCGAACATCACGACCCCGGCCAATTATTTCCACGTCCTGCGTCGGCAGATGCTGCGGCCCTTCCGCAAGCCGCTCATCATCATGGCGCCCAAGTCATTGCTGCGTCACAAGTCGGCGGTCAGCAAGGCCGAGGACTTCCTGGGCGAAACGCATTTCAAGCGTATCCTGTCGGACCCGAATGCGGCCCCTGATCAGAATACGAAGCGTCTGGTCCTTTGCTCCGGCAAGGTCTTTTACGACCTGATGGAGGCCCGCGACGCCGCCGGCGATAAGGACGTGCAGATCGTTCGCATCGAACAGATCTACCCGTTCGCGACGGATGCTCTCGCCACGCGCATCAAGCGCATGACGAAGCTGGAAGATGTCGTCTGGTGTCAGGAAGAACCGCGCAACAACGGTGCATGGTTCTTCGTCGAGCCCTATATCGAGGAAGCGCTGGCGCAGGCCGGCAAGGCGCCGATGCGCGCCCGCTATGCCGGCCGCAAGGCGTCGGCGTCGCCCGCCACGGGCCTCGCCAAGCGTCATGTCGCCGAACAGGGCGCCCTCGTCGCCGATGCGCTGGGTCACAGCGTTCGTGAAGAAATCCGCCGCCAGAAGAAAGGCTGACAAAGCTCATGGCAACCGAAGTCAAAGTTCCCACTCTGGGCGAATCCGTCACCGAAGCAACCGTCGGCCAGTGGCTCAAGAAGCCCGGCGAAGCCGTGAAGGCCGATGAGCCGATCGTTAGCCTGGAGACCGACAAGGTCGCCGTCGACGTGCCCGCGCCGGTCGCGGGTACGCTGGGCGACATCATCGCCAAGGAAGGCGATACGGTGAATGTCGGCGCGCTGTTGGCGATGATCAATGCGGGCGGAACGGCAGCCGCCGCGCCTGCTGCGGCTCCGGCCGCCAAGGCGGAAGCAGCCGCGCCTGCGCCGGTCGCTTCGGCTCCCGTGGACGAGGATGAGGGCGGCAGCCTGACCCTTTCGCCCGCAGTCCGCCGTCTGGTGCTGGAGCATGGCCTGGACCCGAGCAAGATCAAGGGCACGGGCAAGGATGGCCGCCTGACCAAGGATGATGTGACGGCCGCGGTCGCCGCCGGCACCGCCAAGGCCTCTACATCGGCCCCCGCCGCTGCTCCCTCCGTCGACGCGCCCGCCGCAGGGCCGAGCCGCAAGCAGGAGCGGGTCAAGATGACTCGCCTGCGACAGACGGTCGCCAAGCGCCTCAAGGAAGCGCAGAATAATGCGGCGCTGCTGACCACCTATAATGACGTCGACATGACCAACGTCATCGAAGCGCGCGCAAAGTATAAGGACCTGTTCGAGAAGAAGCATGGCGTCCGCCTTGGCTTCATGGGTTTCTTCACCAAGGCCGTCTGCATGGCGTTGCGGGACATTCCCGGCGTCAATGCGCAGATCGAGGGCGACGAGATCGTCTATAACGACTTCGCCGATATCTCGGTCGCGGTGTCCGCGCCGAACGGCCTTGTCGTGCCGGTGATCCGCAACGCTGAAAGCCTGAGCGTCGCCGAAATCGAAAAGACCATCGGCGGCTTTGGCAAGAAGGCCAAGGAAGGCACGCTCACCATGGAAGATATGAAGGGCGGCACCTTCACCATCTCCAACGGCGGCGTCTTCGGGTCGCTGCTGTCGAGCCCGATCATCAACCCGCCGCAGTCGGCTGTGCTTGGCCTGCACCGGATCGAGGATCGCCCGGTCGTGCGCGACGGTCAGATCGTCATCCGCCCGATGATGTATCTGGCGCTCAGCTATGACCATCGTCTGATCGACGGTCGCGAGGCGGTGACCTTCCTCGTCGCGGTGAAGAACGCGATCGAAGATCCTACCCGCCTGCTGATCGACCTGTAAGAATGGTGATCCATGCTCCTGCTTTCGCAGGAGCATGGAAATGGAGTGAGAGATGGCCGAATTCGATTATGACGTCCTGGTGATTGGCGCGGGTCCCGGCGGCTATGTCGCGGCGATCCGCGCGGCGCAGCTGGGCCTGAAGACCGCCTGCGCCGAGAGCCGCGAAACGCTGGGCGGCACATGCCTCAACGTCGGCTGCATCCCGTCCAAGGCGCTGCTGCACGCGTCGGAGCTGTATGAGGAAGCCGCGAACGGCGCGCTCGCCAAGCTGGGCGTCAAGATCGACAAGATGAGCCTGGACCTAGGCACCATGCAGGGCCAGCGCGAGGATGCGGTCAAGGGGCTGACCGGCGGCATCGAATTCCTGTTCAAGAAGAACAAGGTCGACTGGCTTAAAGGTCGGGCGAGCTTCACCGGGACCAACACCGTCGAAGTGGCGGGCAAGACGGTGACGGCGAAGAATATCATCGTCGCGACGGGTTCGTCGGTCATGCCGCTCCCCGGCGTCGAGGTCGACAACGACAAGGGCCTGATCGTCGATTCCACCGGCGCGCTGGTGCTGGACAAGGTTCCGGGGCACATGGTCGTCGTCGGCGGCGGCGTGATCGGCCTGGAACTGGGCAGCGTGTGGCGCCGCCTGGGGGCCAAGGTCACGGTGGTCGAATATCTGGACCAGATCCTGCCCGGCATGGACGGCGAAGTCCGCAAGGAAGCGAACAAGGTCTTCAAGAAGCAGGGCTTCGAATATCGCCTGGGGACGAAGGTCACGGGTGCGCAGGCGCACAAGAAGGGCGTGACGTTGACGGTCGAACCGGCCGCCGGCGGCGCTGCCGAGACGATCGAGGCCGATGTCGTGCTGGTGTCGATCGGCCGCCGTCCCAACACCGACGGGCTTGGCCTGGACAAGATCGGGCTGGAGCTGAACGGTCGCGGGCAGATCGAAACCGATCATGATTTCGCGACCAAGGTTCCCGGCGTCTGGGCTATCGGCGACGTGATTCCGGGCCCGATGCTCGCGCACAAGGCCGAGGACGAAGGCATCGCCGTCGCCGAGAATATCGCTGGCCTGACGGGCATCGTGAACCATGATGTCATCCCGTCCGTCGTCTATACCAAACCGGAAATCGCGGGCGTCGGCCTGACCGAGGAAGCGGCCAAGGAACGCGGCGCGATCAAGGTCGGCAAGTTCCCGATGATGGCGAACAGCCGCGCGAAGACCAATCATGAGCCCGAGGGCTTCGTGAAGGTGATCGCCGATGCGGAGAGCGACAAGGTGCTGGGCGTCTGGATCATCGCGTCGGTCGCGGGCACGATGATCGCGCAGGCGGCGCAGGCGATGGAATTCGGCGCGTCCAGCGAGGACATCGCCTACACCTGCCACGCGCATCCGACGCACAGCGAAGCGATCAAGGAAGCGGCGATGGCCGTGACGGGCAAGCCGATCCACATGTGATCGAACCTGCCTCCGCAGAACAAGGGAGGGGCCGCCGTTTGGGCGGCCCTTTTCATTTCAGGCGCTGAGGATGCGAGGCGGCGCCGTTTCGGGTGAGGAAAGCGCGCGCCGGACGCAGATCCGGTTTCGACCCCGCGCCTTGGCGTCATACAGGGCGCTGTCGGCGCGCGCGATGGCGTCGAGGATCGACCCGTCGCCGCGCTGGATCGTGGAAAGGCCGAAACTGGCGGTGAGGGGACGGGCGAGTCCAAGGCGCGAGGCTACCGCTTGGGTGAAGCCCTCCCGAACCTGATCGGCGATCCCGGCGGCGTGAGCGGCGTTGGTGTCGGGCAGGAAAAGCATGAACTCCTCCCCGCCGAAACGGGCCGTTAGGGCATGCGCGGGCGCGACCTTGCCGAATATCTCGGCCAGGACAACGATCACCTGATCGCCCATGGCATGGCCGAACTCGTCATTCACGGCTTTGAAATGGTCGATGTCGCAGACGATCAGGCTGCCGTCGCGACCATGGTCGGGGCCGAGATGCGCGATGGCTTCATCGAAACCACGGCGGTTGAGCAGGCCCGAGAGCGGATCGACCATCGCCTCGCGCTGATAGCGGGCGAGCAGGTCGACCATGTGGGCGGCCAGCGCGGCGAGCGCCAGGAAAAGCCCGAAGACGAAGGCCAGCGCCTGCATCAGCGTGGCGTAATCGCTGGCCGCCAGGTCGCTGCTGCTCATGTTCGACAAGGTGAAACCGACGGCGCCGCCACTCACGAGACTGTCGAGGGCGACCAGGGCCGCCGCGCAGAACAATGTCCGGTCGCTCACATTTCGCAAATGCGCTCTGGCGGCGATCAGGGGAAGGCCGATCAGAAGGAAGCTGGTGAAATTGCATATGACCAGTTCAAGGATGAGCTTGTCGAAGTGGACGGCTAGTGTGCAGGTCAGGACTGACAGGCCCCAGATCCCGATCCTGGGCAGCAGCAACCAGGACGGTCGCCAACGCTCCAGCAGCGCCTGGCTGAACATCAGAAAGCCAGTGGCGAAGAGCAGGTCGGACAAAATGCTCCACAGCGCACCGTGGGAGTCGGTGCGGCCCAGCGTGACGGCGAACGCCGCGCCGATACAGAAAAAGCCGGCGCTCCACCACGCCGCGGCGCGCATGCGCCATCGGGACACGATCAGGAACGCAATGCCGAAGCTCGCCATCATGGTGGGCAGGAAGAAAGCGAAAATTTCCCCCATGTCCCTCATTATCCTGGTTGTTGAACTCTGTGACGGCTCTTGGCCATTCCAACCAGTATAAGCTTAGGCTTAACAAATACTTCCAAATCCGATGAGATGTTGATCCGTTATGGAGTAAAGACGGGCAAGGGCTCTTAGCTTCGCCAATCTTTCAGAAGCGGCGCCAGTTCATCGAAATGATGGATGACGGCGTCGGCTTCCAGTTCCTCCACCGGACCGTCGAGGAAGCCGAAACTGACCGCGATGCTGGGAATGCCGGCATTGCGCGCGCCGGCGATGTCGTTGATCGTGTCGCCCACGAATATGGCGCGACCGCCGCCTGCGCGCCTGATCATCTCGTGGATGGGGGCAGGGTCCGGCTTGGCCACGCCCAGCGTGTCGCCGCCGACTATGCTGGCGAAGCGATCCGACAGTCCGATCTGGTGCATCAGCGGAATGGTGAAGCGCTCGGCCTTGTTGGTGCAGATGGCGAGCTTCACGCCTGCCTGCTCCAGTTGGGCCATGGCGTCGATCAGGCCGGGATAGGGCACAGAGTGAATGGCGAGATTCTGCTCATAATAATCGAGCAGGACAGGCAGCAACCGGGCGAGCAAGGCATCATCGAAGCCGCCCGACGCCGTCAGCGCGCGTTCCAGCATCACCTTGGCGCCCTTTCCGACAAAGGGGCGGATCGCCTCTACCGCGAAAGGCGGACGGCCCACCGTGCCGACGGCGTAATTGACGGCGGCGGCGAGGTCGCCGCTGGTGTCGAGCAGGGTGCCATCCAGGTCGAAGCCGACAATATCGAAGGGAATGCGCATCATGGCCAGGCTCATGCCGCCTCAGCGGTGGCAAAGGCAAGCCAAACGTGGCAGAGAATGGGAAGAATTACCCTCTTGAAACTGGAAGAAGGACGCGTTCCGCCGTGACCGCCACCCGCCCCCTTGCCGTCATCATCCTTGCCGCCGGGCAGGGCACGCGCATGAAATCCGCCAAGCATAAGGTGCTGCACCCGGTCGCGGGTCGGCCGATGCTGTTGCACCTGATCGCCAGCGTAGCCGAGCTGAAACCCGAGCGGCAGGTGGTGGTGGTCGGCGCCGGGCGGGAGCAGGTGGAAAAGGCGATCGAAGGCGGCGGCGTCGTCATCGTGGTGCAGGAGCATCAGCACGGCACCGGCCACGCCGTGGCGCAGGCGCATGACGCGCTGGCCGGTTTCGCGGGCGACATATTGATCCTCTATGGCGACGTTCCGCTGGTGCGCCTGGAGACCATGCGGGACATGCTGGAGCGCCTCAATCGGGGGGACGAGCCGCGCGCGGTGGTGCTGGGGTTCCGGCCCGAGGACGCCGCAGCCTATGGCCGCATCGTCACCGATGGCCAGGGCGTCATCGAAAAGATGGTCGAGTTCAAGGATGCCGACGCCGCCGAGCGGGCGGTGACATTGTGCAATTCCGGGTTGATGGCGGTTCGCTCGACCGACCTGTTCGTGCTGCTCGACAAGATCGGCAACGACAATGCGGCGGGTGAATATTATCTGCCCGACATCGTCATGCTGCCCGGCGCGCAGAGCGCCGTGATCGAGGCGGAAGCGTGGGAGGTGGCGGGCGTCAACAGCCGGGCGGAACTGGCGGAGGTTGAGGCGGCCTGGCAGGATCGCCGCCGGATGGAGGCGATGCGCGACGGCGTCACCCTGATCGCGCCGGGGACCGTGTTCTTTTCCCATGACACGCTGCTGGGACGGGACGTGGTGGTGGAGCCTAACGTCGTCTTCGGCCCCGGCGTGACGGTGGCCGATAATGTCACCATCCATGCCTTCTCGCATCTGGAAGGCGCGACCGTCGGCGAGGGAGCGGAAATCGGCCCCTATGCCCGCCTGCGCCCCGGCGCGAAGATCGGCGGCAAAGCCAAGGTCGGCAATTTCGTCGAGGTGAAGAAGGCGGAGTTGGGTGAGGGGGCCAAGGCCAATCACCTGTCCTATATTGGCGACGCCGTCATCGGGGCCGGCGCGAATGTCGGCGCGGGCACGATCACCTGCAATTATGACGGCTTCTTCAAATATCGGACGGAGATCGGCGCGGGCGCCTTCATCGGATCCAACAGCGCGCTGGTCGCGCCGGTGAAGATCGGGGACGGGGCGATCGTGGCGGCGGGAAGCGTGGTGACGCAGGATGTCGAGGCCGACGCCCTGTGCCTCGTTCGCCCGGCGCAGGAAGGGAAGCCCGGTTGGGCCAAGCGTTTCCGCGCGAGGATGCAGGCGCGTAAAGCCGCCAAATGATGGCTGTTCGACGTCGGCGCTGGCTGATCGCGCTGTTGCTTCTGCTCATTCTGATGGCGGGGACATGGCTCTGGCTGATCGGCAATGCGCGGGCGATGCCGGTCGTCCGCCGCATGGAGATCGCGCTGCCCTTTCCACCCGATGCGCCGCGTCGGCCAGTGTCGATCGCGTTGCTGACGGACACCCATCTGTCGGGGCCGGACAATAGCCCGGAGCGGATGGCCCGCATCGTGGCTCTCATCAATCGGTTGAAGCCCGACCTCATCCTGCTGGGCGGCGACTATATCGGCGACTGGAAGGGCGGGGCGATCTATGGTCCGGCGGAGAGCATCGCACCTTTCGCCGCCCTGAAAGCGCCGCTGGGCGTCGTGGCGGTGCTGGGGAATCATGATCCGGGTCATCATGAACAGATCAGCGTCCGTCGATGGCGCGCCCTTTTTGCCGGTATCGGCATCCGGTTGCTGGAC
>DASVOF010000085.1:0-10977 GCA_036383495.1 Sphingobium sp. | reverse complement strand
GCGCTGGTTGGCGGCCTGACCGAGGCCACCAACTTGTCCCTCGGCAAGCTGCTGGAGGCATGGAGCGAACTGGCGGCGTCGACCGTAGCGCGCAAGGCGTCGGCCCTTCGCGCCTTCTACGCCTTTCTGGAAGAGGAAGGGTTGCGGGATGACAACCCGTCGGCGGCGCTCCCCCGGCCCGTCACGCGCAGGCCGTTGCCGAAGATCCTTTCCACGCAGGATGTCGACTCCCTCTTCGTCTCGATCGAGGAGAGGCTGGTCGCGCCCAATCCTTCTCCGCTCGATCTGCGACTGTCGGCGCTTATCGAACTGCTCTACGGTTCGGGGCTGCGGGCGACCGAACTGGTGTCGCTCCCGCGACGGGCGCTGTCCCCGGACCGGCCCTTCCTGATCCTGAAGGGCAAGGGCGCGCGCGAAAGGCTGGTGCCCATATCGGATCGGGCGCGGGCGGCGGTGGCCGCCTGGCTCGCGCATGTGGCCGCCGACAGCACCTGGCTGTTTCCGTCGGGCAAGAGCCATCTCAGCCGAATCCGTCTCTATCAAATGGTGAAGGCGCTGGCGGCTGCCGCCGGCATAGCCCCCGAAAGAGTCAGCCCCCATGTGCTTCGCCACGCCTTCGCCACGCATCTGCTGGAAGGCGGGGCGGACCTGCGCGCGCTTCAATCCATGCTGGGCCATGCCGATATCGCCACGACCCAGATATATACGCATGTCGACAGCCGCCGACTGGTCGAACTGGTCAACAGTCGACATCCTCTGGCGACGATGCGCCATCGCCTCGTTGACGACGGGGCGTCATCGCCCTAACGCCGTCGGCCATGGTTAGCTTTCTGGAATTTGAAAAGCCTATCGCCGAGTTGGAGGCGCGCGTCATCGAACTGCGCGCCACCGCGAGCGCCGGCGATATCGACATTGGCGGCGAGATCGACAAGCTCGAACAGCGGGCGGCGAAGACGCTGGTCGACACTTATGCCCGGCTGTCGCCCTGGCAGAAGACGCAGGTTGCCCGTCATCCCGACCGTCCCCATTTCCGGGACTATGTGGCGGGCATGTTCGACAATTTCATGCCGCTTGCCGGCGATCGCGCCTTTGCCGACGATCAGGCGATCCTGGGCGGCTTCGCGACATTGGGCGAACGCCGCGTGATCGTTATCGGTCATGAAAAGGGCGATGACACCGCCAGCCGCGTGCGCCACAATTTCGGCATGGCCAAGCCCGAGGGGTATCGCAAGGCGATCCGGCTGATGCAGTTGGCCGATCGTTTCGGGTTGCCGGTGGTGACGCTGGTTGATACGTCGGGCGCATTCCCCGGCGTCCAGGCGGAGGAGCGCGGTCAGGCGGAAGCGATCGCCCGGTCGACCGAACAATGTCTGGCGCTGGGCGTTCCCATGGTTGCTGCGGTTGTGGGTGAGGGCGGATCGGGCGGGGCGGTGGCGCTGGCCGCCGCCAATCGCGTACTGATGTTCGAACATGCCGTTTATTCCGTGATTTCTCCGGAAGGCTGCGCCTCCATTTTGTGGCGGACCGCCGATCGCGCGAGCGACGCGGCGACAGCCATGCAGGTGACGGCGCAGCATTTGAAGGCGCTGGGCGTCGTGGACCGGATCGTTCCTGAACCAACCGGCGGCGCGCATCGGAACCCGGTTCTCGCCATCGCCAATCTGGGCGCGGCCATCGGCCAGGAACTGGATTCACTCTCAGGCATGAGCGCGCAGGATCTTCGTACGGACAGGGCGGACAAGTTCCTGGCGATCGGCGCCTGATCATCATCCGCATGCAAAAAGGGCGGCGAGATTGCTCTCGCCGCCCTTTTTTACGTCAACCGGATCGAACTTAGTTCATGTTGTTCGAAACATTGTTGAACGTGCCCTTCAGCTTGGTGCCGACGCTGCTCATCGCGCCGATGGCGGCGACAGCGATCAGGGCTGCGATCAGGCCGTATTCGATGGCCGTCGCGCCTTTTTCATTCTTCAGCATCTTGCGCACGAACTTCATGGAAAGTCTCCTTGACTAAATTCCCGATTAAACCCGGCCGCCCCGCTAGAAATAGGTCAGCTATGGATTGTTTAGAGGGAGTGGGTTGATAAAGATTTAATGAGACGAGCGAACTGTCAGATATTGATGGTTAATGGTTGGTAACTGCTGTCGCGACGTTGTTCCACATGCTGTTGGTCTTGTTGGCGACGTTGGAAAGCGCGGTAATTATCGCCAGCGTTATCAGCGCCAGGATGAAACCATATTCGACCGCCGTCGCGCCGCGTTCGCAGCGCAATAGTCCTTTCTGCGCGATCGATCTGAATAGTCCGCGCACACAATCCCCATTTGTTGCAGACAGCCTTGGATGATCTTGTAAAAGGCGCAGAGTTAATAAACCCCTTAGCCGGAATGATGATGACGACGATTTCCCCGCTCCTGGTGGTCGCTGCCGCCCTGGTCGACGCCGACGGTCGCGTGCTCTTGCAGCAGCGGCCGCCGGGGAAGGCCATGGCCGGCCTGTGGGAATTTCCCGGGGGCAAGGTGGAACAGGACGAAACGCCCGAATCCGCCCTGATACGCGAACTGGAGGAGGAACTGGGCATCCGGACGCATGCCAGTTGCCTCGCCCCCGCAAGTTTCGCGAGCGAAGCGCTGGGCGAGCGGCATCTGTTGCTGCTGCTTTACGTCTGCCGCAAATGGCAGGGGATAGCCGAAGCGCGGCATGCGACCGAATTGAGATGGGTCAGGCCCAACCAGATGTATGGGCTGGACATGCCCCCCGCCGACTTGCCTTTGATCGGCTTGCTCGATTCGCTGATCTGACGGGCGGGGGACTTGTAGAAGGGGCGGGCTGCCGGATGCTCTACCCGCCGCGCTTCGTCATTCTTCCGCTGCCTTGCTCTGCAACTGGATATAATTCTGGATGCCCATGCGTTCGATCATCTCGAACTGGGTTTCCAGCGTATCGACATGTTCTTCCTCGCTTTCGAGGATGGACTGGAACAGGTCGCGGCTCACAAAGTCGCGCACGGTTTCGCAATAGGCGATTGCGTCCTTGAGCACGGGGAGTGCTTCATATTCCAACTCAAGGTCAGATTTGAGGATCTCTTCGACGGTTTCGCCGATCTTGAGGCGTCCAAGGAGCTGGAAGTTTGGCAATCCATCAAGAAAAAGGATGCGCTCCGCCACCTTGTCGGCATGCTTCATCTCATCGATCGATTCCTCATATTCGAACTTTGCGAGCTTTTCGACGCCCCAATGTCCGAGCATGCGGTAGTGGAGGAAATATTGATTGATCGCGGTCAACTCATTCTTGAGGACCTCGTTAAGGTAATCGATGACTTTGGCGTCGCCCTTCATGGCGGCTTACTCCGGCTGTCTGGATGAAAGACGGAATTATAGGCGCATTGTGGCGACTTGTTAATCCGGAAGCTGAAGAAATTCAGGTTTTTTCAACACGCTATTGCGTGATGTTCGCGACTGGATGCGACTTTGCGCTGCTGACGCTTCGCAATGCGATCAGGCGGATGCGCGTTCTGCGGCGATAAGGGTGCGGGCGAAGGGGACGCATTGACCGCATTTGGGTCGACGGCCTAGTCGTGCATAGGCGCTGCACGGCGTTTCCGCGCCATCGCGAACAGCGTCCTTCAGATCTTTTTCGCGAATGGCATTGCAGACACAGACGACCATGCGACTCTCCTTGCTCATGGCGATATCCTATATGCTAATGGGTCGCAATAGGATTATCAGCTACTCTTGCGAATCTTTTGCGGGCTCCCTTTTATCAGGCTTCTCCAGAGCCACTCCGCCGGGCCGATAGCGAATCGGGAAAGCCAGATCGTCGACCAGATCAGCATGACGGGCCAGGCGCCCAGGACCAGCAGCGGCAATTGCGCGGGACGGACTTGCGCGAACAAGCTCAGACCCCATCCGTAGAAGATCGCGCACATGACAAGGCTGCTGCCGAGATAATTGCTGAGCGCCAGCCTGCCGACGCCAGCTATGCGGCCGGTGATGGTCAGATCGCGATAGCGGGCGAACAACCACAGGATCAGCGCCGCCCAGCCGACAGCCAGCGGGATGCGGAAAGGAAACGACCAGGCCAGCGCAGCGCCGAGCGCGGGCAGGGGAGGAAATCCCTTCCACATCAGCCAGGCGGCGAGCGCGATCATCGGCGGCAGCCCGATGAGGAAGCAGTGGCGGAAGGTGCGCAGATAGAGATGAGGTTCCCATCGGCCCATGAGGAAACCGCCCTTCAACATGGCCATGCCCAGGAGCATGAAGCCCAGCGTGTCCCATCCGGAAAACAGGAACGTCCAGGGCCACTCGGTGGGGAACAGGACGAGATGATGGCGCAGGATCGTGGAAAAGCCGCTGCGATAGGTGGCGATCTCGGCGCGTATGACCGGATGCCGGGGGTCGGTGTAAGAGCCGGTGAAGCTGGCGAACGCCTCGCGCACGCTGGCGGCGGCGTCGGGCGCGGCGGCGGCATGGGCCCAGCCATGGAGGCTGGCCATGAAGGCGGCGCATATCAGGAAATGGATCAGGAAGAAGAGGAACGCCCATTTGACCAGCGTCAGTGGTTCCTTGCGGACGAAGAACAAGGCCGCGAGCCCCACCAGCGCGTAGGTCATCAATATGTCGCCCGACCAGAGCAGCATATAATGGGCCAGGCCGAAGACGAACAGCCACGCCAGTCGGATGATCTGGGCCCTGCGCCCGTCGCGGCCCGACATTTCCTCCCGGTCGATCAGCAACAGCATCGACGCCCCGAACAGCATGGAGAACAACGCCCGCATCTTGCCGTCGAAGAACAGGAAGCTGACCAGCCAGAACAGCATATCGCCCGCCGAAAGCGGCCCGGCCGCCCTGGGATTGAAATAGGCGGTCTGGGGCAGGGCGAATGCCGTGATGTTCATCCACAGGATTCCCATGACGGCGCAACCGCGCAGCACGTCCATGGCGGCGATGCGGGGTGAAGCGGCGGTCATGCGGTCCGGATTCCTCGAAGATGCTGGCCAACCCGGCCCTGCTCTGCCATGCGACTAGCCATGAACAGCGGCCGCAAGCAACGGATAAGCGATGCCTTCGGCGCAGCCGCCGACCGCTACGACGATCATGCCGGGCCTCAGCGGGCGGCGGCGGCGTTGGTGGCTGATCTGGCCCAGCGGCAAAAGCCGGGCGGCGTTCAGCGCATTCTGGAGATCGGCTGCGGCACGGGGCTGCTGACGCGCGACATCCAGATGCGCTGGCCTGCGGCGGAACTGGTGGTCACCGACCTGTCGCCCCGCATGTTGGCGAAGGCGCAGCGCGGCGGGCTCGTGGCGGGCACTTTCCTGGCCATGGACGGAGAATCGCCGGATTTCGATGGTGAATGGTTCGACCTCATCCTGTCCAGCCTGGCGTTCCAGTGGTTCGAGAATCTGGAACAGGCCGTGGCGCGGTTGGCAGGCCTGCTCCGGCCGGGGGGGAGCCTGATCTTCTCCACCATGGGGCAGGGCAGCTTTGCGCGATGGCGCGCCGCCCATGCGGCGTCGGGCGTTGCGGCAGGGGTGCCGGATTATCCCGGCCTCGACGATCTTCGCGCGATGCTTGGCGTCTATGACGACGCGTTTGCGTTCGATGAGGAATATCCGTTGAGCTGCGATGGTGCGCCCGGCTTGATCGCACATCTTAAAGGGATTGGCGCAGTGGTGCCGAACGAGGGACGAAAGCCGCTCCCGCCCAAGGATTTGCGCCGGGTGATGGCGGCGTTCGATGAGGCTGGCGGCGATGA
The DNA here is from genome assembly GCA_036383495.1 of Sphingobium sp. Taxonomy (GTDB): domain Bacteria; phylum Pseudomonadota; class Alphaproteobacteria; order Sphingomonadales; family Sphingomonadaceae; genus Sphingobium. Next base: position 5,225 of record DASVOF010000085.1, on the reverse strand, counting down.
TGTCTATCAGGTGCTGCTGGGAAGGGTGACGCGGTCAGTCCGATAGGCGGGGGAAACCGAAGCCGATGGCGAGGTCGTCCCAGTGCGGGTTGAGTTCCTCGATCAGAGTGATTTTCCAGGTGCGGTTCCATTTCTTGAGGCGCTTTTCGCGGAGGATGGCTTCTTCCATCGTGCTGTGCTGTTCGAACCACATGAGGCGATTGACGCGGTAGTCATGGGTGAATCCCGGAACCGAGCCGATGCGGTGTTGGTGGATGCGTTGGATTATGTCGGACGTGACGCCGATATAGAGGGTTCCGTTGCGTTTACTGGTAAGGATGTAAACGCAGGGTTGACGATCCCGCACGACCCACTCCTCCTCGTCGTCCCCGCGCAGGCGGGACCCATGTGCGTCTCACTACTCCGGTGCCAAAGGCGAGATGGGTCCCCGCTTGCGCGGGGACGACGGGGGAGAACTTAGAGTTCCGAATCCATCAGGTTCGGGAAGAAGCCTTCATGCGCCGAGCGCAGGTCGGCCAAAGCCACACCCGCGACCTTGTGGCCGCCGGTCGCGCCGATCTTCACGGCACCCGGAATCTGGATCCCCTGCGCCGCCGCCACGACATAGCGGCCCTGATCCTCACCGAAGGCCCCGGCGGTGGTGAGCGCAACGCTCAGTTCCGCGCCCACATTGCCGGCAAGCGCCATCTCCGTGACCGCGACCAGAAGGCCGCCGTCCGAAATATCATGCACCGCGTTGACCTTGTCTTCCGCGATCAGCGCGCGGACGGCTTCGGCATGGGCGCGCTCGGCGACCAGGTCGACCTTGGGCGCATCGCCTGCTTCCCGGCCCGCAATCTCGCGCAGCCAGATCGACTGGCCGAGGTGCGAACCTTCGCCGCCGATCAGCCAGATCGCGTCGCCCTCATTCTTGAAGGCCACGGTCGCCATGATGTCGATATTCTGGAGCAAGCCGATGCCGCCGATCGCCGGAGTCGGCAGGATGGCGGAGCCGCCGCCCGTCGCCTTCGACTCGTTGTAGAGCGAGACATTGCCCGACACGATCGGGAAGTCGAACGCGCGGCAGGCGTCGCCCATGCCGTCAAGGCAGCCGGTCAGCTGCGCCATGATTTCGGGCCGCTGCGGGTTGGCGAAGTTGAGGCAGTTGGTGACAGCGAGCGGCGTCGCGCCGACAGCCGAAATATTGCGATAGCATTCCGCGATCGCCTGCTTGCCGCCCTCATAGGGGTCGGCATAACAATAGCGCGGGGTGCAATCGGTGCTGATCGCGATGCCCTTCTGCGTGCCATGGACGCGCACCACCGCTGCGTCGCCGCCGGGGCGCTGCACCGTGTCGGCGCCGACCATGTGGTCATATTGCTCCCAGATCCAGCGGCGGCTGGCGATGTCCGGCGATCCCATCAGCTTCACCAGATCCGCGCCGATGTCCGCGCTTTCCGTGATGTCGCCCAGCGGCTGGACGTTCGCCCACGCCTTATACTCATCCTTCGGCATCGCCGGGCGGTCATAGAGCGGCGCGTCGTCGGCCAAAGGCGCGAGCGGAATGTCGCACACCGTCTCGCCCTTGTGGACCAGCACCATGCGGCCGGTGTCAGTCACATGGCCGATCACGGCGAAGTCCAGTTCCCACTTGCGGAAAATGGCCTCGGCGAAGGCTTCCTTGCCCGGCTGGAGCACCATCAGCATGCGCTCCTGCGACTCTGACAGCATCATTTCATAGGCCGTCATGCCAGTTTCGCGCTGCGGCACATTGTCCATGTTCAGCTGGATGCCGACGCCGCCCTTGGACGCCATCTCGACCGAGGAGGAGGTGAGGCCCGCCGCGCCCATATCCTGGATTGCGACGATGGCGTCGGACGCCATCAGTTCAAGGCAGGCTTCGATCAGCAGCTTTTCGGTGAAGGGGTCGCCCACCTGCACGGTGGGGCGCTTGGCGTCGGCGTCGTCGCCGAAATCGGCCGACGCCATGGTTGCGCCATGGATGCCGTCGCGACCAGTCTTGGAGCCGACATAGACGATCGGATTGCCAATACCCGAAGCCGCCGAATAGAAGATCTTGTCGGTGTCGGCGACGCCAACGGTCATGGCGTTGACCAGGATGTTGCCGTCATAGGCCGGATGGAAGTTCACCTCGCCGCCTACGGTCGGCACGCCCACGCAATTGCCATAGCCGCCGATGCCGTGGACCACGCCGCTGATGAGATGCTTCATCTTCGGATGGTCCGGCCGCCCGAAACGCAGCGCGTTCATGTTCGCCACGGGCCGCGCGCCCATGGTGAACACGTCGCGCAGGATGCCGCCAACGCCCGTCGCCGCGCCCTGATAGGGCTCGATATAAGACGGGTGGTTGTGGCTCTCCATCTTGAAGATCGCGGCCTGTCCGTCGCCGATATCGACGACGCCCGCATTCTCGCCCGGCCCGCAAATGACCTGCGGCCCTTCGGTCGGCAGCTTCTTCAAATGGATGCGGCTCGACTTGTAGGAGCAATGCTCCGACCACATGACCGAAAAGATGCCCAGTTCCGTCAGATTCGGCTCGCGGCCGAGCGCCTTCAGGACGCGGTCATATTCTTCCGGCGAAAGGCCATGTTCGGCGACGATTTCCGGGGTGATCTGGGTGGCTGCGGTCGACATGAGCGCGCCTTTAGCGGGCGCGCGGAGGATAGACAATCCTTGGCCGCCCAATCACGGGAAAACATTCCCCAACCGCTTCGGACCGGACCCGTCGAGGTGGGCGAGCCGGAACTCGCGCGAAGCTGACATGAAAAAGGCCGGGCTCCCATGATGGAAGGCCCGGCCCGGAAGGAGAAACGCGAAGCGCTTACGCCTTGCAGCTGAGCGCGCTCTTGCCCGGCAGGGTCGCGGTGATCTGCTTGCCGCTGCCTTCGACCGAATAGCCGCCGTCGGCGGTGAAGGGCTTGCCCGGTTCGGCGGCGATCAGCTTGGTCGGCGAACCGTCCTTTTCGGTGCGCAGGTTCACCGTCTTTTCGTCGCTCATGAAGTCGACGAAGATCAGGCTGTTGTCCTTGCAGCGATATTGACGGCTTTCCTTCACCGACGGCGGCAATTCCACCGGAGCGGCGTTGGCGAGCTTTTCGGCCATGGGGTCGGCCGGGCCGCCCACGACTTCGGGTTCGTCATTCTTGTTGCAGGCCGACAGGAGCGCAAGCGCGGCGGCGGAGATCAGGGGGAGATAATATTTCATAGCGGTCCTTCTATGTGCACTTGCCGCGGGAAGCGTCAACGCAAAACTGCCGTGAGTCCGCCAGCGCCCCTGATATGACGTCATGACGGCTTGATGACAGTCCTTGGGATTGACCATGTGGGCTTGACCGGGCGGGCAGGGCTCGCCAATGCAGGGAATATGGCCGAGGACAGCAAGACTGAGCAGGGCGATATGTCCCAATTGTCGTTCGAGGATGCGCTGCGCGCGCTCGAGTCGGTCGTCCGGCGACTGGAAAGCGGCGATGTGCCGCTGGACGAATCCATCTCCCTTTATGCTCAGGGTGAGGAATTGCGGAAGCGCTGCCTTGAGCGGCTTGCAGCGGCGGAGGCCCGGATCCAGAAACTGACGATCGATCCCAGCGGGGCCGTGACGGGCGCCCAGCCATTCGGCGCGGACTGAGCGGCGCGGACGTGGAGGGTGTGACCTCCCGCTCAGCTCTGGTCGCCACCCGCGCGGCGGCGGTTGCGGTGGAAGTCGACCGGGCGTTCGAAGCCTTGCTGTCCATCCCGGATGATCCGCGCGCCCGGCTCTATCAGGCGATGCGGCATGCGGCGATCGGCGGCGGCAAGCGGCTGCGCCCGCTGCTGGTGCAGGCGGCGAGCGACCTTTTCAACATATCCCGGCAATCCGCCCTGCGCGTCGGCATGGCGGTCGAATGCATCCATGTCTATTCGCTGGTGCATGACGACCTGCCGGCGATGGACGATGACGACATGCGCCGGGGCAAGCCGACGATCCACAAGGCGTTTGACGAAGCCACCGCGATCCTCGCGGGCGACTGCCTGCACGATCTGGCGTTCGAACTGCTGGCTGACGAGGAAACGCATCCCGATCCCTTCGTGCGCATCGAACTGGTGAAGGCGCTGGCCCTCTCCAGCGGCCCGGCGGGCATGGCCGGGGGGCAGATGATGGACCTGGAGGCGGAGAAAGCGAGCTTCGACCTCGCCACCGTCACGCGGCTCCAGCAACTCAAGACCGGCGCGCTCATCGGCTTTTGCGTCACGGCGGCGGCGATCATGGCGCGAATCCCGCCAGAAGCGCGCACCAGCCTGCATGGCTATGCGCGCGACATCGGCCTGGCCTTCCAGATCGCGGACGATCTGCTGGACGTGGAGGGCGATGCGGCGCTGGCCGGCAAAGCGTTGGGGAAGGACGCGGCGGCCGGCAAGGAGACCTTCGTCTCGTTGCTGGGCGTCGAGCGGGCGCGGGAGCAAGGGCGTCTGCTCGTGGAGCAGGCCAAGGCGCATCTTCATGGGTTCGGCGGGGAGGCCGATCTGCTGCGGGCGATCGCAGACTATATCGTGGAAAGGGACCGTTGAGGCATGAGCAGGAAGCGGGTGGGGGTATATCCCGGTACGTTTGATCCCATTACTTTGGGGCATATGGACATCATCCGGCGCGGCGCGAAGCTGGTGGACAAGCTGGTGATCGGCGTCACCACCAACATCGCGAAATCGCCCATGTTTTCCGACGAAGAACGGCTGGAAATTGTCCGCCGCGAATGCGCCGATATTGATACGGAAATCGTCGTCACCGGCTTCAACTCGTTGCTGATGGACTTTGCCGAATCGCAGGGGGCCAGCATCATCATCCGCGGGCTGCGGGCCGTCGCGGACTTCGAATATGAATATCAGATGGCGGGCATGAACCAGCAGCTCAACAATCGCGTTGAGACCGTCTTTCTGATGGCCGACGTCAGCCTGCAACCGATCGCGTCGCGGCTGGTCAAGGAAATCGCCCTTTATGGTGGGCCTATCCACAAATTTGTCGGCCCCCGCGTGTGCGAGGAAGTCACCGCTCGCGTCGCTGTTCTGGGGCAAAAGGGCACGCGCTAAAGCGTCCGCTCAGCCTTCGTTCAGTTGCCAATCGCGATTAGCGCGCTATCAGGGCAGCTTCGCCATCCGGCATACAGATCAGGAAAGCACCATCCATGCGTTTCACTAGCGGGTTCACGACCGTGGCGATTGGTTTCGCCCTGTTCGTTTCGAGCGGCGCCGCG
>DASVOF010000084.1:0-63491 GCA_036383495.1 Sphingobium sp. | reverse complement strand
GGGATAGGCCAGCGGCTGGGCCGTCTGGGGGCTTCATTGCGGGGCGAGCTTGCCGGATGGCTGCCGCATCGCGGCCGGGTGGCGGCTGCGCGTCCGGTCAGCGTGGCCTTCTACGTCCCGTGGGACGACGCCAGCAAGGCGTCGCTGCGGCAGCATGTAGCGAAAATCGACTGGGTAGCGCCGGCGCTGCTGTCCGTAACGGGCCGGACCCAGGTTCTGCAAGTGACGGCGGACCCGGTGTTCGCCTCCATCATCCGGACGGCGCATCGCCGCCCGCGCGTGATGCCGGTGGTGCAGAATGTCGCCGATGGCGATTGGGACGGCGCGGGCGCGGCGGCGCTGCTGCACGACCGCGCCGCGCGGGCCCTATTTCTGGAGCGCCTCCTGCCCGCCCTCGCGACGCTCCATGCCTCGGGCGTGGTGTTCGACCTGGAGGCCCTGCCCAAAGGCGCGCAGGCCGATTATCTCGCCTTTCTCCGCCAGGCGGCTCCCCTGTTGCACGAACATCATCTCCAGTTGATGCTGACGGTGCCGGTGGACGATGCTGACTGGAACCTGCGCGCCTATGGGCGGGTCGTCGACCGGCTGTTCCTGATGGACTATGACCAGCATTATGTCGGGCAGGCCGCCGGCCCGATCGCGGCCCAGCCATGGTTCGTGCAGAGGTTGCGGGCCGCGCTTCAGGTTGTGCCCGCCTCCAAGGTGATCGTCGCCATCGGCAACTACGCCTATGACTGGACCGAAGGCGGCAGCGTCGCGGACGCGCGCTCGATCGAGGACGCCTGGCTGTCCGCCCATTATTCCGGCGCGCCGATCCGGTTCGATCCGGCCAGCGGCAACGCGACCTTCGATTATCAGGAGGATGGGAAGGTCCATCATGTCTGGATGCTCGACGCGGCCAGCGCGTGGAACCAGATTCGCGCTGCAAGGCTGTCGGGCGTGGGCGGCATGGCGCTGTGGCGGCTGGGGTCGGAGGACCCCGGTTTCTGGCATGCCCTGACCACACGGACGGCTGTCCCGCCGAGCGGGATGAACCGGCTTACCAGCTTCAATTCGGTCGATGTCGAAGGCAATGGCGAAATATTGCGCATCGACGACGTGCCGACGATAGGCCGCCGTGAAATTCGCATGGGATCGGGAGCGAACAAGGGCCTGATCGCCGATGAACGCTTCGCCAGCCTGCCGACGCCTTATGTGATCCGCCGCACTGGTTACCGCCCGCATCTCGTGGCGCTGACCTTCGACGATGGCCCGGACGCGACCTGGACCCCGCCGATCCTGGACATATTGAAGGCTGCGCATGTCCCCGCGACCTTCTTCGTCATCGGCGAAAATGCGATGATGCATCCGGGTCTGCTGCGCCGCATCGTCGCGCAGGGCAGCGAGATCGGCAATCACAGCTACACTCACCCCAATCTGGCGCTGGTGTCGCCCAGAGGCGTGTCGCTGGAACTCAACAGCACGCAGCGGCTGGTCGAAGCCTATACCGGCCATTCGATGCGGCTGTTTCGCGCGCCCTATTTCGGCGACGCGGAACCGACCACTGCGGACGAGATCGGGCCGGCGCTGGCGGCGCAGCGGGCGGGTTATCTGAATGTCGGCCTGCATGTCGATCCGGGTGACTGGACGCGGCCCGGCGTCGACGCCATCGTCGACCGCACTGTCGCCCAGGTAGAGGCGGGCAATGCCGATCGGTCGGCGCAGATCGTGCTGCTCCACGACAGCGGTGGCGACCGGGCGCAGACCGTCGCGGCGCTGCCCCGGATCATCAAGGCGCTGGAGGCGCGCGGCTATCGCTTCACCACCGTGTCGGCGCTGGCGGGCCTGACCCCCGCGCAGGTCATGCCGCGGATTCGCGGCGCAGACCTTGTCGCCGTCCGCCTCGACGTCGCCATATTCCTGATCGTCGCGGGCATTGTGACGGCGCTCAAATGGCTGTTCTTCGTTGTCATCCTGTTCGGCATGGGGCGCGCGGTCATGCTGGCGGTGCTGGCGCTGGGCAGCAGGCTGCGGTCGAACCGCGTCGATCCGCCCGCAATCCGTCCGGGCGAGTTCGTGTCGGTCATCATCCCGGCCTATAATGAGGCGACGGTGATCGAAGCGTCGGTGCGGCGCGTGCTCGCGAGCCGCGAGGTGTCGTTGGAGGTCATCGTGGTCGATGACGGGTCGACCGACGCGACCAGCGCCATCGTCGCCCGGGTCTTTGCCGCCGACCCGCGCGTGCGGCTGCTCACGCTGGACAATGGCGGCAAGGCGGTCGCGCTCAACCGCGCGTTGGAGATCGCCACCGCGCCGTTCATCGTCGCTCTGGACGCCGACACCCAGTTTGAGGAACTGACGATCGCCCGGCTGACCCGCTGGTTCGCCGATCCGCAGGTCGGCGCGGTCGCGGGCAACGCGATGGTCGGCAATCGCGTGAACCTCGTCACCCGCTGGCAGGCGGTGGAATATGTGACGGCGCAAAATCTGGAGCGCCGCGCCCTTGCCCGCTACGGCGCGATCACCGTGGTGCCGGGCGCGGTCGGCGCGTGGCGGCGGTCGGCGCTGGACGGTGTCGGCGGCTATCCGGTCGACACGCTGGCCGAGGATCAGGACCTGACGATCGCTGTGCAGCGCGCCGGCTGGCGCATCGCCTATGATACAGAGGCTGTGGCGTGGACCGAAGCGCCCGAAAGCTTCCGCGCCCTCGCCCGGCAGCGTTTCCGCTGGGCCTATGGCACGCTGCAATGCCTGTGGAAGCATCGCGGCATCTGGCGCGATGGCAACCCCGCCGGTCTCGCCTGGGTCGGATTGCCGCAGGCCTGGCTGTTCCAGATCGGCTTCGCCGTCATTTCGCCGATCATCGACCTCGCGCTGGTGGCCAGCATCGCCGACACCGCCGTGCGGGTGCATCAGCATGGCTGGGCGCAGACCGAAAGCGACGTGCTGCGCATGGGGATCTACTGGCTGGCCTTCACCGCCGTTGACATCGCCTGTGGCGCGGTGGCCTACCGCCTGGAGCCGCGTGAGCGGCGCTATCCGGCGCTGCTGCTGGTGGCGCAGCGGATCGTCTATCGTCAGATCATGTATGGCGTCGTCCTCCGCGCGGTCGGAACCGCGATCCTGGGACCGTGGGTCGGCTGGGGCAAGCTGGAGCGGACGGGGCGTGTGCAATCGGGCGAAAAGGCGCCCGGCGCGGTGAAAACGCCGCCGCCAGGATGGAGCGAGGCCGCATGACGATGATCACCCGCAGTTTCATCCTTGTGACCGGCGCGGCGCTGCTGGCGCTTTGGTATATCGGCTATATCGGCGGCACGCTGTTCGGCGTCATGCCCGCCATGGCGCATGCGCGGCCGCCCCATCGGCAGGCGGTGGCGCTCTATCTGTCGGGCGACATGGGGTTCCATGCGGGGCTGGGCCCGGAAATTGCGGAACGGCTCAGCAGGAATGGCGTCAGCATCGTGACGGAAAACAGCCTGCACTTCTTCCGCACGCGGCGGACGCCCGAACAGACCGGCGCGATGATCGCGGACGGCCTGCGCCGCGCCATAGCGATTGATCCTGGCGCGCCTCTGCTGTTGCTCGGCCAATCCTTCGGCGCCGATGTGATCGCGCCGTCGCTGCCCTATGTGCCGACCCCGCTGCGCAAGCGCATCGCCTTTGTCGGCCTGATCGTGCCCGGCGCGACGCGGGAATGGCGGGCGTCCCCGTCCGAAATCTTCTCGATCGGGGAGCCGGAGGAGGATGCGGTCATGGCGGCGCGGGGCCTTAGCTGGGCGCCGCTGCTGTGCATCCATGGGCTGGAGGAGCGCGCGAGCCTCTGCCCCTCGCTGCGCCAGCGCAATGCGACCGTCGTCGCGCTGCCGGGCGGCCATCCGCTCCAGCATGACGCCGACGCGGTGAGCGGGGTCCTGATGGCGGCCATAGACCGCGCGCTTGCCGGAGCAGGACAGAGGAAATGACCGCCGCCGCCATCGGGCGCTGGATGCGCCGACGCAAGGCGCTGCTCGCCATCGCGGCGATGTTGCTGGTGACGGGGCTGGGCTTCGTCGCGCTGCATCACCTGCTGGCCGAAGTGCGCGTCCGCGATTTTCACGCGGCCTTCCATGCTATCCCCGCGCTGGCGGTCGCGGCGTCGGTTGGGATGACCGTGCTCAGCTATCTGGCGCTCACCCTCTACGATCATGTCGCGCTGCGCATCGTGGGTAAGCGGCTGAAATGGCGCACGGCGGCGCTGGCTTCTTTTTGCAGCTACACGCTCAGCCATAATCTGGGGCTCTCGCTGCTGACCGGCGGGTCGGCGCGTCTGCGCATCTATGGCGCTGCGGGCCTTCGCCCTGGCGACATAGCCCGCGTGATTGCATCGGCGGGCGTCGCCTTCTGGAGCGGGGTCGTGACCATGGCGGCGCTGTTGATGGCGGTCCATCCGGTCGCGCTGACAATGGGCGACGTGGCGATCGACGCATCGGTCCAGCGGGTCATCGGCATTGCGATCCTTGTCGGCATGGCCATCCTGCTGGTGGCGCTTGGGCGGGGAGCCCGCTCGATCCGCCTGTTCGGCTGGACGCTCGCCTTCCCGACAAGGCGGCAAGCCCTCGCGCAGATCGGCATCGCCTGCGTCGACCTCATCATGGCGAGCGCGGCCCTGTTCATCCTCGTCCCGCATGTCAGCGTCAGCCTCTATCCGCTGTTCTTCCTGAGCTACGCGCTGGCGATCATCCTGACGCTGGTCAGCCATGTGCCGGGCGGCGTCGGCGTGTTCGAAGCCGTCATCCTGACCGCCTTGCCGGGCGTGGACCGGCCCACCCTGCTGGCGGCGCTCGTCGCCTATCGCGCCATCTATTATGTCATTCCGCTGATTATCGCGGTCATACTGATCGCCTTTCATGAAGGCCGCGCCTGGCGACGGCCGGTCAGCCGCATCCTGGATGGCGCGGAAATGGTGGCGCGCGGGATCGCGCCCGCCATGCTCGCCGCGCTGGTGGCGATTGGCGGCGTGGTGCTTCTCGTCTCCGGCTCCCTGCCCGCGATACCGGCGCGTTTCAGGGCGCTGAACGCTATCGTGCCCATGCCCTTCATGGAGGCGTCCCATCTGGCGGCGAGCGTCAGCGGCGCACTGCTGATCCTGTTGGCGTCGGGGCTTTATCGCCGGCTGGACGGCGCTTTCTGGCTCACCCGCCTGCTGCTGGTCTCGGGCGCGGTCTTCTCGATCATGAAGGGGCTGGATTATGAAGAGGCGACCGTCCTCCTCATCATCGCGGGGGCCTTGCAGGCGAGCCGCTCCGCCTTCTACCGCAGGACCAGTTTCACCTCCGCCATTCTGACGCCCGACTGGCTCGCGACGATGGCGGTTGCGGTGGGTCTCTCGATCTGGATCGGCTTCTTCGCCTACCGGCATGTCGATTACCAGAATGACCTGTGGTGGCAGTTCGGCCGCCATCATGACGCGTCACGCTTCCTGCGCGCGGCGCTCGCCACGGGAGTGATGGTGGTCGGCGCGGCGCTCTGGAGCCTGCTGCGTCCGGCGTCGACCGTCGCCCTCGTCGCGGCCGACGCCCCTTCGCCCAGCGCGGCGGCGCTGGCGCTCGCGACGCGGACCGATGCGCAGCTCGCGCTCACCGGCGACAAGCGTTTCCTGGTCTCGCCTTCGGGTAGGGCGTTCCTCATGTATCAGGTTCAGGGGCATAGCTGGATCGTCATGGGCGATCCGGTCGGCGATCTGTCCGAATGGCCCGATCTGCTGTGGCAATTGCGGGAACGGGCGGATGCGGGGCAGGGGCGGCTGCTCATCTATCAGCTCAGCATGGATTCGCTGCCGCTCGCCATCGACCTTGGCCTGTCGGTCGTCAAATATGGCGAAGAGGCGCGCGTCGACCTGTCGCGCTTCACCATGGAGGGCCCGGCCGCCCGGCCACTGCGCCACGCCACCCGCCGCGCGGAGCGCGAAGGGGCGACGTTCGAGATCGTGGGCGCGGCGGATGTCCCCGCGCTGATCCCCCGGCTGAAGGAGATCTCCGACCATTGGCTGGAGGCCAAGGGAACGGCGGAAAAGAGCTTCAGCGTCGGACGTTTCGACCCCGCCTATCTGCAACGGTTCGATTGCGCGCTGGTCCGCCGCCATGGCGAGATCGTCGCCTTCGCCAACATCTGGTCGACGGCGGAAGGGGGCGAATTGTCGGTGGACTTGATGCGCCATGACCGGAACGCGCCCTATGGGACGATGGATTTCATGTTTTCCCGGCTCATGCTCTGGGGACAGGCGCTTGGGTTTCGTTGGTTTACGCTGGGGCTCGCGCCGCTTTCCGGTCTGGAAGCGCGGCGGCTGTCATCGCCCTGGACCAAGGCTGGAGCCTTTCTCCACAGGCATGGCGAGAGTCTATATGGTTTTGAGGGACTTCGCGCCTATAAGGCCAAGTTCGCGCCGCAATGGGAGCCGCGCTTCATCGCCGGGCCGCAGGGATTGTCGATGGTGCGCGCAATGGTGGATCTTCAACGGCTTGTCGGCGGCGGCCGGGCCAGCGCGGCGTCCCGCATGCGCGAGCCCAAACGGACGCCGATCATGGAAGGGGTAGGACGGTCATGAGCCACAAGGTGCTGTTGATCGAGGATGATGCGACGACCGCCGACTATATCGTCAAGGGGTTGGTCGAGGAGGGCTTTACCGTTGATCGCGCCGATAACGGCCGCGACGGCCTGTTCCTGGCGACCGAACGCGCCCATGCCGCCGTCATCCTCGACCGCATGTTGCCGGGCATGGACGGCATGGCCGTCCTGGCGGCGATGCGGGCGGCCTCCATCGACACGCCGGTCATCATATTGTCGGCGCTGGCGAGCGCGGACGACCGCGTGGCGGGCCTTACCGGCGGATCGGACGATTATCTGACCAAGCCCTTCGCTTTCGCCGAACTGCTCGCCCGGCTGCGCCTCCTCATTCGTCGCCAGACGGGGGGGCAGGCTCCGGATACGCGGTTGACCTGCCGCGACCTGGAAGTCGACCTGCTCTCGCGCAAGGTCAGGCGCGGAAGGCGCGCCATAGAATTGCAGCCGCGTGAGTTCCGCCTGCTTGATTATCTGCTGCGGCACAAGGGCGAGGTGGTGACCCGCACCATGTTGCTGGAGGGCGTGTGGGATTATCATTTCGACCCCGGCACCAACGTCATCGACGTGCATATCAGCCGGTTGCGGCGCAAGATCGATGAGGATGGGGAGGTTCCGCTGATCCAGACGGTAAGAGGTGCGGGCTACCGCCTGAGCGACCAGGGCTGATGTTTTCCCTGCGCTGGCGGCATTCGGTCATATGGCGTTTCGCCGCCCTCATCTTCGTGATGCAGATCGCCTGCGTCGTGGTCGCGCTGTGGGCGGTGCACCAGTTCACCAGCCGATCGGTCGACCACGCCAGCCGCGAAGTCGCTGTCGGCCTGCGCGATGATATCGCAGCGACATACGCCGCCGCCGGTTCCGCCGCCGCCGGCGCGACGGTCCGCAGCCGGATCGTCAACGACCGAAGCGGAGAGTCGGTAATCCTGCTTCTTGCTCCCAGCGGTGACAGGATCGCGGGCAACCTCAACGCCTGGCCCGCTGACGTCGGCCTCTCTGAGTCCTGGCATCTCGCCAACCTTCTGCGCAATGATCGCCGTCGGCAGGAGCCGCAAGTGATCGGCATCGTCAGCACGCGCTTTCCCGACGGCGCGCGGCTGCTGACCGGGCATGTCGTCGAAAACGACCTGCGCTTCGGCGGCTTTCTGGAGGCGGCGCTGATCGGCGCGGTGCTGCTTGCGGTGCCGCTCGCCGGGAGCGCGGCCTGGCTGTCCGCCGCCATCATCCGCAGGCGCTTGCGATCGGTCATCGACACGGCGGCGGCGATCGGCACGGGGGACATGGAGCGCAGGATCGTCCTGACCGGCAGCGATGACGTGTTCGACGCATTGGGGCGGGCCATCAACGCCATGCTCGACCGGATCACCGGGCTGGTGGGCGAGTTGCGATTGGTGACGGACGGGCTCGCCCATGATCTGCGCTCGCCGCTCACGCGATTGCGGGCGGTGATCGAGAACGCGCTGAACAAGAGCGATGACGAAAGGGCCGTCATCGCGCTGGAGCGTGCGCTGGAAGAAAGCGATACGGTGTTGAGGATGCTCAACACCGCGCTGATGATCAGCCGGGCGGAGGCGGGGATCGGGCGCGACAGCTTCGTGCCCGTCGATGTCGCGGCGTTGTTGCACGACTTTCAGGAAATGTATGGCGCGCTGGCCGAAGAAAGGGCCGTGACGATCACGGTCGACGCCCAAGCGGGGCTTGTCATTCGGTCCCATCGCGAAGTGTTCGGCCAGGTCTTGTCGAACCTGATCGACAATGCGCTGAAATATGGCGGCGACAATATCGGCCTGTCGGCCTGGCGCGAAGCGGGGACGATATGCGTCCGGGTGGCGGACAACGGCCCCGGCATAGCCGAGGAACGGCGCGTGGAAGCGTTGCGGCGCTTCGCCCGGCTGGATGCGTCGCGCCATATCACAGGCGCGGGACTGGGCCTGTCGCTGGCCACTGCGGTGGCGCGTCTCCACGGCGGCGAGCTGGTGCTGGGCGACGCGAAGCCCGGATTGATGGTGACGCTGACCCTGCCCGCCGCGCCGACTTGCGGAGCGGCGGCCGCGCACGGATAATGGCGGCATGATCGTGCCAGATGCTCCGGCGAGTGCGGCGAATGTGGCCGCGCATTATGATGAACTGGATATCGCCTATCGGCATGTCTGGGGCGACCATGTCCATCACGGCTATTGGCGCACGGGCCGCGAAACGCCTGCGGAGGCGACCGCGGCTCTGGTGGCGCTCGTGGAAAACCGGCTGGCGCTCGAAGCGGGTGACAGGGTTTGCGACATAGGGTGCGGTTATGGCGCGACGGCGGCGGACCTGCTGACGCGCCATGACGTGACGATTACGGGACTGACGCTGTCGGCGGCGCAAGCCAAGGTGGCGGGCGCGCGAAACCCGGCCTTTCAGTGCCTGCGCCGCGACTGGCTGGATAACGGGCTTGCGGCAGGCTCCTTCGACCACGCCTACGCCATCGAAAGCTCCGAGCATATGGTCGATAAGGCGCGCTTCTTCGGCGAAGCGAGGCGCGTCCTGCGGCCGGGCGGAAGGCTGGTCGTCTGCGCCTGGCTGGAGGGGGAGGCCGCTACCCCGTGGCAGGCCCGCCACTTGCTGCTGCCCATCTGCCGAGAGGGCCGCCTGCCGAGCATGGGCAGCCGCGCCGACTATGAAGACCTCGCCGCGCGCGCCGGTTTTGTGTTGAGGGGCTATGAGGATATCAGCCGTCAGGTCCGCCGCACCTGGTCGATCTGCCTGCGCCGGCTCGTCTGGCGGCTGGTGACGGACAAGGATGTGCGCCGGCTGGCGCTGAGCCGCGCGACGGAAAATCGCGATTTTATGTTGAGCCTGCCGCGCCTGATCCTGGCGCTGCGCAGCGGCGCGATGCGCTATGGCATATTCCGGTGGGAAGCACTTTAACCCGCGCGGGTCCAGCGCCGGGACTGGCAGATGAACCATATGCAGCCGGACACTTTGAGCGAGCCGTCGGGGTTCAGCTGAAGGGTCGAGCGATAGCTTTTCCCGGCTTTGGGATCATAGGCGCTGCCGCCTTTCCAGACCGATCCGGAACGGGTAAAGCCCGACAGCGTCACAAGGCCGACCAGCGGACGGTTGCGAAGCCGACTGTCGGGATTGTTGACGTCCGTCTTGGGCACATCGGGACTGGTATCGAGAACGCGCGCGATGCGACCGCACATCTGTGTTCCGCATGGCTCGATTCGCACCAGTCCCTTGCCATCGTCGGTCAGCCACAGTCCGGCGATGCCGGGCGGAACGGAGCCGCCAGCGGCGAGGACCATCAACGGAGCGGCCAGCAATCCAAACATGATTCATGCTCCTGCGCCAGTCCCGGCGAGGTAGGTCGCCGCGAACGGGATATCAATCGCCCCTGCCCTGCCCCATATAGGCGGGAGGAGGTTTGAGCGAAATGGCGAAGCTGAAAACCCGATCGCGTCAGGAAGAGCAGATGGACGCCGCCGATCTGGACCCTGCAATCTACGAGCGGGTGCTGCATGATCTTGCGCGCGTCAATCGCTGGACCTTCACCGCCTGGCCGACGATCGCTTTCCTGAACCGAGCCATCGGATCGGCCAAGCGGTTCCGCCTGCTGGACGTGGGCTTTGGCGATGGCGACGTCTTGCGGGCGGTGGCTCGCTGGGCGCGGCGGCGCGGGATCGAGGCCGAACTGGTCGGCGTCGACCTGAATGAGAAGAGTCTGGCGGCGGCCCGGCATGCAACGCCGCCTGACCTGAAAATAGACTATCGGGCGGGCGACTATATTGACCAGCCCGAACAGTTCGACTTCATCATTTCGAGCCAAGTCACGCATCACATGACCGACGCGCAGCTGATGACCTTCCTGCGCCATATGGAGGCGAATGCGCGGCGGGGCTGGCTCATTTGCGACCTGCATCGCCACGGTTTCGCCTATCGCGGCTTTCCGCTTCTGGCGCGCCTGCTGCGCGTGCACAGGATCGTGCGCGAGGATGGACAGCTTTCCATCGCCCGGTCGTTTCGGCCCGGCGAGTGGCGCGACCTGTTGTCGCAGGCGGGGGTCGCCGTCGATCAGGTCAGGATCGTCCGTCGCTTCGCCTTTCGCCTGTGCGTCGAGCGGATACGGACTTAAAGACTGATACGCGTGAGCGCCGCCGCCCCCGTCCCCAGCCGGGGCATCAGGCGCAGCAGGCCCATCAGCGCGCCGCGTGTCGCGGGAACGGCGGCTCCATGGCGCAGGGCCTCCGCTATCCCAAGGGGCTTGGCGCAGCGGCGGCGCAGGCGTCGTTGCCAGTCGAAAGCGGCGGCGGGCCCGCCTTCAAGCATCGCCTCCGCCGCGCTCGCTCCGCTGGTGAGCGCGATGGCGATGCCGTCCCCCGCCAGCGAAGCGATCACCGCGCCCTGGTCGCCGACGCGGAATATCCCTTTCTGGCCGCCGCGCGCCCGCCAGCCATAGGGCACGCCCGCCACGGCGTCGAAACGGGCCGGCACGTCGCCATGCAGGCGATCGGCGAGCAGGGGCGCTTCGATCAAAAGCTGCTCCAGCAAGGCCGCGACATTCCCCGCCCTGTTCATCCGACTGCGCGTCACCGACAGGCACAGATTGGCGGAGCCATCCTCCTGCACCAGCAAGCCGGCATAGCCCTGATCGAAAAGATGCAGTTCGACCACGCCTGTCAGCGCGTCCAGCCGGGCGGTGCTGGGGGGCAAGAGGGCGCGCAGGCCCACCGAAGACTCGTCGAACTGGCGATGGAGGCCGCGCAATTCATGCTTGCCGGTCGCCAGAAATATGCCTTCCGCCGCGATGGTCTCGCCATTGTCGATCTGGACGGTTTGCGCGAGCGGATCGACCGTTCGCACGGCGCGGCCCCGCGCGACCATCGCACCGGCGGCCATGGCGGCATCAAGCAGCGCGCCGTCCAGAACGCGCCGCGAAAGCCCCGCGGCGATATGGGGCAGATCGGCCTCCACCGTGCGCGCGCCCGCCACCAGCCTGACGCGCGAAATGGGCCGCGCGCCCAGAGCCCAAGGATCGACGCCCAGATCGCCCAGCGCCGCCAGCGCATCCCAGCCCAGGAAACCGCCGCAGACGCCATCTCGCGCAACCGCCTGCCGTTCCAGCAGATGCGGCTTCATCCCGGCTTGAGCGAGGGTGATGGCGGCTGCCGACCCCGCCGGACCGCCGCCGATGATCAGGGCGGGGATGCGCATGCCGGCGTCAGCCTTCTCGTCCAAAGCGAAAACCCTCGGCGGCGAGGCCGGGACCGAAGGCCAGCGCCACGCCAGCGCCGTGGCGCTTCTGGTCGAGCATGTCGGTCAGAATGAACATCAGCGTTGCCGACGACATATTGCCATAGCGGGCGAGCACACTGCGCGAGTGCGCCAACGCGCCCTCATTCAAATCGAGCCCGTTTTCCACCGCATCCAGTATCGACCTGCCACCGGCATGGACGGCCCAGCTGTCGATCGCGGTGGGTCCGTCGGGGCCGCATATCCGCCGACGGATCGCCTCGTCGCGCAAGGCGGCCTGTATGCGTCCGGGAACCTCGCCTGAAAGATGCATGAGGAAACCCGTGTCGCCAATCCGCCACCGGATCAACTCGGCGGAGTCCGCCAGAGTGATGGAGAAGGGTCTGTCGATCGCGATGCCGTCGCGCTTGCCCGTAACCAGCGCCGCAGCCGCGCCGTCGCCAAATTGCAGCATCATCAGCAACCGTTCCAGCTGCTGCTCTGTCTGAAGGTGCAGCGACGACAGTTCGACGGTGACCACCAGCACCCGCGCCTCCGGCTCCGATCGCACGATGTGCCGGGCGATCCGCAGCGCGGCGACGGCGGCATAGCAGCCCATGAACCCCACCAGCGTGCGCTCCACCTCTGGAATGTCGAGCCTGTCCGCGATGATCTGGTCGATGCCCGGCGCGACAAAGCCCGTGCAGCTTGCGACCACGAGATGGCTTATCCCATCCAGCGCGACCTTGGCGCGAAGCTGGTCGATCGCGCGCAGCGCCAGCGCCGGCGCGTAGCGGTGATACAGCGCCATCCGCTCCGATGTGGATGGCATGCCGTCGGCGTAAAAGCCGCCGGAGTCGACCGGCGATCCGCCGTCGGCGGTGCGCGGCAGCACCGCCCAGCGATGGTCGATGCCGCTCCGCTCCGCCATGCGCGCGAACAGGCCGCGCGTGCGATCGTCCTCCAGCTGCTCCGTCGCCCATCGAATGAAGGGAGTGTGGACATCGTGATCCGGCACGGCGCAGCCAATCGCGTTGATGCAGGCACGGACGTCGTTCATCTTGCTCACTTTTCCAATATTGGATGGGGGAAACGCCGGGAGGCCGGGGACGATCCTGAACTGATCGCGGGCCCCAGCTCATGCTTCAGGCAATCGACCACCCGCTGCACCTTGGGAAGAAGGTGGCGCCGCTGCGGATAGACGGCCCAGATCGGTTCATCTTGCGGGTGAAAATCCTCCAGCAGCAGGTCGACCATGCCGGGCTTGAGGTAGGGGAGGATGTAGAAATCCGGCAGCTGGCAGATGCCAAGGCCCGCGATACACGCCTCGATAACCGCATGGCCGCTGTTGCAGCGAAAGCGTCCCTTCGGGCGGTGTTCGAGCGGCTGGCTGTTTTGATTGAAATGCCATGTGGGGCTGGTGCCGATCAGGCATTCATGTTCGTCCAGCGCCTCGATGCTCGTGGGCCTTCCCGCCCGCGCGACATAGCTGGGCGCGGCGCAGGTGTAGAGCCTGCGGGAAGCGACCTGCGTCGCGATCAGGCGGGGGTCGGACACCGCGCCGGTCCGCACCGCGAGGTCGAAGCCTTCGCCGACGAGGTCCATCACGCGGTTCGATAGGTCGATCGTCACGCTGAGCTTGGGGTAGGGCATGGCGAAGCGGCGGATGATCGGGGCCACGAACCGCTCGCCCATGGCCGTTGAGCAGGTCACACGCAATTCGCCCTGGGGTTCGCCCTGTTCGCCGATCAGCGCGATGGCTTCGTCGCGTTCCTGCGCGATCCGTTCGCACCGCTCGAAGAAGATGCGCCCCGTGTCGGTCAGGCGGACGGATCGCGTCGTGCGGTGGAACAGCTGCGCCTGCACCCGCTGCTCCAGCGCCCTGATCGAACGGCTGACATGGGTGGAGGAGACGCCCAGCGCCTTTGCGGCTGTCGTGAATGACCCGGCTGTCGCAACCGCGATAAACTCGTCAATTCCCGCCCATGCCGACATATGATTATACCATATGAACAATAATGAATTTCCAAATAGCCATATTATCGCAGTCAGGGGATATTGCTATAGGCCAGCCAAACAATGATGGACGCCGCCGCAGCGGCGATTCCGTCGCGCGCGCCGCATTATTGAGACTGGGAGGAACGAATGAAAACCCGCGCCGCTGTCGCCTTCGAAGCGAAGAAGCCCCTGGAAATCGTCGAACTGGACCTGGAAGGGCCCAAGGCGGGCGAAGTGCTGGTGGAGATCATGGCGACGGGCATTTGCCACACCGACGCCTATACGCTCGACGGCTTCGACAGCGAGGGCATCTTCCCCTCGATCCTGGGCCATGAAGGCGCGGGCGTCGTGCGTGAGGTCGGCGCGGGCGTGACATCGGTCAAGCCCGGTGACCATGTCATCCCGCTCTACACGCCCGAATGCCGCCAGTGCAAAAGCTGCCTTTCGGGCAAGACCAACCTGTGCACGGCGATCCGCGCCACGCAGGGCAAGGGGCTGATGCCCGATGGCACCACCCGCTTTTCCTACAAGGGCCAGCCCATCTATCATTATATGGGCTGCTCTACCTTCTCCAACTTCACCGTCCTGCCGGAAATCGCGGTCGCCAAGATCCGCGAAGACGCGCCCTTCGACAAGAGCTGCTATATCGGCTGCGGCGTGACCACGGGCGTCGGCGCGGTGATCAATTCGGCGAAGGTGACGCCGGGCTCCAACGTCGTCGTGTTCGGCCTGGGCGGCATCGGCCTCAACGTTCTGCAGGCCGCCCGCATGGTAGGCGCGGACAAGATCATCGGCGTCGACATCAACGACAGCAAGGCGGAATGGGGCCGGAAATTCGGCATGACCCATTTCTACAACCCCCGCGGCAAGAGCACGGCGGAAGTCGTGGCTGATCTTGTCGCCCTGACCGATGGCGGCGCGGATTATACGTTCGACTGCACCGGCAACACCGAAGTCATGCGCCAGGCTCTGGAAGCCTGTCATCGCGGCTGGGGCGTTTCGACCGTCATCGGCGTGGCCGAAGCGGGCAAGGAAATTTCCACCCGCCCGTTCCAGCTGGTTACCGGCCGCGTGTGGCAAGGCAGCGCATTCGGCGGTGCGAAGGGCCGCACCGACGTGCCCAAGATCGTCGACTGGTATATGAACGGCAAGATCGAGATCGACCCGATGATCACCCATGTCCTCAGCCTTGAGAAAATCAACAAGGGCTTCGACTTGATGCATGCGGGCGAAAGCATCCGGAGCGTGGTGGTCTTCTGATGGAGACTGTTTCGCAGAACCGCGCCTTCGGCGGCGTGCAGGGCGTCTATCGCCACGCGTCGAGCGCCACGGGCACGGACATGATTTTTTCCGTCTATGCGCCGCCGCATGCCGATGGCGCGAAGCTGCCTGTAGTCTGGTATCTGTCCGGCCTCACCTGCACCCACGCCAATGTGACGGAGAAGGGGGAGTATCGCAGGCTCTGTTCGGAACTGGGCCTGATCCTCGTCGCGCCCGATACGTCGCCGCGCGGGGAGGGGGTGCCCGACGATCCCGAAGGCGCCTATGATTTCGGCCTGGGTGCGGGCTTCTATGTCGATGCGACGCAAGAACCCTTCGCCCGGCATTATCGCATGTGGACCTATGTGACGGAGGAGCTGCCGGCCCTCATCGCCGCGCATTTTCCCGCCGACATGGATCGCCAGTCGATCATGGGCCACAGCATGGGCGGGCACGGAGCCCTGACCATTGGGCTGACCTTCCCTGACCGCTTCAGGGCGGTGTCCGCCTTTTCCCCGATCGTCGCGCCGGGGCAGGTTCCGTGGGGGCAGAAGGCGCTGGGGGGTTACCTCGGTGAGGACCGGGCGGCGTGGCGCAGGCATGACGCCGTGGCGCTGATCGAGGACGGCGCGCGCGTGCGCGACCTGCTCGTCGATCAGGGCGATGCCGACCAGTTCCTCGCCGAACAGCTAAAACCGCATCTGCTGGCGGAAGCCTGCCGGGCGGCGGGCGTTCCACTGACCCTGCGGATGCAGCCCGGCTATGATCACAGCTATTATTTTATCTCCACCTTCATGGGCGATCATCTGCGCTGGCATGCGGAGCGGCTAACGGCGTAACGCTTCAGGCCGCCAGTCCCCGCATCCGCAGCAGCGCGTCCACTTCCGGCGCGCGCCCGGCGAAGGCGCGGAAATTCTCGGCGGCGGAGCGGCTCGCCCCTGCCGCCAGGATTTCCCGGCGGAAAGCCGCCGCGCTGCCGCCCGGAACATCGCCATGCGCGAAAATCTCGAACGCGTCCGCCGACAGCAATTCGGCCCAGAGATAGGAATAATATCCCGCCGCATAACCACCGGCGAATATGTGGCTGAACGCATGGGCGAAGCGGTTCCACGCCGGCGGGCGCATCACGGCGACGGCGGCGCGGACTTCGTCCAGAACCTGATTGACGCGCGCGCCTTCCGCCGGATCATAATCGCGATGAAGCAGCAGGTCGAAAGTCGCAAACTCGATCTGGCGTAATATGGCGAGCCCCGCCTGGAACTGGCGCGCCGCCAGCAACCGATCGAACATCTCTCCCGGCAATGGCTCGCTTGTGTCGACATGGCCTGACAGGCTGATCAGCGTATCGCGATCCCAGGCGAAATTCTCCATGAATTGGCTGGGCAGTTCGACCGCATCCCATTCCACGCCGGAAATGCCGCCGATCGAGGGCAAGTCGACCTCCGTCAGCAGATGATGCAGCACATGGCCAAATTCGTGGAACAGCGTCACCACGTCATTATGCGTCAGCAGCGAGGGGCGCTCTCCCGCAGGAGGCGCGAAATTGGTCGTCAGATAGGCGATCGGCCGGTGGAAGCGGTCCGCATCCCGGAAGCGTGCCCGGCACACATCCATCCACGCTCCGCCACGCTTGCCCGCACGGGCGAACAGGTCGAGATAGACGCCCGCCACGATCGCGCCGTCGGCGTCCAGCACATCGTAGAACAGGACGTCGGGATGCCAGGTCGAAACATCCTCCCGCTCGACAAGGCGCACCCCGAACAGCCGCTCGATCAGCGCCTGCGTTCCCGCAAGGACGCGCGGCAGGGGGAAATAGGCCTTGATCGCTTCCTGGTCGACGCCGTGAAGGGTGCGCCGCATCGCTTCGGCCACATAGGACAGGTCCCATGGCTGCACGTCGTCAAGGTCTAGATGGGTCGCGGCGAAGGCGCGGGCCTCGGCCAGTTCGCGCTCGCCGACGGGGCGCGCCCGGCGGGCAAGATCGGCCAGGAACGTCAGGGCCTCATCAGCGTCCGCCGCCATCTTCGTTTCCAGCGAATGCGCGGCGGCGTCGGCAAAGCCCAATATCTGCGCGCCCTCATGCCGCAGCGCCATGATCGCGTCGATCCGATCGCTATTGTCATGGCTCTTGTCATCCGCCTCGCCGGAGGCGCGGGTGTTGTGGGCGCGATAGACGCGGGCGCGCAGATCGCGGTCCTGCGCATGCAGCAGGATCGCGATCACGCTGGGCTGGCGCAGGGTGATGAGCCATCCGGGCAGCCCCTTTTCTTGCGCATAGGCGGCCAGTATCGCCTTGTCGCTTTCCGGAACGCCGGCCAGCGCGGCCTCATCCGTTACATGCTCGCTCCACGCCTCGGTGGCGTCGAGGACGGCGTTGCCGAATTTCGTGCTGAGATCGCTAAGAGCAACCCCGATTTCCAGGAAACGCCGCCGGGCTTCTCCTTCGAGCGCCACGCCCGCCAGGCGAAAGGCGCGCAGGCCAAGCTCGACCGCTCGCCTCTGCGCCACCGGAAGGCCAGCAAAATCGACACGGGCGACGGCGTCATGATGGGCGCGGTTCTGGCCCGCCTCCATGAGATAGGCGGTCATCAGCGCCTGCGCGGCGGCATGCGCTTCCCGCAGTTCGGGCGTATCGGCCACCGACGCGAGATGGCTAGCGGGCGCCCAGACGCGGGACAATTCGAAATCGGCCCGCTCCCCCACCAGAATGACCGCATCGAAATCGTCGCTTCCGGACTCGGTTATCTCCGCGACGGCGGCGCGGTGAGCGGCGATCGCCTCCTCCACCGCAGGCACGACATGGGATGCCTCGATCGCGGCGAAATCGGGAAGGTCGCGGTCGGCAAGGAGGGGATTGGCGGTCGTCATCGATACTCGCAAGAAGGGGGCGAAGAGCCTCCCTAATTGGGTCATGTCGATCGGCTCTTCAAGCGCGCGGATTTTTTTCCGGGCCCTAATCTTGCGGCTGGGGCACGACCCGCAAATAGGGCGTGACGCTCTTCCATCCGTCGGGGAAGCGCTCCTTCGCCTCCTCGTCCGAAACGGCGGGGACGATGATGACATCCTCTCCCCATTGCCAGTTCACCGGGGTGGCGACCTTGTGCTTCGCGGTCAGCTGGCAACTGTCGAGCAGGCGCAGCACCTCGTCGAAATTGCGGCCGCTGCTCATTGGATAGCTCAACATCGCCTTGATGAGCTTGTCGGGGCCGATCAGGTAGACGGTGCGGACCGTCTGGTTGTCGGCGGGCGTGCGGCCTTCCGACGTATCGCCCGCGTCGGCGGGGAGCATTTCATAGAGTTTCGCGACCTTTAGATCGCTGTCGCCGATGATGGGATAGGTGACGTCGCCGCCGGTCGCGGACTTGATGTCGGACAGCCAGCGTTCGTGGTTGCCGACCGGATCGACCGACAGGCCGATCACCTTGCAATTGCGCTGCGTAAATTCCGGTGTCAGGCGCGCCAGATAGCCCAGCTCGGTGGTGCAGACCGGGGTGAAATCCTTGGGGTGTGAAAACAGGATGCCCCAACTGTCGCCCAGCCATTGGTGAAAGCGGATTTCGCCCTGTGTGGTCTGCGCGCTGAAGTCCGGGGCCTTGCTGCCGATTGAGAGCGCCATGATCTCTCTCCTCAAGACTCGGGGGGCCGCTCATGCGGCGTCGCCCTTTTCTACCACGGCGGCGGCAGGCGCGGTAGCATATCAAATGGGTCCGCATCGCTGTTGCCAAGCGACGCATGCCCTCGCTATCATCAAAGCGTCACCATGATCCGCGCATAATGCAGGGACGTCTACGATGATGACCTGCATCGCGGCTTTTCCCGAACCCGGATTGGTCCTTTAGTGCATCACCCTTCTTCCGCCACCCTTTCGCTGATCGAGACGGGTCGCCGACTGGACGCGCGCGGACTCGCCCCGGCGACGGCGGGCAATTATTCGATGCGGCTGGAGGACGGTAACATCCTCATCACCGTGTCGGGATCGCACAAGGGGCGGCTGACGCAAGCGCAGCTGATGCGGGTCGCGCCCGACGGATCGGCGCTGGACCCGGCGAAATCCTCGGCCGAAACGCTGCTCCACTGCCTCGTCTATGCGGTCGATCCGACCGCCGGCGCCGTCCTGCACACCCATTCGGTCGCCGGAACCGTGCTCAGCCGGGCGCTGCCGTCGGACGGCGTCGACCTTACGGGCTATGAACTGCTCAAGGTCTTTCCGGGCGCGCCCACGCATGAAATGAGCGTAACCCTGCCGCTCGTGGACAACAGCCAGGACATGGACGCGCTCGCCCGGCAGTTGCGGCCCTTGCTGGAACGGCAGGAGCCGCTGCTCCCGGCATTCTACATTCGCGGCCATGGCCTTTACGCCTGGGGGCCGACCATCGAAGCGGCGGAGAATATCGTCGAAGGCTGCGAATTTCTGCTCGCCTGCGCCTGGGAAGAAATGAAGCTCAAGGGGAATGGCCGATGACCGCGCTGACGCTCTATGACGATGCGCCGCCGTTCGGACTGCGCGGCAGGCTGGACGATCGTGACGCGATCGTGGCCGCGTTGGAGCCCGCAGGCATCCTGCTGGAACAGTGGGAGGCCGGGGCGCTCTTGCCGCCCGATCCCGCCGATGCGGACATATTGGCCGCCTATGCCGCCGATGTGGAAAGGCTGAAGGCGAGGGGCGGTTACCAGTCCTGCGACGTCGTCCGCATGACCCCCGATCATCCTCAGCGGACGGAAATGCGCGGCAAATTCCTGTCCGAACATGTCCATGACGATGACGAGGTGCGCTTCTTCGTCGAAGGGTCGGGCCTCTTCTACATCCGTTCGGGCGGCGCAGTGCAGGCGCTGGAATGCACGGCGGGCGACCTCATCGTCCTCCCGGCGGGGACGCGGCACTGGTTCGACACGGGCGAGCGACCGCGCTTCACCGCGATCCGCCTGTTCACAAGGCCCGAGGGCTGGGTCGCCCGCTACACGGGGGACGAGATTGCGCGCGGCGTCCCGCTCTATGAGGGCGCGCTGTGAGGCCCGCCGCGATCGTCACCGACATAGAGGGCACGACCTCCAGCATCGCCTTCGTCCATGACGTGCTGTTCCCCTATTCCCGCGCGCGGCTCGCCGATTTCGTCGCGGCGCACCCGCGCGAAGTCGCGCCGATCCTGGACGCGGTGCGCGCGGAAACGGGCGAGGCGCTGGACGATCAAGGCTGCGTCGCCCGCCTCATCCAATGGCATGACGCCGACCGCAAGATCGGTCCGCTCAAGCAGTTGCAGGGCCTGATCTGGGCGGAGGGCTATGCGCGGCGGGACTTCACCGGCCATGTCCATGCCGATGCGGCGCAAGCGCTGCGCCGCTGGCATGGGGCGGGCATCGCCCTTTACGTCTATTCCTCGGGTTCGGTGGCGGCGCAGAAACTGCTGTTCGGCTGGAGCGATCATGGCGACCTGACGCCGCTGTTCGCCGGGCATTTCGACACGGGCATAGGGGCCAAGCGCGAGGCGGGCTCCTACCGCGCCATCGCCGCCGCATTGGGGCTGGACCCGGCCGACATATTATTCCTGTCCGACACGCCCGAGGAACTGGCCGCCGCGCGGGAGGCTGGCCTCGCCGTCACATTGCTGGCGCGCGAGGGCGTGCTGGCGACGAGCGATTATCCCGTGGCGACCAGCTTCGCCGACATAGCGGCAATGGAGGGCATCGCATGAGCTATTTCCCGCTGGACGAGCGCAGCGTCGCCCACTTCCTCGCGGGCGTGCCCTCGGTCGCCGCGCGGCTGGGCGGTCCGCCGGGCCTCTGGCAGGTGCGGGAAGTCGGCGACGGCAATCTCAACCTCGTCTTCCTGGTGACCGGCCCCGCAGGCGGCGTGGCGGCGAAGCAGGCGCTGCCCTATGTCCGGCTGGTCGGCGAAAGCTGGCCGCTGCCCCTGTCGCGCGCTTATTATGAACGGCTCGCTCTGGCCGATGAGGCGCTCCATGCGCCCGATCGCGTGCCCGCGCTCCTCCATCATGACGATGTGATGGCGCTGACGGTCATGGAGTTGCTGCGTCCCCACCGCACATTGCGCGGGGCCTTGGTGGATGGGGATCGCTATCCCCTGCTCGCCGGGCATCTGGCGCAATTCCTTGCCGATACGCTGTTCTTCACCTCCGACCTCGCCGTGCCGGTGGCGCGCAAGAAGGAGCGGATCGCCGCCTATCTCGGCAACACCGCCATGTGCCGCATCACCGAGGACCTGATCTTCGACGAGCCCTATTTCGACGCCCCCATGAACCATCATACGCCGGGACTGGCCGATATCGTCGCGTCCTTCCGCGCCGACGTGCCGCTGCGTCTCGCCGCGCAGGGGATGAAGGCCCGCTTCCTCGCCGCGCCCGAGGCGCTGCTCCATGGCGATCTCCACACCGGGTCCGTCATGGTGACGGCGCAGGACACCAAGGTGATCGACCCGGAGTTCGCCTTCTACGGACCGATCGGCTTCGACGTGGGCATGATCCTGGCCAATTTATGGATGGCCTGGCTGGCCCGGCCCGTCGACCCCGGTCTGCTCGATCAGGCGGAGGCTTTATGGACCGGCTTTGCGGAGCGTTTCGCCGCTCACTGGCGCGCGCTCGACGCGGGGAAGGAGCATGGCGCGCTCTACGCGCTGGCGAAGGCGGACCCGGACCTGCGCGAAGCCGCGATCGCCGAGCGGATCGACGCCATCTGGCAAGATGCGCTGGGCTTTGCAGGCTGCGAGATCATCCGCCGCATCCTGGGCCTCGCCCATGTCGCCGACTTCGACAGCATCGCCGATGAGGATGCCCGCGCGACATGCGAACGGCGGGCGCTTCTGGCGGCACGTTCTCTGCTGGTCGATCGCGCCGCCTTTCCCGACGTCGCCGCCGTCTCCGCGCTCGTCAGCCGGGAACCGGTCGCGGCATGAGGATAGAGGGCGACGCCACCCGCTCGATCTGGCTGGAGCCCGACGGCTGGAGCGTCGGCATCTTCGACCAGCGCCGCCTGCCATGGGCGCTGGAACGGCTGACCCTGCGCACGGCGGAGGACGCTTTTCACGCCATCGCCGACATGGCGACGCGCGGCGCGCCCTTGATCGGCGCGGTCGCGGCCTATGGTCTCGCGCTCGCGCTGGGGCAAGAGGCGGACGATGCCGCGCTTGAGAGTGCGTTTGCGCGGCTCTCCTCCGCCCGCCCCACGGCGGTCAACCTGCGCTGGGCGCTTGATCGGATACGCCGGGCGGTCGCACCCCTGCCGCCGCACGAGCGGGCGGCGGCGGCCTATGCGGAGGCGGCGCGGCTGTGCGACGAGGATGTAGCGGCCAACCGCGCCATCGGCGAGGCCGGGCTGTCCCTGATCCGCGATATCGCCGCACGCAAGGAAGGGCGGCCCGTCAACATCCTCACCCACTGCAACCCCGGCTGGCTGGCGACGGTCGATTGGGGCACGGCGACTGCGCCCATCTATCTCGCGCATGATGCGGGGATCGCCGTTCATGTCTGGGTCGATGAGACGCGGCCACGCAATCAGGGCGCGCTGACCGCCTTCGAACTGGCGGGGCATGGCGTTCCGCACAGCCTGATCGTCGATAATGCCGGCGGCCTGCTGATGCAGCAGGGGCAGGTCGACCTGGTCATCGTCGGCACCGATCGCGTCACGGCCAATGGCGACGTCTGCAACAAGATCGGCACCTATCTCAAGGCATTGGCGGCGCGCGCGCACGACGTGCCCTTCTATGTCGCGCTCCCGTCGAGCACTTACGATCCCGCCACCCCCGACGGCGCGAGCATTGCCATCGAGGAGCGCTCCCCCGACGAAGTGCGCTTCGTGACCGGAGCGGGTGCGACCAGCGTCCAGATCACGCCATCGCCCGCCTTCAATCCCGCCTTCGACATCACGCCCGCCGGCCTTGTCACGGCCTATATCACCGAGGCTGGCGTCATCGAAGGCGCCGATGCCCTGAAGAAAGCGCTCCCCTGATCCGGCAACGCCGCCACGATTGCTGGAGCCCCCGCCTTGACAGCCTGCCCTCCAGCAGGTGCAATGGGTGGAACAACGCGCCGGCGGCATAGCATTTCGTCACGCCCGCGCGCCGTGACAATTGAGGACATTCGGTGACCGACCTTACGCTCGATACTTCCTTCCAATATGATCCCTATTCCGAAACGGCGCGCCGCGATCCGCACAGCCTGTATCCCACGCTGCGCGAAGGGCATCGCGCCTATTTCATGCCGGAATATGACGCCTACGCCGTCAGCCGTTATGAAGACGTCTGGAACGCCTTCATGGACTCGAAGCATTTTTCCGAAACGGAAGGGCAGGTCTTCTCGCGCGACCAGATGCTGGTCCATAATGCCGGCAGCCCGCCGCCGATGAAGCTCGACCCCAAGTCGATGTTCCTGTTCCTCGACGCGCCCTACCACACCAAGTTCCGTCAGGCGCTCGCTTCCCCGTTCCTGAAGGGCAATATCGGCAAGCTGGCGGAGCCCATCACGAAACTGATCCGCGACCGGCTGGCCGAACTGCTGCCGCGTGGCCATTTCGACGTGAACGGCGACTTCGCCAGCTATATCTCGGTGGGCGCGACCGCCATCGTCATGGGCCTGCCTGTCGAGGATTCGGGCCATATCATCGACCTCGTCAACCGCATGGTGGCGCGCAATCCCGACAAGCCGGGTCCGACCGCCGACGGCATGGTCGCGCGGGCGGAGATCATCGATTTCCTCAAGGTGGCGGTGCGCCGTCGCCGTCAGGATCAGGGCGTCGCCAGCCCCGTCATCGATCCGCTGATCCATGGCGACATGCTCGGCCGTCCCCAGACCGATGAAGAGATCGCGACCGACATCCTCGCCATCCTGGTCGGCGGGACGGAGACAGTGCCGAAGGTCCTGTCGGGCGGCCTGCTCGAACTGCAAAAGCATCCCGATCAGCTGGCGGCCGTGCGCGCGGATATCGACGCCAACGCGCCGATCGCGTTTGAGGAAATGCTGCGCTACAATGCGCCTGCGCAGTGGTTCGGTCGCACCGCCAAGGTTCCGGTTGAAGTGGCGGGCGTCACCGTGCAGCCGGGGCAGCGCGTGCTGCTGCTGATCGCGGCTGCCAATCGCGACCCGCGCGAGTTCGAAAATCCCGACGCTTTCATCTGGAACCGCAAGGCGCGGCGGATGCTCAGCTTCGGCGTGGGCCCGCATTTCTGCATCGGCATCCATCTGGCGCGGCTGGAAGGGCAGATCATGCTGCGCGAATTGCTGGCGGCGACGAAGAGCTACAAGCTCCATCCCGAAGACGGCGAATGGGCGGTGTCCGAATTCCAGATCGGCTGGACGAATCTGCCTATCACCGTCGAACCGGTCTGAGGCGGACTTCCGCCCTCAGGCCAGCTTCATCGGCGTCGACTGGAATGCGAGCAGCCGCCAGCCCTTGTCGCCCGCCGCCCAGACCGTCGTCACCCGGTTGTCGAGCTGCTTTTCAACGCCGTTGACGCGCACATGCGTCCCCATGCGGCCATTGAGCAGCGCATGGGCGTCGCCCAGCGCGGTGACGACCGGATCATTCCATTCGATGGCGATATAGTCGATCTTCCCTTCCGCCATCTTGGCGAGATAGGCGGCCTTGTCATCGACCGCGCCGGTGGCGTGGGCGAAGGAAAGGCGCGGGTCCAATATCGCGTCCAGACCCGCCGGGTCATTCTTCAGCATCGCGGCGCAGCGCTGCTTTTCGGCGTCCAGAATGGCTGCGGTCACGTCCTGGTTCATGTCATCCGTTCCTGATGAAGCGGACGGCGCGCCGCCGCTTTGTTGCGTTGAAAGTCGCGCAGTGGCTTGACGCGGGAGCGGCTTGCTTGTCAACCATCGCCGCCGCGCTGGGGGCTTGTGATCCAACGCCGGGGCGATGGCCGCAATCCGGGCTTGCGCGAAATGGGGCGTTGGCCGCACATGCGATCGTGATGGGATGGAGAGCAGGATGAGCGAGGATCTGGCGCGGCGACTTGCCGATATCGTGGGTGAGCGCAACGTGGCGGCAGGCGACGCCATTGGCGAACGCTATCGGCTGGACATTTCGCGCAAATATGCGTCTTCGCCCGCCTTCGCGGTCAAGCCCGCGAATACCGCCGAAGTCTCGGCGGTCGTCAAGCTGGCCCATGAAGCGCGCGTCCCCGTAACGGTGATCGGCGGGCAGAGCGGCACCTGCGCCGCGGCGGTTCCGACCGACGGGGGCATCGCCCTGTCGCTCGAACGCATGAACCAGGTGGTGGAAATCGACCATCTGTCCATGACCATGACCGTCGAAGCGGGCTGCATCCTCCAGATCGCGCAGGAAAGGGCGGAGGCGGAAGGAACGCTGCTGCCGCTCGACCTGGGCGCGCGCGGTTCGGCGATGATCGGCGGCGTCATCGGCACCAATGCGGGCGGCAACCGCGTGCTGCGCTGGGGCATGATGCGCGACATGGTGCTGGGGCTGGAGGCGGTGCTGGCGGACGGCACCGTCATCACCTCGCTGACCAAGATGCTGAAGGACAATGCGGGCTATAACTGGAAACATCTGCTGATCGGCAGCGAAGGCACGCTTGGCATCGTCACCCGCGCCGTGCTGCGGTTGCGGCCGCTGCCGACATCGCGCCAGACCGCGCTGATCGCGACGGAAACTTTCGAGGAAGCGATCCGCGTCCTGCGGCGGCTGGAAGTGACGCTTTCGGGCCGCCTGTCGTCCTTCGAACTGATGTGGGGCGATTTCTACGCCGCCATGAGCCGGGCGCTCAGCGACCAGCGGCAGCCGCCCATGCCGGAAGGGCACGGCTTCTACGCGGTCGTAGAAGCCATGGGCGGCGACGAGGACGCCGATGTCTCCCAGTTCGAGCGCGCGCTGATGGCGCTGATCGAGGAGGGCAAGGTCGCGGACGCGGTGATCGCCCAGTCGGAGCGGGAGCGTGAGGCGCTGTGGGCGGTGCGCGAGGATCTTGCGCCCGGCCTCGCTCCGCTGCGCCCCTTCGCTTCCTACGACGTGTCCATGGGGGTGGGTGACATGCCTGCCTTCGTCGACGCGGCGCGGGACAATCTGGCGGCCTTTTCCAACCTCACCGCGCTTTTCTACGGCCATGCGGGCGATGGCAATCTCCACGCGATCCTCAGCATCGGCGAGATGAATCCGGACATTCAGCGCGCTTTCGACAATGCGATTTATGATGCGGTGAAAACGGTCGGTGGCTCCATCGCCGCCGAACACGGCATCGGCACCGTGCGCCGGGCCTTCCTCCCCTGGAGCCGGTCGGAAAGCGAAATCGCGCTGATGCGCACGCTCAAGAAGGCGATCGATCCGGACAACATCCTCAATCCGGGCAAGATCCTGGCGGAGATCGACTGAGCCGTAATGCCGCGCCAACCTACTTAGAGCATGGTATAAATCAGGATCAGCCCCCCTCCCTCCGTTCACCCTGAGCTTGTCGAAGGGTTCCACTTTTCTTCAAAGAAAGAAGTGGGCTTCGACAAGCTCAGCCCGAACGGGGGAGGGGAAACTGATCCTGATTTAACGCACAATGCGATCCGGGCCGACAAGAGCCGCAGTCAGGGATGCCGCTCGACAAAATCCGAGAAACGATCCGCCAATATGTCGATCGTCAGCGGATCGGTGGCTATGCCCGATCCCAGCGCCGCGTGATTGCTATGGTTCAAAATATCATAGAGCAACAGCCAGGCTTCGACATGGCGCCTGCGGCCACCCCCATCCGAACCACCATTCGCAAAGGCCGGGATATGCTCCCCCAGCTTCGCCGCCAGCCCGTCGATGAAGCCGTGCCCCGCTTCCGAAAAAGCAGGAGCATCCACATTGGCCTGGATGAAGACGCGCAGCAGGTGGCGGCGCTGCCGGTCGGCGCTGAACAGGCTTTCCATCCATCCTCGCACGACCTCGCGGTCGTGATAGTCTGTCTGCGCGATCGCCAGATAATGCGGCTCCGCCATGCCGCTGCTCCGGCGGAACAGCTCGGCGGCAAGTTCGGCCTTGCCCGTGAAATGCCGGTAGAAGGTCATGCGGCTGACGCCCGCAGCCGACGCGATGTCCTCCACCGAAACCGGGAAATAGCCGCGCGCGCAAAAGGCGGACGCGCCGGCGGAAAGCAGCCGTTCCCGGCTGCTTTCCTTGCGATCGCTCGGAACGGCGGGCAGCAAGGGAGGATTGGCTTCCTGAGCCTCCTCCCGTTGCTCCGCCGCCTCGATCGCGCCTTTGGCCAAGGACCTATTCCGCCGCCAGAGCCAGGGCGCTGCCGACCTTGGGCCCGATGAACTCGCCCGGATAGCGTCCGGTGAATTCGCCCCGGTCGAAGGTCGGCTGACCATTTACCAGCGTCAGCCGCATCGGCGCGGCGTCCCGCGTGTAGCGATAGGTCCGCCCGCCGGTGCCGTCCCACACATCCCAGGTCTTCTTTTCGGGACGCATCTCGATCTCATCCAGGTTGAACACCGTGATGTCGGCGGCCTTGCCCACTTCGATCAGGCCCCGGTCGTGCAGCCCGAAAAACTCGGCAAGCCGCCATGTCAGCATATGCACGCCCTGTTCGAGCGAGATGACCTTGCGGTCGCGCACATAGTCGGTGAGCAGGAAGACGTTATAACCCGCTCCGCAAAACAGCTTCCCGTGCGCGCCGGCGTCCGACACATTGGCGAGCGAATGGCTGTCCTCCAGCAGATATTCGAGCACCTCTTCGCTCTTTTCCCATGAGCGCTTGAGGATGGTCGACTCCTGCCCGTTGTTCAGCACCCATTCGGCCATCGCGTCGGACGCATGGGCGATCCCGCCTTGCGCCATATAGTCGGCCAGCGTGACGCCGACCGGGCCATAGCCGGATTCGCTTTCGCGCAGCAGCATGGCGCTCGGATCATGCAGGTAGGAATGGGCGAACTGATTGTCCCACGCCTCGCGCGCCTTGGCGCGCCATGCGGGATCGGCCAGCAGGGCGGCCTTCGCCTCCCAGCCCGGCTGGTTCACCAGATCCTGCCAGACCGGATTGCCATTCTGGCCGAAGACCAGCGTCCGACCAAAGTTGATCACCGACGTGGGAGAGATGACGTTGAAGGCGGTGAAGATCGGCAGGCCTTCCGCCTTGAACTGTTCATGCAGTTTCTTCGATCGCGGCAGCTGGGGCGCCATATATTCGAGCGAAGGCATGCCCGCCCACTGCATCTTGACGCCCGTTGCCTTGGCGAGGCGGCCCATGCGCTCCAGCGTGTCGTTGGCGGTGAAGCGCATGAAATAGTCCAGGATGACCTGGAAAGTCGCGCCCGGATAGCGCGCGATGACGCGCATCAGCGCTTCCAGCTCCGCATCGTCCGCCTGCTGCGAAGGCAGGGGGCGCTCATATTTGTCATAGTCCAGGAAGTTGGACGACAGCCCAAGCGCACCGGCGGCCAGCGCATCGTCCAGCAGCGCGCACATCTGCGCGATTTCATCGGCGGTGGCGGCGCGGCTCCACGCATCCTGACCCATCACCGCGAGGCGCATCGGAATATGGCCGCAGAAGGAGCAGAAGTTCAGCGGCAGCCGGACCCCCGTCTGCATCGACGCCTTATATTCGCTCCACTTCGACCAGTTCCACGGAACGATCTTCTGCATCGGCTCTTCGGGAATATCCTCGAAATAGTTGAAGATATCGATGACATTTTGCCGGTCTTCTTCCGTCTTCGGCGCTGGAGCCAGCGAGAAGCCGCAATTACCGTTGATGGTCGTGGTCGCGCCATAGCCGGGCAGCGGATCGAGATTGGGCGACCACCAGACGCCGCCATCCCAATGATTATGCGTTTCGATAAAGCCGGGCGCTACATAGCAGCCGCTCGCGTCGAACAGCCGCTCGCCGACGCCGGGCTCCAGCCCCTGCCCGATTTCCGTAATCACCCCGCCGGCGACGCGGACGTCGGCGGCATAGGCCGGCCGACCCGAACCATCGACCACCGTACCATTTTTGATCAGCAACTGGATGTCCATCCCGACTTCCTCTCAACATGCGATGTTACACACTGTAACATGCCATGCCATATGTCCGGACCCGGAGCAAGCAACCGCGCACAATTCGCGGTTTCATTCTTGCTGATCGAAATCAGGATAGGGCCCAAGACCCAGGAAAAGCGCCGCCGAAACCAGGCACACAGGCATATAAGCCCACAAAATGAGCGTATAGGAGCCTGTCACATCATACACATGGCTGACGATGAGCGGCCCCATGCCGGTCGCCAGTGACAACAGCCCCGCGATCACGCCGAACAACAGGCCGAAATTCCGCAGCCCCACATGCCGGGTCGCGAGATAGGCGACCAGGTCCAGCTCAGCCCCCAGCGACAGGCCGAGCACGATCGCCGCCGCGCTAGCCATGGGAATGGAGCCGGGGGCGTAGAGCAGCAGGCCGCTGGCCAGGATCGGCAGCGACACGCTGATCGCGGCGAGCCATCTGCCATCCGTCCGATCGACAAGCGACCCCATGCCCAATCGCCCTACGAGCGAGGCTATGCCGACCATGCTGGCGATACTCGCGGCGGTCCCGCGCTCCAATCCTGTGGAACCCAATATCGGCACGAGCAGCGCGGCGAATGGAACCGCCACGATGGCGATCAGGAAGGCGGCGATCGCCAGCTTGACGAAACTTGGCGAGGTCAGGCCCTCGCGGCGGCCAAGGCCAGGGAGAGCGCTGCGGTCCACCATAGGCGATGCGGGGTGGCGATCGCCGCGCCGCCGGGGCGATCGGGCAAGGAACAGCAGCGCGATCGGCAGCGTGACGACCAGCCAGAAGGAGCCCAGCCCGATCAGCGCCGTCCGCCAGCCGTAACGGTCCGCAAGCGTTGCGGCGATCAGGGTCGTCAGCGTGGACCCGATCCCCGTGCCGCAGAGCGTGACGGCGAGCGCCAACCCGCGGCTGGCGGAGAAAAATCCGGATACCGCCGCGATCCAGATGGTCGGCTTGATGAACAGCGCGCAGATACCGAGCAGGAACCAGAGTATCCACCAGGACCAGATATTCTGCGACGCGATCGAAAGCAGCATGATGGCCCCGCACAGCGCGCATATGCCGACAAGGCCGATGACGCGCGGGCCATAACGGTCGATCAGCAGCCCGATCAAGGGCGCCAGGCAGACGCCCAGCGCGGAGACGATCGCGAGGCCCGAGGTGATTTCCGCGCGCGACCAGCCAAATTCCCGTTCGAGCGGAGCTGTGAGCGGGCCGATCATGTAGACATGGGTCGACGAAAGCGCGATCCCGGCGCCCGAAGCCAGCACGACCGGCCAATGATGCCGCCACTCGGTCGCGCTGCCGCGCGGTGCGCCGTCAGTCACCCTTCACCCCCTTTTGGTCGATATTCTCGGCTGGCGATGAGCGCGGATCGTGCCGCCATGGATATCCCGACGCGGGCTTCGCCGGGGCGAAGCCCGCCCGTTGTTCAGATACGCTCGCCCGCAAGGCCGGCGTTGCCGAACATGCCCAGCTTCACCGAGCCGGTAAGCTGATCGCCTTCGACCGTTACGTCGAACTTCAGGTCGATCGGCAGGGGCTTGGACACCTTCGTCGTCCAGGCCAGCTTGTTGCCGGTGACGGTGCCCTCAACATTTTCGCTGCCCATGGCGCTTTCCAGCCTGCCAGTGAGCTTGTCGCCGCTTTCGTTCAGCGTGGCGGTCATTTCCTGCGGCCCCATCGGGGTCGCCAGCGTGATTTTCCAGTTGCCGTTTGCCGACATGCCGTTCACTCCTGATATTCAAATTCTGCCCCGGTGCGGGGCAGGGCACCTCTTCTCCATAAGGCTCGCGCGGTCAAGTCACGGCCGCCGCTTGTTCCCGTCCGTGGCAACTATCCCGATGCGCTGATCATAGAAGACCGCTACCAGTTCAAGCCGCCAAGGCCCTTTGCGCCCGGCGGGGAACTTGCCGGCACAGTGGTCGCCGTTGGGGAGA
This sequence comes from Sphingobium sp., assembly GCA_036383495.1. GTDB lineage: Bacteria > Pseudomonadota > Alphaproteobacteria > Sphingomonadales > Sphingomonadaceae > Sphingobium. The sequence goes on along the minus strand of DASVOF010000084.1, from coordinate 32,540 downwards.
GGCGTTACGATCGACAGCTGACAGCATGTGGGATTATCGGCCCAATATTCTCGATCCGCTGGTCGGGCCGGGCAGGTGTTCGACCTGGACGTCGCGGGCTATCGGCAGCAGGTCCGGGCCCATCAGTAGCCGTTCCTTGCTGCTGCGATCGGCTGATTGCGGTTTTCAAGGGCAGGCTTGCCGCCCCCTAAATCCCCTGCCGCGAGGCGTCGCCCAGGGACATGCCGCCGTCGATGTCGAGGATGATGCCGGTCACATAGGCGGCCGAGGGGCTGGAGAGGAACACCGCGCCTTCCGCCACGTCTTCGGCGGTTCCCCAGCGTTTGAGGGCCAATGTGCGTTCCATTTCCGCGCGCGAGCTTTGGGCTAGGCGGGCCATGCCCTCCGTGCCCGCGATCGGGCCGGGGGAGATGGCGTTGACGCGCACGTCCGGGCCCCATTCCATCGCCAGCACCCGCACCAGCTGGTTGATCCCCGCCTTCGCGGCGCAGGCATGGGCCTGAAGCTGCATCGGATTGATCGCCTGCGGCGCGGTGATCGCGATCAGTGACGCGCCGGGCTTGTTGAGCAGGTCATGGCAGCCGCGAAAGACGTTGAAGGTGCCGAGGAGGTCAATGTCCACCACGGACTTGAACGCATTGGCCGACATGCCGAGTGCGGGGGCGAGGAAATTGCCCGCCGCGCCGGACACGACGATATCCATCGGGCCGAACTGATCCACGACCTGTTCCATGAGCGCGCGGGTCGCGTCATAATCGCGCACGTCGGCGGTGAGGGCGATGGCGTCATGGCCGATGTCGGCGGCGGCGCGTTCCGCTTTTTCGCGATTGCGGCCCGCCACCGCGACCTTCGCGCCGAGCGCGGCGAAGCGCTTGGCGATGCCCAGATTGATGCCGCTGGTGCCGCCGGCGATGAAGGCGGTTTTCCCCGCCAGCAGATTGTCCTTGAAGGCGCTCATGGCTGGTCCGCTCCCTGTTCCTGTCTTGTCACCGGATTATAGCGGCGGCGGCGTATCGGCAATGGGCGGGCCGCGTCTAAGTGGCGATCATGACACTTTACCGGCGGAAGGGCAGGGGGTGACACTTTACCCGGTGGCAAAGTGTCATGCGCGACAAAAGCGGGGATTCGGACCGAAAGGGGATTCACATTGTCCCCTTCCTGTGCTTGATTCATCCCCGTTATGTTTCACGGCTCCATCCCCCGCACACCGCGTAGCGGCGACCTGTCCGCGCTGGTGGACCGGCTCGCCCATGCGAGCACGCGGCCGCGTTACGCGTTCATGCTGCTGAGCCTGATCGCCGAAGTGGCGCGGCCCGACGGCAGCGCGGGTCCGCTGGTGGCGCAGGAAAGCGGGTTGTCGCCGCTGCGCGACTGGCTATGCGATGCGTTGGCACCGATGGGCGGGCGCGATCCGCGTCGGCTCGCGCTGGCGGAGCGGGTGCGGGGGGAGATGGCGGCGCAGGGAACGCTGCCCGCCGAGCCCGCCGCCGCCGCGCTGGCGGTGGAGGAGGAAACGCGGCAGCGGGTGCGCGTTTCGGGAAAGACCAACCTCAGCCGGGCGGTGTCGGAACTGGTGGCGGCCGGGCTTTTGCGGCGGCACTATCAGGGCTATCGCGTCGATCATCATAATCGCGGGGCGCAGCGGCAGGCGGTCTATACGCTGACCGGGCTTGCGCGGGCGTTGCTGCCGCAGGTGTCTGTGCCGGTAGCAGCTCCGCTCCCGCCGCCGCAGAGGGCGCGGCAGGGGGAGTTGCGATTTTAGGGTGCTGGGTGGAATGGGCATCCCGCCTACCTCCGTTCGGGCTGAGCCCTTTGACAAGCTCAGGGCGAACGGAGGTGGGGTGGCGACCGCTCGGTCCCGCCTCGGATCAGCCCTTGAAAGGCGCCTCCGGAACGCCCTTCACGCCGGGGACCAGGGCATAGACCGGGCCGTTGGCGTCGTTGCCGGTAGCATTGGGATTGATCGCCATGCGGGTCGAGGTGACGTAGAGCGTGCCGAGATCGGGTCCGCCGAACGCGGGCTTGGTCGGGTTGGAGCAGGGCATCACGATCGTGCGGTCCAGCGTGCCGTCGGGCAGGTAGCGACGCACTTCGCCAATGCCGACCAAAGCGAGCCAGTAGCCGCCCTCCGCATCAACGGTCGCGCCGTCGATATGTCCGCCTTCGCCGAGCGTCAGGAACGTCCGGCGGTTGGACAGCTCGCCGGTTTCGGGATCGAGGTCGAAGGCTTCGACCTTTCGATGGGGCGAGCTGGCCGCGTAGATGGTGCGGCCGTCGGGAGAGAAGGCGAGCCCGTTGGCGACGGTGATCTGGTCGATCACCGGCGTCAGGCGATCGCCATCCAGCCGGTAAAAGGCGCCGTTTGCGGAGCTGCGATCCTTATGGAAGTCATGGTCATAGGCGCCGACCCAGAATCGGCCTTGGCGGTCGCAATGGCATTCGTGCAGCTTGATCTGCGGCGGCAGGCCGGACTTCGCGCGTACGGTCAGGTCGCCGTTGTCGAGGTTGAAATCATAGACGCCGTCCGCGAGCACGACGAGCATGCCGTCCGACGCCTTGGGCACGAAGCCGCCGATGCGGCTGGGCATCGGCCAGACGCGGTGAGCGCCGCTGGCGGGTTCCCAGCGGTGCAGTTCGGCGGGCTGCTCGCAATTGACCCACCAGAGCGCCTGATTCTCCGCCGACCAGATGGGGCCTTCGCCCAGATAGTTGCCGGCGTCGAACGCGATTGTCGCTTCAGTCATCATGTCTGCCCGCGTTTGATGGTGGAAGTCGTTGAAGGGGGTCAGCCCTTTTCGGGCAGGCTGGCGATCACTTGCAGCAACCCGGACTTTTCGATCGCGTCGCTCATCGGCATCGCGTCGCTGCCCGCCATCGCGGAAAGCTTCGCCACCAGTGCTTCGGGATCATCGGTTTCCAGTTCGTAGAGGGTGAGCGACGTATATTGCGGCAGGTCGATGTCGTAGACCTTCTGATAGCCGATGTTCAGCCGCCGCGCGCTGACGACGCCGTCGACACGCGCGACATCGCCCAGATGCTGCGCGTCATACCAGTCGCGAAATTCCTGGTCTCGGCCCGGCTTGCCCCGGCTCAGGATCACATATTCATAACGCGCCATCGGGATGCTCCTCGACGAGGACGATCGCTTCCGCCGCGCTCATTTCTTCGAACCGATGCTGGCGATGTGCCGCTGCATACCCTCGACATAGGACGGGGCCAGCATGAGCGAGCTGTTCGCCATGCGCTCGACCGCCGCCGCCTGCTCCGCGCCAAGGTCGTAGGCCAGCTCGATCGCGATCTTGGCCGTTCCCATCATTTCGCCATTCTGCTGGGCGAGGTGACGGCAGAAGGCCAGGGCGTCGTCCTGAAAGCTTTCGTCGGGATAGATTTCGTGGACCAGCCCCATGTTCAGCGCCTGTTGCGCGCTGGCGGGCTTGTTGGCCATGATGAGGTAGCGCGCCCAGTGCGGCCCGACGACGCGGGTCAGGCGGCTGACGCCGTTGGTGGCGGGCAGGACGCCGAACTTCGCCTCCGGAAAGGCGTAGCTGGCCGATGCGGCGGCGAGGCGGAAGTCGCAGGACAGCGACATTTCCAGGCCACCGCCCACGCATGGTCCCTGATGCGCGGCGACGAAGGGCTTTTCGATATGTTCTATCTCATCCCAGATATCCCGCATCCGTATGCGACGGTGCATTTCGCGCACGCCCGAGCCGGTAACAGGCGGGACGCCGTTACCGCCTTCACGCAGGTCCGCGCCGGCGGAGAAATATTTGCCCTTGGCGCGGATCAACATCACCCGCAGCGAGGGGGTGTCGCGGAACTGCTCCACCGCCTCGCCCAGCGTTCGCATGAGCGCGGAACTCATGGCGTTGTATTTTTCCGGCCGGTTGAAGGTGGCGATCAGGATGCCATCGTCTTCCTCGACCAGCAGATGCGGTTCGTCGCTCATGATCTGTCCTTGTTCTGTCAGGCGCGGGTGCGGGGCATGCCTAGCGCACGTTCGGCGACGACGCTGCGGTGCACTTCGCTGGTGCCGCCATAGATGCGCGTGCCGTGCGCGTGGCGGTAGGACAGGTTGATATAGGCGGCAGGCCCGTCCGTCTGGAGCGATTCCGGCGCGGTCAGGTCCAGCAGGTCCGCAGCGTCGGTCAGGAAGCGTTCGGAGGAGAAGAGCTTCACCATCGACCCCTGGCCCGTGTTCGGCTTCTTTTCCGTGGCGGCCCAGAGCGAGCGGTTGCCCAGAACCTCCGTCACCGCATTGCCGGTGAACACGCGCGCAAGACGGATCATGACATTGGGATCTTCGATCATCGGCTTACCGCCGCGCTGGGTGGTGCGGGCAAATTCCTCCGCCTCATGCAGCATGTGCTGCTGGCTGCGAATCCAGCTTGCGCCATGTTCCATTTCCAGGCTGGCGGCCATGACGCGCGCACCCGCGTTGACCTCGCCTAGCCGCCAACTGTCCGGGATGCGCACGCCGTCATAATAGGTGATGTTGGTGCGCTCGTCCTGGAAGGTGTAGACCGGCTGAATTTCGACGCCCTCGGCCTTCAGCGGCACGATGAACATGGTCAGGCCCTTGTGCTTGGGCGCGCCCGTGTCGGTGCGGGTCAGCATCAGCACATAGTCGGCGATGTTCGCGCCGGACGTGAACATCTTCTGCCCGTCGATCCGCCAGCCGTTGCCTTCGGGCGTGGCGCGGGTCTTGGCGGCGAAGACGTCCGAACCGGAGCCGGGCTCGCTGAAGCCGAGCGAGCAGATCACTTCGCCCGCGACGATGCGGCTCAGCACCTCGCGCTTGAGTTCGTCGCTGCCGAAGCGGCGGATCATCGTGCCGACCATCTGGGTCGTGCCCATGGCATGGGTGGACCAGTTATACTCCTCCCACACGCTCATGGCGGCGCTGGTGGAATAGGGGCTGGCGTTGCGACCACCCACATCCTCGGGCCAGGACAGGAACAGCAGCCGCTGCTCGGCGAGCTTGCGGTGCACTTCGGGCACATGGCCGTCGAAGGAATAATGCGCCTTCGCCAGCTGTTCCGGCGTCAGGGATTCGAAGAAAGCGCGCATTTCGTCGGCGAGCGTCTGCGCGTCCGCGCCCAGATCGAAATTGATCGACACTTCGCCCGCTGCGGGCAGGGCGGCCTGTTCCCCGGCGTAGAGGCGGCGCGCGCCTTCCGCCAGAAGCTGCGCGGGATCGCCCAGGATCAGCGGCCACGCCTTCGCGCGCAGATTGTAGAGATGGACGTCATATTCGGTGGTGAGGCCATAGCCGCCGAAGGTCTGGAGCGATTGCGCCACGGCCTTGCCTGCGATGGTCGCATTCCACCAGAGCGCGAGGCTGACCTCCGCGCCGGCGGTCGGCACGCCGTCGGCGAGGTCGCGGATCGTCTTCCACACGAAGAACTGGCCGCCCTCGACGCCCGCGAAGATTTCCGCGAGCGGGTGCGACACGCCCTGATAGGTGCCGATGAGCTGGCCGAACTGCTCGCGTTCCGACGCATAGGCGACAGCGAGCTTGATCGACTGACGCGCCAGTCCCGCAAGCGCGGCGGCGGTGAGCAGCTTCCATTCCTCGAGCGCGCGGGCGAAGGCGGCGGTGGCGTCGCCGGTCAGGGCGGTGCGCTTGGCCGAACCGTCGAGGCGAAGCTGGGCGAGCGGCTGCCCGGCGAGGTTGCTCTCGGTCTTGCGCTCTTCCGCTGCGGGTTCAACCAGATAGACGGCGTCGCCATCGCGGACGATGACCGCGTCGGCGACCGCGCCGCCCGATACCCATTGGAGCGGCTGAGCAGCGGCGTCATGCAGCGCGATCGTGACGACCGCTTCGCCCGATAGGAGCCTGGGAAGCCACTGATCCTCGCCCAACTCGCCCAGCAGGCGGGCGACGACGATGCTTTCGGCGATTGGACCGGAGGCGAGCGTGCGCCCCACTTCCTCCATCAGCAACGCCGCATCGAGCAGGCCAAGATCGAGTCCACCGACAGCTTCCGGAGCGCGCAGGGCGAAGGCGCCCATTTCCGCAAGACCCCGCCAGAGTGCGGGATCGAAACCGGAAGGCAGCGCCGCGCGCACCCGCGCCATGCTGCTTTCCTCGTCCAGAAACCGCGCGAAGCTTTCGACCAGCATCTTCTGGTCGTCGGTAGGCTCGAAATTCATATATGTCCTTTCGCGGTCGCCGTCCGGCGGGATCGCATGGTGTTGATCAGCGCGGGGGCCAGCTCTGCTCGCCATCATCCTCGATGACGAAGATGATGCGTTCCGGGCACGCCTTGGCGCCGTTCTTGGCGGCGCGCTCTTCGCCCTCCGGCACGTCGAACCCTTCGGTCGCGATGTAGCCGTCATCATCCAGCGGATAGAGATGTTGCGCCGTCGCCTGGCACCGCGCGTTACCCACGCACTGCGCCTTTTCGATCCTGATCTTCATAACAGATGTCCCAACTGACAGCGCGCGCAGGGCGCGCGCATTAGACGCTCTGGATAGCCAAAATCCCCCGTCCAAGGCAAACAAGTAACGATCGCACGGACGGTATTATGAGCGCCTGTCGGCGGCGGCGGGTCAGATCAGTCCGTCGCGAGCGCGGCGGTGTCGACCCAGGCCCTGCGCCTGTCGGATTCATAGAGCGCCTCGACCAGCCCCTGCACCTCCGCCGCCCGCGCGAGATGCGCTGGCCGCCATTATACAGGTCCATGGAGTCCAGGCCGACCAGTTGCCCGCCAATGGACATGAGTTATTTCGTGGCCTGCGCAGCGGGCTGCGTATCGCGCCGGAAATAGTCCGCTGTGCGCTTGAAGGCGTTGACGTCGAGCGACGCTTCCTGCGCAGTCGTCATCGCTGTCGCCACATCCTTTTCCAGATAGGGCCGGATGTTCTCCATCGCGGCCAATGTGAAACCGGGACTGGCGAAGAGGTTGAGCGCATAGCTCGCGCCGCTGCTGGCGCCGATCACCTGCGCCAGCAGCGCGGGCGGAAAGCCTTGCTGCTCGGCGAGCCGGACCAGTTCCGCCGCGTTCATGAGGTTGGTGGCGAACAGCAGGTTGTTGAGCAGCTTCAGCATCTGTCCGTGACCCAACGGTCCGACATGATGAATATGGCTGGCATAGGTTTCGAGCAGCGGCCGGACCGGTTCAAGAGCCTCGGCCTCGCCGCCGATCATCAGCGTCAGCCTGCCTGCCGCGACATCCGTCGGTCCGCCGCTGAAGCAGGCGTCGAGAATGTGGACGCCGTCCGGAGCCGCCGTCGCGATCCGCTGGGCCGTCGCGGGCGAGCCGGTGGTGTGGATGACGATGGTCGAGGCGGGGGGCAGCGCGGTAAGAGCGCCCTGATCGAACAATATGTCGATCATCTGCGCGTCGCTATAGACGCAGAGGAACAATATGTCGCTCTGTCCCGCGAGCTGCGCATAGGAACTGCACGGGGCCGCTCCGGCGGCGGTGGCTTCGTCAAGGCCCGCGCCGCGTCCGTAAACAGCGACATCATGTCCCGCCGCCCGCAGGCGCTTGACCATCTGTGTGCCGATGCCGCCCAGGCCAATCCAGCCGATGCGCATATTCGCTTCCTTTCCCTTAATCAGCTGTCGCGCGGTCATAGGCCGCGAAGCGCGCCTGATCTTTGACATGATGGCTGTGAGGCGCAGGATGGTGCGGGCGTCGCGAATCGGCGTCAATCGGTCGAAAAGTCGCCATCGTGCGAGCGATTGTTCCTGTCGCGCGGAACCGGTCGTCCGGTCCTGCCGACCTCCGCCATCGCCCGTCCGCTATCTGCAACTGGGGCTGGCGTCTCGGCTGATCCCGTGCAATCGCAAGCGCGATACAGATTCAGCTGCGGGAGCAACGCATGGATATTTCGAACGGTTCGGTCCTGATCACCGGCGGCGCGGGCGGTTTTGGCAGCGCCACGGCGCGTCGGCTGGCCAAGACCGGCGCGAAGGTCGTCATCGCCGATCTGGCGGATGAGCGCGGCCAGGCGCTGGCCGACGAAATCGGCGCGACCTATGTCCGCACCGACATCATGGATGAAGGCTCGATCGAGGCGGCGGTGAATGCGGCGGTTGCCCTCGCCCCGCTCCGCGCTGCCGTCATCGCCCATGGCGGCCCGCCGCCGCCGGTGAAGGGCGGCCGCGTGGTCGGTAAGGACGGACAGCGCGTGCCGACCATCCACTTCGCCCATCTCGTGAACGTCTTCCTGGTGCAGGCTTATGCGGTCAGCTCGATCGTCGCGCAGGCGATGGCCCAGAACGATCCGCTGGCCGACAAGCAGCGCGGCGTGATCGTCAACACCGCTTCGATCGCCGGTTTTGAAGGGCAGGCGGGACAGGTCGCCTATGGCGCGGCGAAGGGTGGCATCATTTCGATGGCGCTGAACCTGGCGCGCGACCTGGCTCCTGCGGGTATCCGGTCGATGGCGATCGCGCCGGGCACTTTCCTGACCCACGCGTTCGACTGGATGGGTGCGGACAAGGCGCAGGAGACGTTCGGGCCGATGGTGCTGAACCCCAAGCGCATGGGCGATCCGGACGAATATGCGTTGCTGGCCGACCAGATCATCCAGAACGACTTCCTGAACGGAACGACGATCCGCCTGGACGGCGGTCAGCGTTTCTGACGGCTTAAGGCGGGGCCGATCCATATAGGGTCGGCCCTCGCAGAGGTCCCTAGACGGTGTCGCGCTGCGGGACGTCCGTGGGCAGCGCGAACCAGTCCTGTCTGCTACGGGTCCAATAATGGATCGCGGGTTGCAGGTCGGATACATCGTCCAGCGTTCCGGCCTTTATGACGATGACGCCGCGCTCGCGCATCGCGTCGCTGTCGCTGGAGATCGGCGATCCGCAGGCTCGGCAGAAGCGTCGCTCTATGGCATTGCCGCTGTCGCCCCGTCCCGAAAACAACGCAAGTTCACCTTCGAAAATCACCGCATCGCGCGGGAAGATGGCGAGGAGCGAAAAGGCGCTGCCCGCCTGCTTCTGGCAATCGCGACAGTGGCAGGTCGCCACCGCCAGCGGCGTACCCGGCGCGCTGTAGCGCACGGCGCCGCAGAGGCAGCCGCCCGTTCGTGTCGCGCCGTCGGTCATGTCCGCGCCTTTCCCGTCAAAGGATATAATGTTCGCCGGTGGCGCGCACCGTGATGTCGCTCACCGTCACGCCCAGCGGCTGGTCGATCGCGTAGAGAACCGCGTCGGCGATCTCGTCCGCCTGGAGCGAGAAATAGTCGATGCTCTCCGGATCGCCTTGCTCGGGGGCCAGTTCTCCAGCCATCGCCTGTAGCGCCAGACGGCGGAAATCGGCGGCGTTCTGCCCGACGATGCCGACGCTGCCCGCCGTGTTCACCACCGTTTGTCCGATGCCCGTGGTGGGGACGCCGGTGGGCTTGACCAGGGTGACGCGGATCTTGCCGCGCGCTTCCTGCCGCACCGCATGCGAGAAATAGTTCACCGCCGCCTTGGTCGCGCCATAGACCGCCGCGCCGACCACCGGATGATTGCCGTAGATGGACGAGATGTTGATGATATGGCCCTCGCCGCGCTCCATCATCGCGTCATAGACGGCGGCGGCGCCATTCACGACGCCCCGGAAGTTGATGTCGATGCAGCGGCTCCACGCGTCGATCGCCTGCGCATGATCGGCCATGAAGGCCAGCGGCATGATGCCCGCATTGTTGATCAGCACGTCGACGACGCCCAGCGCCTCCAGTGTTTTCGCCACCAGCGCGCGCATGTCCTCTATCCGCGTGACGTCCACCGCGACCGCCATGGCCGTGCCGCCCGCCTCGCGGATGGAAACGGCGGTCTGCTCGGCCGCCTGCTCGTTGACGTCGGCGCAGACCAGCCGCGCGCCGCGCGCCGCCGCCTTTTGCGCTGTCAGCCGGCCAAAGCCGCTGCCCGCGCCGGTAACGATGATGACCTTGCCTGCGATATGATCCGCCACGTTGCACTCCGATCAGATGATGGGCTTTATTGCCCGAACGGAACGGGAAGGTCGACGGCCTCGCGCAGCTTTCGCGGGGGCGATGCGTGGGACCATTCGTAGCGGTGGATTCGCTTGGCCGGTGATGGTAAGTAACTTAACTTATATCGGGAGAGGATTTCATCATGACAGACGCACCCGCCGCCGTGGGCTTCACTATCTTTCGGGCCAAGGATGCGCCGGGACTGGTGGAATCGGGCTGCATGAAGATGGAGCCGATGAGCGACGTCCAGCGCGAGGGCATGAAGAAGACCGTCGCCGCCGGCTATACCCAGGGCGACGAGGTCAAGATACTGGTCGACCTGCCCGGTTTCAGCCTGGCCCATGCCTGGCTGAAGAAGGATTATCCGCTGGCGTTGCACAGCCATGATTCGGACTGCCTCTATTATGTCGTGGCGGGCAGCCTGAAGTTGGGCACCGAAGAATTGGGGCCGCGCGACAGTTTCTTCGTGCCCGCGAACACGCCCTATACCTATCGGCCGGGGCCGAACGGGGTGGAGGTGCTGGAATTCCGCCATCAGGGGCAGTTCAATTTCCTGAACCTGTCCAAGAGCGGCGCTTTCTGGGACAAGGCGGCGCAGACGGTGCTGGACAATCTGGAGGGATGGCAGACGGCGATGCGGCCTTCCGAAAAAGCTTAGAGTGAAGCATGTTAAATCCGGATCAGTTTCTTCCCGTTCGTCCTGAGTAGCCATTTCGACAAGCTCAGCCCCTACTCAGGACGAACGGTTCCCTTTTAGGGGTCGGTGTCCAGGGTCGCCGCGCCGCGATCCAGCACGACATCGCCCGCGCCGTCGCGGGTGCGGAACAGAATCTGGCCGTCACCGCCGCGCCATATCTGCGTCGTCAACGTGTCGCCAGGCGCGACCGGCTTGAGGAAGCGGCCATTCATGCCGCGAAGCCGCGCCGGGTCATCGCCCGCCGCACCTTGCACCAGCGCCCGGCAGGCGACGCCATAGGTGCACAGGCCGTGCAGGATCGGCCGATCGAAACCCCCTATGCGGGCGAAGGCGGGGTCGCTGTGCAAGCGGTGCCGGTCGCCCGACAGGCGGTAGAGCAGCGCCTGCTCGACGCGGGTCTGCTGCACCACTTCGGCGTCGGCGGGGCGGTCGGGCGGCGTCCATTCCGCGAAATCACCGCGCGGCCCGTCGAAGCCGCCCGCGCCCCGCACGAAGATGGACGAGCGCACATCGGCCAGCAGCCGGCCGTCGTCGGCGGAGCGGAGCGAGGCGTGGTTGACGACGATGGCGCCCGACCCCTTGTCCAGCACCTGCTCGATCCGGTTTACGACGATCGCTTCGCCGGAAACCGGGAGCGGGGTCGGCAGGTCGAAGCGCTGTTCGGCGTGGAGGAAGCGGCCATCGTCGAGCGAGGACATCGCCGGTGGGCTGGCGGCCATGGTGAGGACGCTCACGAAGCTGGGCACGACCTGGAGCGTCACGCCGCCGCTGTTTTCCGTCGTGAAGTGAAGCTCCTCCTCGGGCGCGCCCAGGCCAGCGCCGACTCCCAGCGCGTAGAGCATGACGTCGCGCTCGTCCCAGCGCACCGCGACTTCGCCGGTGCTGGACCCGATCATGGCCATAGTGACCCGTGCGCCTTCGGGCCGTTCGTCCTGCGTCGCCGTCATCTCCATCCGCTCCTGTGCCGGTAACGCCTTTGTTGCATTGCGGTCTCTTCGTGGCCAGAAGGATAGCAAGCCGGTTGGGCGGAGCACAATCGCAAGCAGCGTCTGAAATCAACGGGGAGCAATGACAAGCATGGTACGGATCGATCGCGCGCGGATAGAAGCGGCCAAAAGTCCCGTGATCGAGATCGTCCAGACCCGTTTCGACGATCTGGATACGCAGGGCCATATCAACAATGGCGCGGTGGTCGTGCTGTTACAGGAGGCGCGGGCGCGGTTCAACCGGACGCTGGGATTGCCCAGGATCGCGAGCGGCGTGCGGGTCATGGTGGCGGGCCTTCAGGTGGAATTCGCGCGCGAACTGCATCATCCCGAGCCGTTCGAGGTCGCTACCTCCATATTGTCGGTCGGCCGCACCTCCTTCGTCATGGGGCAGGTCGGGAGGCAGCATGGCCAGGCCGCCGTCTACGCCGAAACCGCGATCGTGATGGCCGACGCGAACGGGCCCATGCCGTTGCCGGATGACCTGCGCGCCGCCTATCTCGAACTATGCGGGCCGCTCGCATGAGCGCGCGATTCACGGGCAAGGTCGCAATCGTCACCGGGGGATCTTCGGGCATTGGCGACGCGACGGTCCGGCGGTTGGCGGCGGAAGGCGCGCGGGTCGTGATCGCCGATATCGCGCCCCCGGCCGTGGAGGAGGAGGGCGTCCTTTTCCATCATTGCGACATTAGCGATCCGGCCGCTGTCGAGGCGATGGTGAAGGCCGCGGTAGACCGCTTCGGCCGCTTGGACGTGCTGGTCAACAATGCGGGCATCGGCAGCTTCGCGCAATGCGAGGAATTGCCGCTTGAAACCTGGGACAAGGTGTTTGCGGTCAATGTGGGCGCGGTGTTCTACGCCTGCCGGGTCGCCATTCCGGCGATGCGGGCAAGCGGCGGCGGCTCGATCGTCAACGTCGCTTCCATCTCCGGCATTGCCGGGGACTATGGCTTTTCGGCCTATAGCGCCTCCAAGGGCGCGGTCGTCAACTTCACCCGCACGCTGGCGCTCGACGGGGGGCGCGATAATATCCGCGTCAACGCCCTGTGCCCCGGCGCCATTGCGCAGACGGCCATGGGCGTTGGCGCCTACGGGTCGGACGAGGACAAGCGCGAGTGGACCGACGCCATTCCGCTCGGCCGTTACGGCACGCCGGAGGAGATGGCGAACGTCATCGCCTTCCTCGCGTCGGACGAGGCGTCCTATATGACGGGGTCGATCGTCATCGCCGATGGCGGGACGACGGCGCATACGGGGCAGCCCAACATCTCGGCGCAGCGGCGGCGGCGGCTGGCTCAGGCGAGCTGACAACCAAAAGGGAAATTAATCATGCCGGTAGAAATCATCATCCTGTTCCTGGGCGCGCTGCTGCTGCTGGCGCATATCTTCGCGGCGGGCGGGGCCAGGACGAAGCAATATGGCATAGAATGGAATATGGGCGCGCGCGACGAGGCGTTGCCGCCGCTGGAGGCGCGGGCCGGCCGGTTGACGCGCGCACAGGCGAATTTTCAGGAAACGCTGCCGATCGCGATCATCCTGCTGCTGGGCGCGGTGGCGGCAGGGCGGACCAATGAATGGACCGCCATCGGCGGGTGGGTGTGGCTGGCGGCGCGGGTGATCTACCTGCCGCTCTACGCGCGCGGCGTTCCGAAGATCAGGACTTATGTCTTCATGCTGAGCCTGATCGGGCTCGCCATCGTCGCGGGGGCCGCTCTTTTCGGCTGATATCCCGTCATCACCCTGCACGGAGAGCCCCATGACCCAACGCATTGCTCACCGGCGCGGCAGGGGGATCGGTGGCCGCGACCCGATTTGGATAGGTGCGTAAACGTCGCTCCCACGATAATGCTGCTGACGGCTTGTCGTCGGCGCGCTGTCTGCGCATGCGTTACACACTTGCGCCCTGAGATCGAAGGAACAGCGACGTGTATCCTGGCACCCACGCCCAGACCAACCCCGACAAGATCGCGCTCATTCATGGCGAAACGGGGGAAACCCGAACCTATCGCGAGCTGGACGACCGGTCGAACCAGCTGGCGCAGCTGCTCCATGCCGAAGGTCTGCGGCCCGGCGATCATGTCGCGCTCTATCTGGAAAACACGCTCACCTATTTCGACGTGGTCTGGGCCTGCATCCGTTCCGGCCTGTATCTGACGCCGATCAACTGGCATCTTTCCCCGGCGGAAGCGGCCTATATCGTTGATGACTGCGACGCGAAGGTGCTGATCGGCTCCGCCGCCATCCCTTCGACGGTGGAGCTGGGGCGGCTGTCTCCGCAATGCGCGATCAAGCTGTCGGTCGGCGGCGCTGTCGAGGGTTTCCGCGATTTCGACGCCGCCGTCGCCCAGCAACCGGGGCGCAAGCTGGACGAGGAATGGCTGGGGACCACGATGGTCTATTCGTCCGGCACCACGGGCAAGCCCAAGGGCATCCTGCGCCCCTTGTGGAACATGCACCCCGATCGCGGCAGCCCCGCGATACAGTTCGTCGCCGAGGCTTTCGGCTTTGGCCCGGACATGGTCTATCTCTCGCCCGCGCCGCTCTATCATGGGGCGCCCCTCGCCTCCACCATGGCGACGACCCAGGCGGGCGGCACGGTCGTCATGATGGAGCGGTTCGATGCGGAAGAGGCGCTGCGCCAGATCGAACGTTACAAGGTCACGCACAGCCAGTGGGTGCCGACCATGTTCATCCGCATGCTGAAACTGCCCGAGGAAGTCCGTCGCCAATATGACCTGTCGAGCCAGCGCTGCGCGACCCATGCGGCCGCGCCCTGTCCGGTGGACGTCAAGCGGCAGATGATCGCGTGGTGGGGCCCGGTCATCGAGGAATATTATTCCTCGACCGAGTCGGTCGCCTTCACCAAGATCAACAGCGCGGAATGGCTGGCGCATCCGGGGTCGGTCGGGCGGTCGCCCAACAAGTCGATCCTCGTGTGCGACGATGAAGGCAATGTGCTGCCCGCCGGGCAGTCCGGGATGGTCTATGGCGAGCCGACCGGCGGCGCGGCCTTCGTCTATCACAAGGCGCAGGACAAGACCGGCAGCTCCGCTCATCCGACCCAGCCCAACCTGCGGACGGTGGGCGATGTCGGCTATCTGGACGAGGACGGCTATCTCTACCTCACCGATCGCAAGGCGTTCATGATCATCTCCGGCGGAGTCAATATCTACCCCCAGCAGATCGAGGATGCGCTGGCGCTGCATCCCAAGGTCGCCGACGTGGCGGTCATCGGCGTCCCCAATGCCGAACTGGGCGAGGAAGTGAAGGCGGTGGTCGAGCCCGCGCCCGGCGTCGAACCGTCCGACGCGCTGGCGCAGGAAATCAAGGACTTTGTGACGGAGAGGCTGGGCAAGCAGCTCACCCCGCGCAGCGTCGATTTCATGGATGCTCTGCCGCGCCTGCCCACCGGCAAGCTTTACAAGAAGGCCCTGCGCGATCGCTATTGGGGCGACGCAGGCGGGACGAAGAGCCTGGCTGAGCGCATTTGAGGGGCTACCTCACTTCCGTTCGGGGTGAGTTGATTCCGAATTAACGCGCCTCGACCTAAAGCCAGGGGTCGAGAACCAGGCGATGATCGAGGCCGCGCCGCGCGATGCGACGGTGGGCTTCGGCGGCGGCGGTGAGCGGTATAATCTCGGGCTGCGGGGGGCGGTAAGCGCCACCTGCGACCAGATCGAGCAGGGTCTCCATGTCCGCGCGATAGTCTTCCGGCTCGGCCTGCCTGCGGATGTCGATGTCGTAGAAGATGGAGCGGCGGCCTGACCCGTCCAGTTGCCCGAAACGGTTATACACCTTGTGCAACCGGAACAGGCCGACCATTGCTTCATGGGTTGCTTTGTTCCCGTCCAGAAAGTCCTGAAAGCCATAGGCGACGAGAGTCCCGTTGCGGCCAAGCGACTGGAAGCTCGTCTTCCAGCTGCGACCGCCGATAGCGTCGAAGGCCGCCGCGACGCCATCTGCGCCGCTGGCGTCGCGAATGGCGGCGAGCAGGTCGGGTCGTCGGTAGTCGAGAGCGGTCGCGCCAAGCGCCGCGACCTGGGACAGGTTGGCTTCGGATGAAGTGCCGATGACCTTCAGCCCCAGATGCCGCGCCAGCGCCACCAGTGCGCGTCCGACGCTGCCGCTGGCCCCGACGACGAGTATGGGCGCGCCGGGTTGCAGCGACACGCAGCGGGTCAGCATCTGCCAGGCGGTCATCCCCATCAGGGGCAGTTCGACGGCGATGGCCGGCGCTATGTCGGGCGGGACAGGGATCAGCATTCCAGCCGGGCGGATCAGATATTGGCTGTAACCGCCAGAGACAGTCATGTCCGCCACCCGCTGCCCGACATCCAGGCCCTGCACGCCCGGGCCAACGGCGTCGACCGTCCCGACCACATCATAGCCGGGCGTCAAGGGCAGGCCGCCCCGATAGGCGATATAGCGGCCCCGCCGCAGGATGGTGTCGGTATAGCCGACGCCTGCCGCCTCTATGCGGATGCGCGCCTCACCGGCGGCCGGTTCGGGCAGTTGCGCCTGTTCCACCACCAGCACCTCGGGAGGGCCGAAACCATGTGCTACGATCTTGCTATACATGGCCGCAATCTCGGATTTTCCGGCTCACCCTGTCGAGCGCAAAGGACGTCGGGCGACAAAAGGCGTCAGGGCGATGGGTAGGCGAGGGGGCATCGCGCGCGCGATGATCTTGACAGTGGCGCACTCGACCGGCTGAAAGAATGGCGCGTCCATGTCTATATTGACGTCCATCGCCATTCGACGCGCCTGGAGTTTGATCATGTCCGAAGCCTATATCATCGACGCTGTCCGCACACCCCGTTCGATCGGCAAGGTCGGGAAGGGCGCGCTGTCGCATATGCATCCGCAGCATCTGGGCGCCACCGTGCTCAAGGCGCTGAAGGACCGCAACGACCTCAATACCGCAGAGGTCGATGACGTGATCTGGGGCTGCTCCGCGCAATTCGGCAAGCAAGGCGGCGACATGGGCCGCATGGCTGCGCTGGACGCAGGCTATGACATCAAGGCCAGCGGGGTCACGCTGGACCGTTTCTGCGGCAGCGGCATCACCGCGACGGCGCTGGCGGCGGCGCAGATCAAGTCCGGCATGGAAGATCTGGTCATCGCCGGGGGCACCGAGATGATGTCCCACGTCAACGACTATATTGGCCAGATCATGCAGGCCGGCCTGACTGGCGGCATGGGCTCCAATGAGCGTCTGCAGGCCAAGCACCCCCAGTCGAACCAGGGCGTCGCCGCCGACGCGATCGCCGCGATCGAAGGCATTTCGCGCGAAGAGCTGGAGGCTTTCGGCGTGGAGAGCCAACGCCGCGCCGCGATCGCGATGAACGAAGGCCGTTTCGACAAGTCGACGGTTCCGGTCGTGGATGACGAGGGTAATGTGGTTCTGGATCGGGAGGAATATCCGCGCCCCGGCACGACCGCCGAAGTGCTGGCGACGATGAAGCCGGCGTTCGAGGCGCTGGCCGACATGCCTGCGAAGAAGGGCGGCGCGACCTATCGGCAGCTCATCAACCAGCGTTATCCCGAGGTCGATATCAAGCCGGTCCACCATGCCGGGATCTCGTCTGGCGTGGTCGACGGCGCGGCTGCGATCCTGCTCGCGTCCAAGGAATATGCGGAGAAGCATGGCCTGAAGCCGCGCGCGCGCATCGTCGCCACCGCGAATATCGGCGACGATCCGACGCTGATGCTGAATGCGCCGGTCCCGGCGGCGCGCAAGGTGCTGGCGAAGGCCGGGCTGACGGTCGACGATATCGACGTGTGGGAAATCAACGAGGCGTTCGCTGTCGTGGCGGAAAAGTTCATCCGCGACCTCGATCTTGATCGCGCCAAGGTCAACATCAACGGCGGATCGATCGCGCTGGGCCACCCGATCGGCGCGACGGGCGCGATCCTGATCGGCACGGCGCTTGACGAGCTGGAACGGTCGGGCGGGCGTTACGCGCTGATCACCATGTGCGCGGCGGGCGGCATGGCGCCCGCCATCATCATCGAACGGGTCTGAGGACGTAAAGAAGGGGAGCGATCGCTCGCTCCCCTTTCGTTACGCGGGTCTGACTGGTCGCCTTATTGCCGGGCGACTGTCACGGTCTTGGGGTTGGTGTAGGCCAGCAGGCCATCGACGCCGCCTTCCGCGCCCAGGCCCGATTCCTTGTGGCCCGCAAAGGGCGCGAGCGGCGAGGGCGCGGTGGCTCCATTGATCATCACCGATCCGGTCTCCAGCCGGTCGGCCACCGCCTGCGCAGCGCCGATGTCGTTCGACCAGACCGAACCGCCAAGGCCGAACGGGGACGCATTGGCGCGGGCGATGGCATCGTCGATGTCGCGATATTTGAGCAGCGGCAACACCGGGCCGAAGGCTTCCTCCTGCACCACGCGCGCCTGTTCGGGCGGGTTGTCGACCAGCGTCACGGGGAGGAAATAGCCGGCCCGCGTCTCATCCACCTCGCCGCCGGCCAGGAATTTTAGGCCGTTCCGCCGGGCGTCGGCGATCAGCGCCTTCACCTTTTCGAACTGGGCGCGGTTCTGCACCGGTCCCATCTGCACACCCTGTTCCAGGCCGTCGCCGATGTTCACCGTCGTCGCATAGGCGGCGAGCGAAGCCGACAGCTGGTCGTAGATGTCTTCGTGGATATAGATGCGCTTGGTCGCGATGCAGATCTGGCCCGAATTTCTGAAGGCCGACCAGAACAGCTTTTCGGTGATCGCCGCAACGTCCACGTCCGGCAGGACGATCGCCGCGTCATTGCCGCCCAGTTCCAGCGTGATGCGCTTCATGTTCGCCGCCGCGCTGGCCATCACGCGCTTGCCGGTTTCGGTCGATCCGGTGAAGCTGATCTTGTTGATGTCGGGATGCGCCGTGATCAGCGGGCCGAGCGCGTCGCCGCCGCTGATGATGTTGAGCACGCCGGGCGGCAATGCCTCGCGCAGCAATTCGCCGATCTTCAGCGTGGTGAGCGGGGTGTAGGGCGAAGGCTTGATGACCAGCGTGTTGCCGGTCAGCAGCGCGGGCGCGATCTTGAACATGGAAAGGATGATCGGGAAGTTCCACGGCACGATCCCGCCGACCACGCCCAGCGGGACATAGCGGGTGACGATGCGGCCATAGGGGCCTTCCTTTTCATCGACGGGCAGTTCCAGATCGCTGGTGGCGATCGCCCAATAGGCCGTGCCGCCGATCTCGCCGCAGGCGTCGGCGAAAGGCTTGCCCTGTTCCTGAACCAGCAGCCGGGCCAGATCCTGGAGGTTGTCGTTGATGATGGCGCCGATGCGCTTCAGCGCCGCGCGGCGTTCGTCAATGGGCGTCGCGGCCCAGCCGGGGAAGGCCCTGCGCGCGGCGGCGACGGCTGCGTCCAGATCCTGCTGCCCGCCATCGGGCGCCTGGGCGAAGACCGCATCGGTCGCGGGATTGCGGACCGGCAGGGTGGTAGAGGTCGGCGTCGCCTTGCCGTCGATGGTCATCGTGAAATCGCTGGTGAAATTGGTCATCGGATACTCCGGGGGTCCGTTATTTTTCTTTGAATGATCAGGACGGGATGTTGAGCCGTTCGGCCATCATAGTTGTAATTTCCCGCCGCTGCGTTCCTTAAAAATCATTGCGGGCCAGCGCCGCCCGATAGGGCGCGCGAGCATACCACAAAAGCAGCCCTGATATGGGCGCGGTGAGAACGATCGTGAGCGCCAGCGACTTCGGCAGCGCCGCGTCATTGCCGAACAGATGATCGGTAAAGCCCGCGACCACCGCCGGTCCAATGCCGAGGCCCAGCAGGCTGAGGAAGAAAAGATAGATGGCGGAAATCTGGCCCCGCATCTGGTTGGGCGTGATTTCCTGCAACGCCGCCGCCGCGCCGCCCCATGGCATGGAGCAGGCGAACAGGAACGCGCCGACGAGCAGCAGCGCCAGCGTGGGGGAGGGCGCGAACATCGCGGCCACGCCCGTGGGCGCCGCCACGGCAAGGGTGATCAGGCCGATGCGGAGATTGGCGTCGACATGACCCTGCTTGCGCAGCCACACCATCAGCCAGCCGCCGAAGACGACGCCCAGCGTTCCGCCGCACATGACCGCCAGGCCATAGCGCAATCCGGCCTCGGCCACGGTCCAGCCATGCGCGCGCATGAAGAAGGTCGGGAGCCATGCCATCGACCCGTTCCACATGATGCCCGCCGTCGCATAGCCGATGATCGTCAGGCCGAAGGCGGCGCGGCGCTCGTTCATATAATGCAGCACTTCGCGCAGGGTGGGCGGCGCATCGCCGAAACTCTTCTTGAGCCCGGTGCGCCGGGGCTCGCGCAGGGTGAGCACCCATAGGGCGACCAGAAGGCCGGGCAGGCCGATCGCCACGAACACCGCCTGCCAGCTTTCCAGCCGCCCGACGACAGGCAGCGAGAGCGGCGGCATCAGCGTGATCAATGTGCCGCCCAATATGGTGGCCAGCCCCGCGCCGACATAGGCGGCGCCGGTATAGATATTGATCGCGCGGGGCAGTTCGCGCGCCGGAAACACGTCGCTCAGCATCGAATAGGCGCCCGGCGACAGGGACGCTTCGCCGATGCCGACGCCGATCCGGGCGAGGAAAAGTTGGGCGAAGGACCGGGCGAGGCCGCACAGGGCGGTCATGACGCTCCACACGGCGATGCCGATGGCGATGATGACGGTGCGCCGTCGCCGGTCGACCAGGCGACCGATGGGGATGCCCAATATGGTGTAGAAAAGGGCGAAGGCGATGCCATGGAGCAGGCTCAGCTGAAAATCGGTGATGTGCAGCGAAGCGCGGATCGGCCCGACCAGCAGCGTCAGTATCTGCCGGTCGATGAAGGACACGGTGTAGGCCAGTATCAGGACGCCCAATATATACCAGGAATAGGGGCCGCCTTGTTGCACGGCGGGGGCGGGTGCGCCTGCGGCTACGACCTTTTCATCGACTACGCTCTCCATGCCGCCCCGTTTATCCGTTACATATGCGTTGCGCCATGGCGCGTGATCGCTCGTCGCGACGCCAGAGCGATATCTGGCGGGACGGGCAGCGGCGCTTGCCGAGGCTGTTTCCGATCGGCACGAGAGGCTCCCGCGGCTGAGGAAATGAAGAGTGAGCTACAAGGACAAGAGCGTGGTGGTGACGGGTTGCGCGTCGGGGATCGGCGCTGCGGTCAGCCGGGCGCTGCTTGCCGAAGGGGCGCATGTGATCGGGCTGGATCGGCAGACTGGCGCGCATGACGGACTGGCGGCCCGGATCGCAGTCGATCTTGGCGATCCGGAGTCCATCGACGCGGCGGCCAGTCGCATCGCGGGTCCGGTCGACGCCTTGTTCCATTGCGCCGGGCTTTCGCCCACCCAGCCTTTGCTCGCCGTGATCCGGGTCAATTTTCTGGGGCTACGTCACCTGACGCAAGCGTTGTTGCCTGTCATGCGGGACGGCGGGGCCATCGCCAGCATTTCTTCCAATGGTGGGCTGAACTGGCGTTCGAGGAAGGACTGGATCGTCGATTTCCTGGAAACGGCGGATTTCGCCGAAGGGCTGGAATGGGTCGAGCGGCATCGGGATGGGATCGAGAATGGCTATCGCTTCGCCAAGGAGGCCCTGACGGTCTGGACGATGCGGGAATCGGCCCGGCTGATCCGCCGGGGCATACGCATCAACTGCACCAGTCCCGGCGCGGTACAGACGCCGATGCTGAGCGAGATCGAAGAAAAGGTGTCCGCCGCCGCCATCGATGTCACGACCGATCCGATCGGCCGTCGATCCCCGCCGGAGGAGCAGGCCGCGCCGCTGCTGTTCCTGAACAGCGACGCCGCATCCTACATCAATGGCGTCGACCTGCCCGTGGACGGCGGCTTTGCCGCCAGGGTGGCGCTTGGCACTGTGGGCAAGGGGTGATGCGGGGTTAGAGAGATGCCTTAAATCAGGACCTATTGTCCTCCCGTTCGCCCTGAGCTTGTCGAAGGGCTCCACTCCTCTTCAAGAAAGGATTGGGCTTCGACAAGCTCAGCCTGAACGGAGGTAGGTGATTCCGATTTCACCCCTTATGATCCAAGGAACCGTCAGCCCGGCTTCTTCGGCACCGTGGCGAGGCTGGGCACGTTGGTCGGGTCCATGCCCCATCCGAAGACGCGGAAATTGTGGCTGTGGCCCAGATGATGCAGGGCGAAGGCCGCGTCGAGAGCGTTGGCCTGACCCTGAATATCCAGCGTCTTGTTCACCGCTTCCTTGGCGAGCTTGAGCGCGAAGGCGGGCTTGGTCGCGATCTTCTTCGCCATTTCGAGGGCGAAATCCTCCAACTGGTCGCGGGGCACGACATGGTTGACCATGCCCAGGCGATGCGCTTCTTCCGCATTCCAGCTGTCGGCGGTGAACAGGAACTCCTTGGCCTTGCGATGGCCCAGTTCCCAGGGATGGGCGAGCCATTCGACAGCTGGCATGCCGAAGGTCATGACCGGGTCGGAGAAGATCGCGTCGTTTGAGGCGATGATGATGTCGCACACCCAGGGGAAGATCAGCGCGCCGGCGATGCACTTGCCCTGCACGGTGCAGATGGTCGGCTTGGAGATGTTGCGCCAGCGCTTGGCGCTTTCGAAATAGACTTCCTTTTCGGCGGCATACCAGCCGTGGGCGCCCTCCGCTTGAAAGTCGCTCCAGTGGCCGATCTGGCGGTTGGAGGCGGCGGCTGCGGCCTGATATTCCTCCACCGTGTCGGCGATGTCGTGCCCGGCGGAAAAATGCTTGCCGTCCGCGCCCAGGATGATGACCTTCACGCTATTGTCGGCCAGCGCCTTGTTGAAGGCGTCATTGGCCTGGAAGATCATTTCCGGGTTGATGGCGTTATATTTGTCCGCGCGGGCCAGCACGATGCGGGCGACGCCCGGCTCGGGATTTTCATAGCGGATCAGGGCTTCGGTCATGCCGGCATACTCTCTGCAATTTCGCGCGCGCGGGTGCGCAGCACGTCTTTCTTCACCTTGCCCGACGGCACGCGGGGCAGGTCGTCCACCAGCACGAGATGCTCCGGGAATTTCTGGCGGGCGAGGCCGACTTCGTCGAGGAACCGCTTGATTTCGCCCATGTCGATGGTCTGCCCGACGCGGGGGATGAGGAAAGCGCAGCCCTTCTCGCCCGTGACGGCGCTGGGCATGGCGACGATCGCGACTTCGGCGACGGCGGGATGGGTGGACAGGACGTCCTCCACTTCCTTGGGGCTGATATTCTCGCCCGACCGGATGATGATGTCCTTCTTGCGGCCGGTAATGACCACATAGTCGCCATGAACCCGCTGGCCCAGGTCGCCCATGCGAAAGAAACCGTCGGGCAGGAAGGCGGAGTCATTGTCGGCGGCGTGGACATAGCCGGCGCACAGGCCGGGGCCGCGCATCAATATCTCGCCCTCCGCGCCGTCGGGCAGGGGTTCGTCGGTCGTGGCGTCGACGATCCGCATTTCGACCGGATAGACGATTTCGCCGTCGGTCTCCGCGCCCATTTCCGCCTGCGCCGCGTCGCGGATGCCGAGCGAGGCGGTCAGCATCTCGGTCGATCCATAGGCGCGGAAGAAGAGCGCGCCGGGGAAGGTCGCGCTCGCCCGCTTGATGAGGTCGGGGGACACGGTGGTGCCGCCGCAGAAGAAGAGGCGCAGGCTCGCCAGGCGTTCCGGCGTGCTTTGCGCGATGTCGAGCATCTGCTGGAGGAAAGGAGTCGCGCCGCCGGTGACGGTGCAGCGGTTGCCCTCGATGCAGGCGATGCCTTCGTCGGGCGACCAGACATCCATGAGGACGCTGGCGT
This sequence comes from Sphingobium sp., assembly GCA_036383495.1. GTDB lineage: Bacteria > Pseudomonadota > Alphaproteobacteria > Sphingomonadales > Sphingomonadaceae > Sphingobium. The sequence continues at coordinate 9,125 of DASVOF010000084.1, read as the reverse complement.
CGCCCGCCACCCAGGGCATGTCGAACGCCCAGATCGCGCCGGTGATGTGCGTCACCGGCGATGGCATGAACACAGTGTCGTCCGGCCCGATCTTCCACGCTTCCGCCATGGCGCGGACGCGGTGGTCATAGGTGAAATGGGTGTGCAGCACACCCTTGGGCTTGCCCGTCGTGCCTGACGTATACATGGCGATGACGATGGCGGAGGGATCGACCTGCGGCAGGGCGGCTTCGTCGACGAGGGGAAGGGCGAGCGCATCGTCCCAGGTCAGGTCGCCTTCGCCGCGCACCACGACGATGTCGGCCAGATGCGGCAGTTGCGCTTTCAGCCCTTGCAGCATCGCGGCATGATCATGCTTGCGGAAGATCTGCGGCACGAAGATCATCTTCGCGCGGCAATCGGCGAGGATGTAGGCGAGTTCGGATTCGCGGTAGATCGGCGGGATCGGATTGATGGCGAGCCCGCACATCCGCGCGGCGAGCGAAAGCACCGGCGTTTCCGACCAGTTGGGCAGCTGGAAGGAGACGATGTCCCCCGGCTTCAGCCCGCGCGAGAGGAAGAAGGCGGCGAGGCGAAGAGACTGTCCCCACACTTCGGCGCGGGTGGTGCGCCTGTCGCCTTCGATCTGGAAAATCCTGTCCGGATCGGCGGCTATCTGCGCGCGCGCTGCGTCGACGAGGGTCGTTCGCCGCCAATAGCCATGCTCCAGATAATGGGCGGCCAGATCATCGGACCAGCGGGTCTGAAAGCCGCTGGGATCAGTCTTCGTCGTCCAGCTCATGCATGCTCCAGCTGCGGCAGATCGTGTTTCGTCACACGCTTACTCATAGGCCGGAACAGGATCGCCATCCAGCGTTCCGCGTCGGCATGGGGCAGATTCGCCAACCGGCTTTCGAGCGCGGCGACGGCGGTCGCTTCGTCCGACAGTTCGATGACGAGGCCGTGCGGATATTTGCGCGCGTTGCCGCGGATCTGTTCGTCGGCCAGCGTCAGATATTGGGCGGAGATGACGCCCGGCAGGTCGGCCAGTTCGATGAGGCCGCCCTTCAGCAAAGCATCGGCAAAGGCCGCGTCCTGCCCGTCGGCCGCATTGTAGAGCCCGAAGACGATGGTGCGCAGCGTCTCGCTGTCGCCATTGAAGCGGACCGCGCTGCGAACCTCGGCGCGCCGCCACATCGTCGGCGGCTGCACCGTGTTCATGTCGATCGACGGACTGATCGGCATTTCGTCCGTGCCCTTGACCTTGGCGAGTTCGGCCAAAGTGAAGGCGGGATCGTCCATTTCCCAGACCATGAGATAATCATGCTTGCCGCTGGGCCAGGGGCCATCGACGCGCTGGAAGCGTTGGGCGGCAAGCACGCCGGGTGTTTCCAGGCCATGCAGAAGGTGCGGTCCAGCATACCATATGTTGAATTCGGCCTCCATCCCCTCATTGGGGTTGGAGAGGGCGAACTGCAGACAGTTGGCCATTTCAGGTCTCCAGCAGGATGCGCCGCCCCGAATCGGAAGCGGCGTCGATTGTATCGAGCAGTCGGGTCAGCCGCACGGCCCGATCGAAATCGGGCACGGTGCGCGCGCCGGTGCGGATGTCGTTGGCCAGAGCGGCGTAAAGTTCGCTGACATTGGCGGGCGGTCCCTTCAGCTCCGGCGCGATGGCGTCGGGCTGGGCTTCGGCTCCGGTGCTCGTCGTGACGACCAGATTGCCACCCTGATATCCGCCCATGAAATGGCCCTGTATGGTCAGGACACCCTCGCTGCCGCGCAGTTCGAACAGGAAGAGGGACTGGGCGTCGCCGCCCACAACCTCCAGCGAGGAGACGCAGCCGCTGGCATGGCGGCCTATGACCAGCATATGGTCCGGGCAGGTGCGCCGGACCGTTTCGTCCGTGCCGCTGACCCGCATTTCATCCACGAGGATGGAGTTGACGGCATTGAGTTCGGTGAACGGTCCGACGATCTCCACCATCGCCGCGAGCGTATGGCCGCCGGCGATGGTGGAAAGGGTCGCGCCGTTCCGCTTGTCCTGCAAATAGGCGTAGAAGGCCGGCGATTCCTTGCCCCAGCCCGCGGTCGGCGAAACGACGCGGAGGGACAGGGGGCGACCAATGGCCCCTTCGCGCACCAGCTTCGCGGCATGCTGCACCGCGTTACTGTTCGCGCCCTGAAGGCCGATCGCGGCATGGACGCCGGCGGCGCGCGCAGCCTGCGCCATTTCCTCAGCTTCGGCGAGGTCGCGGCCAAGCGGCCATTCGCAATAGATATGCTTCCCGGCCTTGAGCGCCTCAAGCACGATGGCGCGGTGCTCCGGCACCTTCACCGTGACGGCGATGATGTCGATGTCGGGGTCGCGCGCCATTTCCAGGCTGTCGGCATAGGCCTTGGCCGCGCCGAACGCGCGGGCGGCTTCATCCGCCAGAGCCTGATCGCGCGCGGAGACGGCGACCAGTTCCAGATCGGGCAGGGCGCGGACCGCCGCCAGATGCGCGTCCTTCGCCCATCCGCGCTGCGCGTTGGCCCCCGCGAAGCCGACCCGGAGCCGCCTCTTGCTCATCGAGCCCTCGGCAGTTCCAGCAGCCGGTCGGCGGTGATTTCGCGTTGGATCTCGCTCGTGCCGCCGGAGATGGTGAACACCCAGCTCCATAGATAATCATAGGTCCAGGGATGGTTGGCGCGATCGCCGTCAAATTCCAGGAAGTCCCAGCCCAATATCTCGCCGACCGTTTCCGACAGCGCCTTGTGCGTGGCCGTGACGGTCAGCTTCATCAGCGACCCCTTGGGCCCCGGTTCGCCGGTGCGGTCGCTTTCGGTGATGTGCGCGAGCGTCATGGCGCGGATCGCCAGCGCATCGGCCTTCAGCGAGGCGAGTTTCTGCGCGATGCCGTCATCCTCGATCGCATATTTGCCGTTTTCCAGCCGAACCTTGCCCGCGAGGTCGATCGCACGGCCTACGCGCTCATACAGGTCCAGCTGGTCGCCGATGAAGCCAAGTCCGCGTTCGAAGGACAAAGTGGAAAGGGCTGTCGACCAGCCCTTGTTCACTTCGCCGACCACGTTGGAGATCGGAATGCGCACTTCGTCGTAAAACACCATGTTGACATGCTCGTCCATCAACATGGTGCGGATCGGCTTCACCTCGATGCCGGGCGTCTTCATGTCGCAAATCAGCCAGGTCAGGCCCTTGTGCCGTTCCGACGTGGGATCGGTGCGGATCAGCAGTTCCTGATAGTCCGCATGCGCCGCGTCGGTCGTCCACATCTTGGCGCCCGTCACGACGATGTCGTCACCGTCCACCACGCCGCGCGTCTTGAGGCTGGCGAGGTCCGATCCGGCATTGGGTTCGGAAAAGCCCTGGCACCAGAGCGACTCGCCCGACAGGATCTTGGGCAGGTGGAACGCCTTGTGCGCGTCGGCGCCGCGCGCGATGAGCGTCGGGCCCGCATGCATCAAGGCGATATAGGTGGTGTTGATATAATAGGGAGCCTGCGCGCGCGCCAGCTCCTCATACCAGATCACCTGTTGCAGGCCGGTGAGGCCAAGCCCGCCATATTCCTTCGGCCAGGCGACGCCGGCCCAGCCATGTTCATATTGCTTGCGCTGCCAGTCGCGGTCGAACTGCGCGGCGGCGTGTCCGTGCGCGGGGCGCGGCTGCTTGGGCACATGGGCGGAAAGCCAGCTACGGGCGCGTTCGCGGAAGGCGCGATCTTCGTCGGAATATTGGAGATCCATGGCGTCAGTCTTCCACGCGGGCGTCGAGGAGGCGGGCGAGCAGGGCGCGCTTCGATCCGAAAATCTTGCCGAGCAGCATCGCATGCTTGAGCAGCAGATGGGCGTTATGTTCGTCGGTCACGCCGATGCCGCCGTGCAACTGGATATTGCTGTCCGCATTGGCCAGCGCCGCCTGGTTGGCGAGATGCTTGGCGGCATGGAGGTGGACGGTCGCGTCTTCGCGCCCTTCCTTGATGGCGGTCGCGGCGAACCACAGTTGGCAGCGCGCGGTTTCCGCCCGCAGCGCCATGTCGGCGCACGGATGACGCACCGCCTGATAGGCGCCGATCTTGCGGCCGAAAGTCTCGCGCACCTTTGCATAGTCGACGATGAGGTCGAGGGCGGCTTCGGCCACGCCGATCAGCATTGCTGCGGTCCCCAGCTGGCCCAGTCGCCAGACCTGGTCGCCGGAAATTTCGGCGATCGGGGCGAGCCCCGGTTCGGCGATTTGCATCGATGTGGCGGGGTCGAGCGACGGACGGGCCTGTCCCGCCAGATCGGCCACGGCGAAGAGCCGCGCGCCTTCCTCGCTCACTTCCAGCGCGAAACTGGCTTCGGGCGATCCCAGAAGACGGATGCGACCGCCGTCCTTCACGGCCAGCGCGACACCCTGCTCCCCGGCGATCAGCGCGGGACGCAGATCATCATCGGCGACGAAGGTGGCAAGGCTCTGCGCCAACAGGTCCACCGGGCCGCACGAACGACCCGCTTCACGGAAGAACAGGGTGTGCTCGACCGTCGAGAGGCCGCTGCCGCCCTTCTCTTCCGGCAGGGCCAGCGCGAACCAGCCCATTTCACCGAACTGGCGGCGCAGATCGGCGTTCATGTCGGCCGATCCGGGCGCATGAAGCCGTTCGATCGGCATAACCTCGCCTATAAAGTCGGCGGCGGCGTTGGTGATTTCGATTTCGTCGCCGTCAGGAGCGAGGAACATGGCCCGTCCCCTGTATCTGAAGAGGTATATGCGTCATGGATGACCTGCGTAAAAGTCCTGCAATGCTCCCTTACCGGGGCTTTTCGAAGAAATGCAATAGGCTCTGGCCATTAATGCGCGCGCGCATCACGGGGGCGTCGGGTCCGTTTGCGCCCTGCGATGGTGTTCGATCGTCATCCGCCCGGATTTCCGCGCTTCATATGAGGAATGGCGCCGGATCGCTGGAGCGATCAATGGCTAACAATTGTTTCAAGCGCGGATGCTTCATGCGACGGGCGACATGAGGAGAAAGCCGATGACGCCGGCCGGCCAGATTCCGACCGCACAAGAGTTGCTGATGTTCGAGGAAATCGGCCCGGATCGGTTCCGGGCATGTTTCAACCTCGACAATTATGCGGGCGCGGCCTTTGGCGGGCAGTTGCTGGGGCAGGCGCTGGCGGCCGTCTGCGCGACCGTGGCCGACTGGCCGGTGACCAGCCTCAACGGATTTTTCTTTCGCGCGGGCAAGCTGGACGCGCCGATCGACTATGTGGTGGAACGGGTCAGCGAAGGGCGGCGCTTCGCGTCCAGGCAGGTCACGGCGCACCAGCATGACCGTCCGATCTTCGGCCTGCAATGTTCGTTCCATAAGCCCGAAGACGGCGCGGCGCACCAAAGCGACCGGGCGGACCTGTCGCCGCCGCCCGAACAATTACCCAATTTGCGCGAATTCGCTCAGGCCCGTGGCGACAGCCTGCCGGGCATATTGCGAGATTTGTTCAGCCGTCCCTTTCCCATCGAGCTGCGACCGCTGCGGCCTGACAGTTTCCTGACGGAAACCGATCGCGACCTGTGGATTCGGGTCCCGTCCGGGGTGGATGTGGCGGGCGGTCGCAATCATCAGGCGCTGCTCGCCATGATGTCCGATTATTGGCTGCCGGGCGCGATCATTGCGCATCACGGTCGGGATCGCGGCGGCTATAGCGTGACCTCGCTCAACCACTCGCTCTGGTTTCATGGCCCGGCGCGCGCCGACGAATGGCTGCTCTATCAGACGCGCAGCCACTGGTCCGGCAAGGGCCGGGGCCTGGCCCATGGGTTGATATTCGACCGGAGAGGCCGTCTGGTGGCGACGGCCATGCAGGAAGCGCTTTTGAAGCCGCTCTCCGCACTGGCGGAGAAGTCGGGGCAGGGCGCGGGGGTCGAGGCTCCTGTGATCAGACTGCCGTGATCAAACCGCCCGAATGAGCGAGGGCGACGGAGCGATCTCGCGCGGCCTGTCGGTGCGGCACTCGTCGACGCCGCCCTTCAGCGTGGTGGCGAGGGCGCCTGCGTCAACCGCGCTGTCCGCCGGATAGATCACGCCCAGCGCGAGCGGGCGCTCTCCCTCGACCTGCGGCAGCAGGACGGCGGTCACGTTGGCGGGAACGCCGAAGCCGACGTCGCCCGTCGCATGTCCCTGACGCTGGAAAATTTGCACACGCTCAACCATGGCGGAGTAGCTGAACTTTTCTTCCTCCGCCCCTTCCGCGTTCAGGCGGCGCAGGATCTTGCCGGACTCATCCGAAGGCAGGGTGGAGAGCAGCAGATGCCCCACCGTGCTGCTCGACAGCCGTTCCGACATGCCGCATCCAATGCTCTCGTCGAGCTTGAACGCGCCCGGAGTCCAGCGGAAGATCTGCGCATGGGTTCCCACCATCCCGAACAGCGCGACGCTGTGGCGGCTGGATTGGGCGAGGCGATCCATGAAAGCGAAGAGCTGGCCGCCGCGGATGATGTCGGGCTGGGCCCCGGAACCGAGCGTGGCGAGTCGGGGGGTAGGGGTATAGGTGCGCGAACGCGCATCCTTGTACAGAAGTCCCATTTCGACGAGGCTGGCCAGCAGTTCCGACGTGCTCGATTGCGGCCGACCATATTGACGGACGATGTCCATCACCGTGGCGCGGCTATTGTTGTTATCGAAAAATTCGAAAACCTCAATAACGCGCTTCGCGATCTTGGCTTTGTTCGACTCGAGGGCTGTGGCCATTCCCGCTCTCCCATTATCTTCTGCGGCGGGATCAAACACCCGTCAGGCTGTCCAGTCAATATCAAAATGAAATGCTATCCGTTTTTATGCATAGAGGTATGTGCAATATTTGGATGAAAAAGCCCTAAACTCCGGGATAATTACAGAATCCTATTCGGAAATAAAAATCGGGGCGGATCGTCACGCAGCGGCGACGGGGGTGGTCCATTCCCCGAGTCGCTGGCCCGCACGGGCCAGCGTCGCCGCTGCGGCCGTCCGATTCGATTCGGCGAGCGGCCCTTGTAAATGCTTTGGCGCTATTGCAATCCCGGACGGCAGACAGCGCATCAGGAGAAGAAGCCAATGAGCGAGGCCGTCACCCCACGATGGACCAAACGTCCGGAAGGATCGAACTGGGGCGATTTCGGTGCGGACGACCAGCTGGGCCGGCTCAACCTGATCACGCCTGAGCGTCGCCGGGCGGCCGCCGCCGAAGTGCGCGAAGGCATCGCCTTCTGCCTGTCGCTGCCGCTCGACTGCCCGCGCCATGTGGAACTGCATCCCCGCCGCAAGCCGCCGGAGATGGGCTGGTTCCTGCGCGGTGAGGACCCGACGATCAATTATCCGATGGAACGGGTGCAGGCGGGCCAGGATGATGTGGTGTGCGACGACAAGGCGCTTCTCAGCCTGCAATTTTCGACCCAGTGGGACAGTCTCTGCCACATCGGCATGCTCTACGACGCGCATGGCGCGGGGGAGCGGGAGGCGACCTATTATAACGGCTATCACGCGAACAGACATGTTTGCGGGCCGGTCGACTATGTGCGGGGAGGGGCGCCCAAGGACGGGCCCTATGGCGCCCACGCGCTGGGCATCGAGACGATCGCCGAAACCGGGTTGCAGACGCGCGGGGTGATGATCGACCTGTTCGCGCATGTCGGGCTGGAGCGCGTCGCGGTCGGCTATGACCAGCTGATGCGCATCATCGAAGCGGACAAGGTGGAAGTCGGGCCGGGCGACGTGCTGACAGTGCGCACGGGGTTCGACCGCGCGCTGCTGGCGCGCTATGCCGATCCCGCCGCGCCCTTCGACCAGCATCGCTGTTCCGGGCTGGACGGCGGTGATCCGCTGTTGCAACGCTGGATCGACGAGAGCGGAATCGTGGCGATCGTGTCCGACAATGAAGCGGTGGAAGTGCTGCCCACGACCCACATGCCCGACGGGCATGGACCGCATATCCCGCTGCACAATCTCTGCCTGTTCCGCCTCGGCATCCCATTGGGTGAGCTGTTCCTGCTGTCCGACCTGGCCGACTGGTTGCGCGCCAATGGACGTTCGCGCTTCCTGTTTACCGCGCCGCCGCTGCGCCTGCCCGGCGCTGTCGGATCGCCGGTGACGGGCGTGGCGACGGTGTAAGGATGTTGGGCGAGGATATTTTCGACCTCAAGGGCCGGGTGGCGCTGGTGACGGGGGCGGGACAGGGTGTCGGACGCGCGATCGCGCTGGCGCTGGCCGGGCGGGGCGCGGGCGGGATCATTATCAACGATGTCGACGCCGCGCGGGCGGCGGCGGTCGTGCGCGAGATCGAGGAGATGGGCGTGCGCGCCCATGCGATGCTGGCCGATGTCGGCGATCTGGCACAGGTGCGCGCGGGAGTCGCCCAGGCCGAAGCCGCGCTCGGGCCGATCGCCATCCTGGTCAACAATGCCGGCAATGCCGGGCCGCAGGGGTTCACCGGCTTCCCCCTGTTCTGGGAAAGCGATCCGGCGCATTGGCATCGTTACCTGTACGTCAACCTGCTGGGCGTGATGAACTGCTGCCACGCTTTGCTGCCGGGCATGGTCGAGCGCGGCTATGGCCGCATCGTCACCGTCATTTCCGACGCGGCCCGGAACCTGGAAGGGCGACAGGCCGAATATGCAGCGGCCAAGGCGGGCGCGAGCGGGTTCATGCGCAGCCTGGCCGCCGACGCGGCGCGGTTCGGCGTCACCGCCAATTGCGTCGCCATCGCCACGATCCGTCCGGAACTGCCCGAGCCTGACCTAACGGCCTTCCTGTCGAGCGACCGCGCGAAGGCGCAGCTGTCCCGCTATCCGATCCGCCGCCACGGCCTGCCCGAAGACATTGTCGGGACGGTGCTGCTGCTGGCGTCGGATGCGGCAAGCTGGACCACGGGCCAGACCTATCCGGTGAATGGCGGCTATAGCAGTTCGCTGTGAAACTGGATCGGTCAACATGGCGGGCGGTAGTTGAGGATAGCCATCGCCTTTCGCGAAGGAGTTGGCATATAGGGCCGATGAATATGAGCGGAGAATGGGAATGAGAGACGATCCGGCGGGCCTGTCGGAACCTGTGCCGGCGACGGCGGGCCCAGCGCGCTTCACCTTGCTGGAGCCTCTGCGCGAAAAAACCTATCGCACGATCTGGACCGCCAGTCTC
>DASVOF010000083.1:0-12538 GCA_036383495.1 Sphingobium sp. | reverse complement strand
CCCGGATTGATGCCTATAGGCACGCCTCTCAAAGCGACCGGTGGTTCTCATCGGCGCCCGTTGCCCGGGTAGCTCAGTTGGTAGAGCATGCGACTGAAAATCGCAGTGTCGGCGGTTCGACTCCGTCCCCGGGCACCATTTTCCTTGATTTTCCTGTCCATGGTCGTCCGGAAACGACGGTGCTCGCGCCCAATGCCTATCGCTGAAAGGCGCAGATCGATCGACTCGACTGAATCGATGACAACGGTCGGAGCGCAAAAAGAGCTATTCTGAAATATGCTGACCGCGAGTAAGCGAGGTCTGGCGACCGCCTTGCACGCCGGGCATCCGCCGGGATGATTGCCGCTCTTTGAGCGGGGTGGCCGGTGTCGGACGAGATTGAGGATTCAGCGAGCGGCGCAGCGACTACTCATACGAGCGGTCGTATGAGTAGTCGGATAGAGATCGTTAGCCGTGTGTCAGGCCGTCATCGATGCAGCGACGAGGCCGACCCGGCAACGTCCGCGCCAAGCCTTGCCCATATTGTCATCTAGTTGAAACCTGATCGTCATAGACGCCGCTGATCTGGAATCTGGTTCTGGGGCGGATCATTGTCTCTGCAATTGCTGCTCGTCGAAGATGACGAAGAATTGACTGTTCAGCTTGGCGAACAGTTGCGTCTTTTCGGGCATGAGACCATCATCGCGTCGGATGGCCGCCGCGCGCTGGAACTGATTGCGGCCCGGCATTTCGACGCCATCATCCTGGATCGCATATTGCCGATGATGGACGGCCTCACGGTGCTCAAAAGCCTGCGGGAGCGCAATATCCTGACCCCGGTCATCATGATGACCGCGCTCGGCCAGTCCCGGCACAAGATCGAAGGGCTGGAGAGCGGCGCGGACGATTATCTCGTAAAGCCGGTCGATCCCGACGAGCTTAACGCGCGGCTTCGCGCCCTTATGCGGGCGCGGGGATGGCGTGAGCATGGATCGGAGGAAACGCTCCGCGCCGGTGACCTGGTGGTCAGCCCTACGCGTCACAGCGCCTGGCGTAATGGCAAGACGCTCAGCCTTCAGAAGATTGAGTTCAGGCTGCTCACGGAACTGGCTCGCCATGTCGATACCGTCATGACGCGCGCGATGTTGCTCGAACGGGTGTGGCATTATGATTCCGAGCCGACGACCAATCTGGTCGACGCCTATATTCGCCGCCTGCGGATCAAGCTCACCATATTTGGCGATGACGATCCGATCATGACTGTTCGCGGCGTAGGCTATATGCTCAAGGGGTAATTCCCTTCAGATCCCTGCGGGCGCTGGCGCTCGCCTTCCCGTTTTTTCCTGTGCGTGACGCTGGCGACGGCGATCGGCGTCTATTTCGCGCCGCGTGGGACCATCTATCCGCTGGGCTTCGGAGTTCGTGCTGGCGGCGGCGACCTTCACGCCGGGCCGGGGCTTAAGGTTACGGTGCTGCTGCCCGTGACATGAAAAATGGCGCGCCGCTTGGGGCGGCGCGCCATTTCTTTTCCGTATTTTGAAGGGATCAGAACTTCACGGTAGCTTCCACGCCGTAGGTGCGCGGCGCGTTGAAGTTGCCGTAGTCGCCCAGGACGTTGCCGATGTTGCCGTTTGCCAGGCTGGACGTCGGTGCGGCCGGCAGGCTGTTCGACGGGTCGCGGCGGAAGATATACTGCTCGTCGAACAGGTTGCGTCCCCAAAGGCTGACGGTCAGCTTCTGACCGGCATCCGACAGGCTGATGTCCGCGAGCGAGAGGCGGGCGTTCACGATGAACGACGCGTCGTTCTTGGTTGCGAACTGGTCGAAGGCCTGGGTGGCCTGCGAATAGTTGGCGTCGGCGTGGAACTTCACCGCCGCGTCGCCGCCACCGATCGGCAAAGCATAGTCGATCGAGCCGCTGGCCGCGTTGCGGGGCGTGAACGGGATGTAGAATTGCTGGAGCACCGGCGCCGAAGTGAGGCCGCCCGCCGTGAAGGTGATCGGCACCAGCGGCACCTTGGTATAGGTGTAGGCGTAGGACGCGTTCAGCGTCAGCCCCTCGACCGGGTTGACCGTCAGGTCCGCTTCGATGCCGCGGATCTTGGTCGTGCCCTCGGCATTGATGGTCTGAAGGACGTTGACGTTGCTGCCAGCCGCCGTCTGGATGAAGCTGATGTCGATCTGGCTGTCCTTGCGGTCCATGATGTAGCCCGCCAGGTTGAGCCGCGCGCGGTGATCCCAGAAGTCCGCCTTCAGGCCGACTTCATAGGACTTCACGTCTTCCGGATTGAACGCCTGGTAGTTCGCGGTGCGCGAGCTGGCGCCGCCGGCGCGATAGCCGGTCGCATATTTGGCGTAGACGTGGACGTCGTCGTTCACGTCATAGGCGATCGTGGCCATCGGGTTGAAACGGTGCCACTTCTTGTCCAGCGGCGCATAGCCATTGCCGGTGACGATCGTGGCGTTGGCCGGATTGTCGTAGTTCACGTTGCGGAAGAAATGCAGCACGCCGCGCTTCTTGTCGGTGGTGTAGCGCGCGCCGACCGTGACGTGCAGCTTGTCCGTCGCGTTCCAGGTGGCCTGGCCATAGGCGGCGTAGCTCTTCGACCAGACTTCGGAAGCGCGGTCGATCGAGCGGCAGCCCGGCTGCGAACCGGCGGGCGCACCGTTGATGAAGAGGCACGGGTCGACGATGGTGTAGCGCAGGCCGTTCGCGCCGACATCGGGCAGACCGTCGGCGTTCGCATCGGCATTCCAGCGGTTGGAATTGGGCGTCGCCGCGTCGTCGCTGACATGTTCGTTAAAGTAGAACAGGCCCGCGACATAATCGATCGAACCGGCCGTGCCGACCGCCTGCAGTTCCTGGCTGAACTGGCGCTGGCGCAGGCCGGCAAGGCTGTAACGGCTGAAATAGCCGCTGGTGGCGGAAGCCGTCGTGACGCCGAGCACCGGGATGCGGTGCGCGCCGCCGGAATTATCCCACTGATCGACGTCCACGCCGCGCCATGCGGTGATCGAACGCAGTTCCAGATCGGGCGAAACCTTCCACTTCAGCGTGTTGGTGAAGCCATGCGTCTTGTCGATGCTGGGCTGCTGCGGCACGCCGATGTCGGCGACCTTCATGCGGGTGTCGCCATTGACGACCACGCCCGGCGGCAGCGCCTTGACCGGACCGCCGGTCAGGGCCGTGTAGTTGATGCCGGGCAGCGAACAGGCGGCGGTGACGGGCCCGTTGGTGCAGTTGTTGGGATTGTAGTTCAGCAACTGGCTGTAGAAGGGCGTGTTCTTGTCCTTGGCGATATCGAACGCGAAGTCGTTGGTGATATCGCTGGTCGGCTGCCAGCGCGCCGCGATGCGCAGGCCCTGACGGTCATAATAGTTCCAGCCGGCCTGACCCGCGAGCGGGTTCTTCGTGGTCGCGCCCTGATATTGTTTCACGCCGTCGATCTTCAGGCTGAAACCCTGAAATTCGGGCAGGTTGAGGTGCGCCGACATGGTGTTGGAGCCATAGTTGCCGACGCCGCCGCTGATCCGGCCGCCAAATTCGCCCGTGGGCGCGGCGGTGACGATGGACAGAGCGCCGCCTTCGGTGTTGCGGCCGAACAGCGTGCCCTGGGGGCCTTTCAGCACTTCGATGCGCTCGATGTCGAACAGCGCGGCGTTCAGGCCATGCTGGCGGCCGAGATAGACGCCGTCGACATAGATGCCGACGCCCTGTTCGCGCGCGGGCTGGTTGGCGTCGAGCGGCACGATGCCGCGAATGCCGATGGTGAGGGCCGACTGGCGCGCTTCGAAGGTCGCGACGCGCAGGCTGGGCACGGCGCCGTCGGCGAGGTCATAGAGGCTCTGGACGTGACGGTCCTTGAGCGCCTCGGTGCTCATCACCGCCATGGCGATCGGCGTTTCCTGCAGGTCGGTTTCGCGCTTGGTGGCGGTGACGACGATCGCGGCCATGCCGGAATCGTCGGCGGCCGGCGCTTCGGCGGGCAGTTGCTCATTGGCGGCGGTGCTGGCGAGCGCGGGTGCGGAAACCGAGGCGAGAAGCGCGGCGCACAGAGATGCGCGCAGCAGGGACGTGGAAGAGCGAATCATGATTTAACCCCTTTGGAGATCCATTGAGTGGATGTTTTCCGGGGGCGGCCACTAAGGCCCATGCAAAACAGTTTTATGACATCATCTGTCACATAAACAGTATAGATTTGTCATTTTCGCTTCATGTTCAAATCTATCATTCATTATCCAAGAATAGGATAAGATTTTTATACAAAATTTAGAAACGGTTAAAATGAATAAATATGGGGAAGGAAGGCCAGGGAGCGATCGACCCATATCCAGCGTTGATTTCATGAAATTCGACTGCGCGATACCCGCTACGCAATGGGAACCGGATCCCGCACCCGCCACTGACGTTTGATCCGCAGTCAATCCGACGGCCCGCTCCTCCTCCGCTGATCCTTGCGGGAACAGACGGAGGAAGGCGTCCGGACTTTGGTCAGCCCTGCATGTCTTCCAGCTCACGCCCGCGCGTTTCCTGCACCAGCGCGCGGACGAAGAAGAAGGAAATGGCCGAAAACAGCGCATAGCCGACATAGGTGATGGCCAGCCCCGGCGACAGGACGAGCGAGGGGAAGCTGACCGAGACCACCGCATTGGCGATCCATTGGGCGAAACCCGACACGGCGAGGCCGGAGCCGCGGATCTGGTTGGGGAACATCTCGCCCAGCATCACCCACATGATCGGCCCCCACGACATGTTGAAGAAGATCACGTAGAGATTGGCGGCGACCAGTGCGATCACGCCACTATGGCCCGGCAGGCTGACCGCGCCGCCGGCGTCGGTGACGGCGGTCGAAAAGGCATAGGCCACGGTCGCCAGCGTCGCCGCCATCCCGGCCGATCCGATCAGCAGCAGCGGCTTGCGCCCGATCCGGTCCACCAGCATGATCGCGCCGAGGCACGCGCCGATCGACAGCACGCCCGACAATATGTTGGTCTGCAGCGCATGATCTTCGGAAAAGCCGACCGCTTCCCACAGTGTCGCGCCATAATAGAAGACGACGTTAATGCCGACCAGCTGCTGGAACACGGCAAGGCCGATGCCCGTCCACACGATCGGCCGGATGCGGCCGCTGGTCCGGTCGATCAGGTCCGACAGTTTCGGGCGGTGATGGTCCGCCGCCAGGCTGTCGCTAATCTCTGTGACTTTCCGCGCGGCTTCCTGCGGCCCGAACAGGCGCGTCAGCACCGCCTGCGCCTCCTGCACGCGTCCGCGCGCAACCAGATAGCGGGGGCTTTCCGGGATCGCGAGCAGCGCGACGAAATAGATCGCCGCCGGGATCGCCTGCAGCCAGAACATCCACCGCCACGCGGCGAAGCCCAGCCACAGATTGGCGGTGGAGCCCCCGGCGTAGCGGGCCAGCGCGAAGTTCGCGACGAAGGCGCCGGTCAGGCCGGAAATGATCATCACCTGTTGCACGCTCGAAAGCCGCCCGCGCACCGCCGCCGGCGTCACTTCGGAAATATAGACAGGGGAAATCACGCTCGCCGCGCCGACGCCCAGGCCGCCGATGACGCGCGCGATGATGAAGATGGCGGACGATCCCGCCGCGCCCGCCAGCAATGCGCTGCCCAGGAAGAGGATCGCGGCTAGGATCATGACGCCGCGTCGGCCGATCAGGTCGGCCATCCGCCCGGCGAGAAAGGCGCCGATCGACGAACCGACCAGAATGGCGCCGACATTGACGCCGATCCCCAGCCGGCCGAGGTCGAACGCGGCCTCCAGCCCCTTTTGCGTGCCGTTTATGACGCCCGAGTCATAGCCGAACATGAATCCGCCGATGGTCGCAACCGCGACGATCGCCGAAATGAAGGCCATGTTGACCTTCGCTGCGTTCCCTTCTTCCATCCTTCGTCCTTCCCCCTTGTGTTCCCATCATCCTAAGGGGGTTTTCCCCATAGACGAAGCGAAGGTTCGTCTCAGCGCCAGCCGGCGTCGACGAAATAATCGTGCCCCGTGCACATGCGCGCGTCGTCCGACGCCAGGAACAGCGTCAGCGCGGCGACGTCGCTGGGCAGGATGCGCCCGTCTAGGCACTGCGCCGCGACGAGTTCCGCCTCGCCCTCGGGCGTGTACCATTTCTCCTGGCGCGGCGTCTTCACATTGCCGGGCACGATCGTATTGACGCGGATATTGTCGCGGCCCAGATCGCGCGCCATGCCGCGCGTCATCCCTTCGATCGCGGCCTTGGCCGTCTGGTAAAGCGCGAGGCTTGGCAATCCCAGATGCCAGCTGATCGACCCGAAATTCAGGATCACGCCGCCGCCCGCCCGCCGCATCGCGGGAACCGCCGCCTGCGCCACGAAGAACAAATGGCGCAGGTTCACGGCCATGCGCTCGTCCCAATAGTCCGGCGTCACGTCCCCGACATCGTGGCGATCGTCATTGGCGGCGTTGTTGACCACGATGTCGATCCCGCCCAGCGTGGTTTCCAGATCCGCCATCATCGCCTGCACCGACGCGATGTCGCGCAGGTCGCAATGGCGGAAGACCGGCTTGATGGGCGCGCCCGACAGCCGATCGACCAGTGCACGGCCCGCCTCGTTCATTATGTCGCAAAAGGCGACATGCGCGCCCTGCGCTGCAAATGCCTCGACCAGCCCTTCGCCGATCCCGCTGCCCCCGCCGCTGATGAAGACACGCTTGCCCGCCAGGCTCGGATATTGCGCCCGCCCGCTCATGCCTTCCCTCCGCCCAGCAGGCCGCGATCCGCCAGGTTCGCCATTAGCGCCCCCAGGCCGAAGCTCCAGGGCGCGGCGTCCTTCGACGTCACCACGCGGTTGACCAGCGTTCCGAGCTTCGGCGTGGAGATCGCGACTGTGTCGCCGACCTTGTGGGTGAAGCCGCGTCCGGGTTCGTCGCGATCCTGTACCGGCGCGAACAGCGTGCCCAGGAACAGGGCGAAACCGTCGGGATATTGATGCTCGCTCAGCGTCTGGCGCACCAGTTCGAGCGGGTCGCGGCTGATCTGGTTCATGCTGCTGACGCCCTCCAGCCGGTAATTATCCGTGCCCTCGATGGTCAGCGCCACTTCTGCCGATCGCACATCGTCGATCGAGAAGCTGTCGTCGAACAAGCGAATGAGCGGCCCGAGCGCGCAGGAGGCGTTATTGTCCTTCGCCTTGCCCAGCAGGAGCGCGGAGCGCCCCTCGAAATCGCGCAGGTTGACGTCGTTGCCCAGCGTGGCGCCCACCGTCGTCCCGCTGGCGTCGACGATCAGCACGATTTCGGGTTCGGGGTTGTTCCAGGTCGAATCCGAGCGCACGCCGATCTCCGCGCCCGACCCGACGGTCGACAGCACCGGCGCCTTGGTGAAGACTTCCGCGTCCGGACCGATGGCGACTTCCAGATATTGGGACCACAGCCCGCCCTCGATCAGCGCCTGCTTGAGCGCCGCGGCTTCTGCGGAGCCGGGAACCACCGACCGGATGGAGCCGCCGACGCTCTCTTCCAGCCGTCCGCGTATGCTGGCGGCTTCCGCCGCGTCGCCCCGCGCGCGCTCTTCGATCACCCGCTCGATCGCAGACAGGGCGAAGGTGACGCCGCACGCCTTGACGCACTGAAGATCGACGGGGCTGAGCAGCGGCAGATCGAGCGCGAGGAAATCGCCCATTTCTTCGCCGCCCGCGACGGAAAGAGGCTGACGGTCCAGCAGCTGCGACATAGTCGGCGCGACGGCGGACATGTCATAGGCGATGCCGTTTTCGATCAATATCGGGCTGGGTCCCGCTGGCCGCAGCACGCGACCGGCGTAGCGGCCGGAAGGCCAATCCACGGGCAATATGTTCTTAGTCCCGATCGCCTCCGCCACCATGTCTCTCCTCGCTGCAAATGTTGGTGCAAACAGCAAAAATCGAGACTGGCGTCAACTTGGTTGGCCTTCCGTCGAGGGGAAGCGCCTGGACGGCGCTGTTCCTCTCGCATGGTTTCATTTTTTCGCCAAAGGTCTAAGTATCCTGACTTCAACCGTTAAGGATGGACAATTTACCGAGGGGGGTGAGCATGACGACGGATAAGGCGCAGCCGCCCAAAAGGGATCGGGCTAGCGCCGACCGGCTCATCGAGGCCGCCGAACAGCTTTTTGGACGACTTGGGCTGGATGGCTCTTCCATGCGGCAAATCCAGCTCGCGGCCGGAAGCAGCAACAAATATGCGGTACAATATCATTTCGGGAGCATCGCTGGTCTGGTGGAGGCGATCCTCGCGCGGCGCATGCCTGTCGTCGACGCCGCCCAAGCCAGGTTGCTGGAGCAGATCGAAGCGGAAGGACGCCTTCATGATGTCGGCGCGTTGCTCGACGCCTTTTTCCGTCCCCTGCTCGAACAGGCCAATTCGCAGGGGGAGCGCACCTACGCGCGTTTTCTGTCCGCGATGCTGGTGTCGGAGGAGGGGGAGCGGCATTTCGAGGCGATGCTCCATCTGGCGCCGACGACCGGAGCGATATTGCAGCATCTGCGCGCCGCTATACCCCATGTTTCCGCGGACAGGCTCGCCCGGCGGCTGCGGCTGATTACCGGGATGGTATGCACCAGCATGTTTTCGGCCAATCCGAAGATGGTCTGCGAGAAGGAGGCCGCCATCCAGATCGAGGACACGCTCAAGGTCGCGACGGCGGGACTCTGCGCGCCTTCCTGAGGCGAACGGGCATTTATTGCCGGGCCAGCAAGTGCTCGACAATCGCCTTCGCCGCGCGCGTGACATCGTCCCAGGTCACGTCGAACCCGGCGTCCTCGCCGAAATAGGGGTCGGTGACGCCGGTCCCTTCGCGTCCGGGCACCAGATCCATGAGCAGGCCGAGTTCCGCCGTGCCATTCGAAGGGCGCAGCCGCCGCAAATTCTTCAAATTCTCGCCATCCAGCGCGAAGACATGATCGAATCGTCGGAAGTCCTCCGGCGTCACCTGCCGCCCGCGATAGCCCGATATGTCGACGCCATGGCGCAGCGCCACCGCCTGCGCGCGGCTGTCCGGCGGCGATCCCACATGCCAGTCGCCGGTTCCCGCCGAATCCACCTCGATGACCAGGCCGGTGCGCTCCGCCTCCACGCGCAAGGCCGCCTCCGCCAGGGGTGATCGGCAGATATTGCCAAGGCAGACGAAGAGGATCGATGCGCTCATCCTTCCGCCGCCGTCGACAGGCCCAGTTGCGGCACGCCGATGGAGCGCCGCCCGCCGAAATCGGTGCGCGCCACGATCACGCCCAGCTTTTCCATATAGTCGATCAGCCGCCGCACGCGCCCCGGCGAACTGGTGCCATAGGCGCGCGCGAGCGCCGCATCGTCGGGGCAGGGCAGTCCCTGCATCGCCGCCCGCGCGATCAGCAGGAAGGGCGCGAGCATATCTTCGGGCACGGGTTCGGCCGCGCGCATCGCGTCGGACCAGCGCGGATCGTTGGCGTCCGCCATCCCCGCCTGGGCCATGGCGAAACGCTTGCGAAAGGCGGGCAGGTCGAGCGGGGGCTGGCGCAGACCCTTCATCCGGCAGCGAACGCCGAAATCCTGATACAGCGTCGACACACTCGGCTGCGCGTCGCCAAGATCGGCGACGATCTCCTCCAGCACGGCGATGACGATCGGCTCATTCTGCCCAAAATCCAGCTCCGGCGCGGTGGGCCTGGCCGAAGGCGTGGCGGCGAGCGCCCGCATCAATTCTTCGGCGGGCAGCGGCGGCGGCTCCGCGCGCGGTGGGGGAGGGGGCGGGGCGTCTTCCTCTACCCTCGCAAACAGCAGCTCCTGCATATCCCCGGTCGCGGCGACGGGCGGCGGCATAAGCTTGTGGGTGCCGCCGCGCGTGCTGGTCTTCACCGCCCCGATCTTAACCGCCACCGGGCGGCGGCAGATGGCGGGTCCAAGAGCCAGGAAGCGCCCCCGCTCCAGATCGCGGATCTGCTCCGCCTGCCGCCGCTCCATGCCCAGCAGATCGGCGGCGCGAGCCATGTCGATGTCGAGGAAGGTGCGCCCCATCAGGAAGTTCGACGCTTCGGCGGCGACATTCTTCGCCAGCTTGGCCAGCCGCTGCGTCGCGATCACGCCGGCGAGGCCGCGTTTGCGTCCCCGGCACATCAGGTTGGTCATGGCGGCAAGGCTGAGCCGCCGCGCCTCGTCCGACACATCGCCGGCGGCGACCGGCGCGAACATCTGCGCCTCGTCCACCACCACCAGCGCGGGATACCAATGGTCGCGCGGCGCGTCGAACAGGGTCGACAGGAAGGTCGCGGCGCATTTCATCTGCGCCTCCAACTCCAGCGATTCGAGGCTGAGCACCACCGACGCGCGATGCTCGCGTATCCGCATCGCCATCTTGACGATCTCGCGCTCATTATAGTCGCCCGCGTCGATCACCACATGGCCATATTCATTGGCCAGCGTGACGAAATCGCCCTCCGGATCGATCACGACCTGCTGCACCATCGGCGCGCTTTCCTCCAGCAGGCGGCGCAGCAGGTGCGACTTGCCCGATCCCGAATTGCCCTGGACGAGCAGGCGGGTGGCGAGCAATTCCTCGACATCGACCAGAACGGGGTTGCCGTTGCTGTCGGTTCCTATGCTGATGCTGGCGGTCACGATCGTCCTTTGGCCCAGCGGGAGGCGTTCGCGCAAGCCCGGCCTTTTAAGGTGGGGTCGATACAGGCAATTCTCTTGACCCTCCGATTGTTGCGATGCAGCACTTGTCACCATGGCGACTCCTGCACCTGCTTCCGCGCCTGCGATCACGCAGAACCCCGACATCCGTTATCTGGGGCGCCTTCTGGGCGACGTGATCCGCGCCTATGGCGGCGACCGGCTCTATCGGCAGACCGAATATATCCGATCGGCCTCGGTTGACCGAGCGCGCGGCATTCACGGCGCTGATCTGGTCGATAGCGGCCTCGACGCGCTTGGCCTCGACGACACGCTCTCCTTCGTGCGCGGTTTCATGCTGTTTTCGATGCTCGCCAATCTGGCGGAGGACCGGCAGGGCGTCGCGGCCGATCCCGACGCCGATGTCGCCTCCGCCGTCGCGCGGCTCGAATCCCACGGCATCACCCGCGAGGCGGTGGCCGACCTGTTGTCCCAGGCGCTGATCGTCCCCGTGCTCACCGCCCACCCGACGGAGGTGCGGCGCAAGAGCATGATCGACCACAAGAATCGCATCGCCGACCTGATGCTGCTCAAGGATGCGGGCCGCACCGAAACGGACGATGGCGAAAATCTCGACGAGGCGATCTGCCGCCAGATCGCTCTGCTGTGGCAGACGCGCCCGCTACGTCGCGAAAAGCTGTTCGTGCAGGATGAGATCGACAATGTCCTGACCTATTTCCGCGACATCTTCCTTCCCGTCCTGCCCGCGCTCTACGCCCGGTGGGAACGGGTGTTGGGCGCCCGTCCGCAAAGTTTCCTGCGCGTCGGCAACTGGATCGGCGGCGATCGCGACGGCAATCCCTTCGTTCAGGCGGCGCAGCTGCGCTCCGCCCTGGGGCGCGGCTGCGAGGCGGCGGTCGCTTATTATCTGGAAGCGCTCCATGCGCTGGGCGCGGAACTGTCGCTCTCGACCGAGCTTGCCCAGGTGCCGCAGCCGGTGCTCGACCTCGCCGACGCCAGCGGCGACCTGTCGCCCAGCCGGCGGGACGAACCCTATCGCCGCGCGCTGTCGGGCATATACGCCCGGCTTTGCGCCACCTATTGCGCGCTCGTGGGGATGGAGCCGTCCCGCCCCTCCCCGCTGGAAGGCGCGGCCTATGACAGCCCCGGCGACCTGCGCCGCGACTTGGTGATCGTTGCGCAGGGGCTGGCGAGCGAGGGCGACGGCGCGCTGGCGACCGGCGGCGCGCTCGGCCGGTTGATCCGCGCGGTCGAGACGTTCGGCTTCCATCTCGCCACGCTCGACATGCGGCAGAACAGCGACGTGCACAGCCGCGTCGTCGCCGAGCTGCTGAAACAAGCCGGGGTGGAGCCCGACTATGCCAGCCTCGACGAGCAGGCCCGCGTCGCGCTTCTGCGCCGCGAACTGGCCAGCAACCGTCCGCTGGGCGCGCGCTTTTCGGACTATTCGGAAGAAACCGCCTCCGAACTCGCGATCATCCAGGCGGCGGCCGACGCGCACCGGGTCTACAGTCCCGCCTGCATCACCCATTATATCATCTCCAAGGCGGAAAGCGTGTCCGACCTGCTGGAGGTCAATATCCTGCTGAAGGAAGCGGGCCTGTGGCGCGCGGGCGTGGACGGGTCCGCCCCGCATGCCGCGATCATGGCGGTGCCCCTGTTCGAGACGATCGCCGACCTTGAGGCCGCGCCCGCGATCATGTCGGCCTATTTCGGCCTGCCCGAAATCGCCGCCGTCGTGAAGGAACGCGGCCATCAGGAAGTGATGATCGGCTATTCCGACAGCAACAAGGATGGCGGCTACATCACCTCCACCTGGGGGCTGCATCAGGCGAGCAGGGCGCTGGCCCCGGTCTTTGCGCAGGCGGGCGCGGCGATGCAGCTGTTCCATGGCCGGGGCGGCGCGGTCGGGCGTGGCGGGGG
>DASVOF010000082.1:0-42398 GCA_036383495.1 Sphingobium sp. | reverse complement strand
GGCTGCCCATGTCGGTGCGGCAGAAGGCGCTCGACAATTATCTGGCCAGCCCCCCGGACGGAGCGGCGCCTTCATCCATCGTGCAGGCGCTCGCCAAGCTGAAGGAAGGCGACATGCTCGCGCCTTCTTCCAGTCAGTTGCTGATGTCGATCATGAGCGAAGCCAAGACCGGACCGCAGCGGATCAAGGGCGGCGTGCCGGCGGGGTGGAAATATCTGCACAAGACCGGCACCGGTCAGGAACTGGCCCCGCGCTCGACCGGCTTCAACGATATCGGCATCATGACCGCGCCCGACGGGACCAGCTATGCCGTGGCGGTGATGATCGGCAGCACGACCGAGGGGATTCCGGCGCGCTGGGCGCTGATGCAGGCGGTGGCGAAGGCGGTCGCGGCGAACCACGAGAGACGGTGAACTAAATCCTCCCCAAGCGAGCTTGGGGAGGATTGGACGACTCAATCCAAATTCGGCCGCAACCAACGCTCGGCGGTGTCGATATCAACGCCGCGCCGCTTGGCGTAATCCTCAAGCTGGTCCCGTCCCACCCGCGCCACGCCGAAATATTCCGCCTGCGGGTGCCCGAAGTAAAAGCCGCTGACCGCCGCCGTGGGCAGCATGGCGAAGCTTTCCGTCAGCGTGACGCCGGTCGCATGGTGCGCGTCCAGCATGTCGAACAGCAGCGGTTTCAAACTGTGTTCCGGGCAGGCGGGATAGCCGGGAGCCGGGCGGATGCCGCGATATTTCTCCCTGATCAGCGCCTCGTTGGTAAGCTGCTCACCCTCCGCATAGCCCCATAGCGCGGTGCGGACATAATGGTGCAGCCGCTCGGCGAAGGCTTCGGCGAGGCGGTCGGCCAGCGCCTTCAACAATATGTCCGAATAATCATCGATCGCATTCTTGAACCGCGCCAGATGCGGCTCGATGCCGTGGATCGAAACCGCAAAACCGCCCATCCAGTCGCCGTCATGGCTGATGAAATCGGCGAGGCACATGTTCGCCCGCCCTTCCCGCTTGGCGATCTGCTGGCGCAGCATCGGCAGGGTGAAGTGCTTCTCATCCTCGACATGGACGATGATGTCGTCGCCCTCGCGGCGGCACGGCCATAGGCCGCAGACGCCCCGCGCCGTCAGCCATTTCTCGCTGACGATCCGGTCCAGCATCTTCTGCGCGTCGGCGAACAGGCTGGTCGCGCTTTCGCCGACCACCTTGTCCTCCAGTATCGCGGGATAATTGCCCGCCAGTTCCCAGGCGCGGAAGAAGGGCGTCCAGTCGATATAGTCGACGAGATCCTTCAGATCCCAGTCCGGGAAGCGGTGGACGCCCGGCAGGCGCGGGCGCGGGGCCTTCAGGCTCTCGTCCATCTCGAACCCGTTGGCGCGGGCGTCCTCGATGGACAGAAGCTGGCTCTGCCCCTTGCCCTCGCGCGCCTTGCGGACATGTTCATAATCGTCCTTCGTCTTCTGGACGAAGTCGGTCTTTTGCGTTTCGGACACCAGCGCCGTCGCCACGCCCACGGCGCGGCTGGCGTCCAGCACATGCACGACCGGCCCGGTAAAGGCGGGATCGATCCGCAACGCCGTATGGACGCGCGATGTGGTCGCGCCGCCGATCAGCAGCGGCATGGTCATATTCGCGCGCTGCATCTCGACGGCCACCGTCACCATCTCGTCCAGCGAGGGGGTGATAAGGCCCGACAGGCCGATCATGTCGGCGTCATTCTCGTTCGCGGCCTTGATGATGTCTTGCCACGGCACCATCACGCCCATGTCGATCACGTCGAAGCCGTTGCACTGGAGCACGACGCCGACGATATTCTTGCCGATGTCATGGACGTCGCCCTTGACGGTCGCCATGATGATCTTGCCCTTGCCCTTGGCGCCGGGTTCCTTGGCCGCCTCAATGAAGGGCAGAAGATGCGCGACCGCCTTCTTCATGACGCGTGCGGACTTCACCACCTGCGGCAGGAACATCTTGCCCGCGCCGAACAGGTCGCCGACGACGTTCATGCCGTCCATGAGCGGTCCTTCGATCACATGGATCGGCTTTTCGGCGGACAGGCGGCATTCCTCCGTATCCTCGACCACATACATGTCGATGCCCTTGACCAGCGCATGTTCCAGCCGCTTGGCGACCGGCCAACCGCGCCATTCCTCGGCCGCCTTTTCGGACGCCGCGTCCTTGCCCCGGAAGCTTTCGGCCAGCGTGACCAGCCGCTCGCCCGCGTCGGAATCGCGGTTCAGCAGCACATCCTCACACGCCTGGCGCAGGGCAGGGTCGATGGCGTCATAGACGTCCAACTGCCCGGCGTTGACGATCGCCATATCCAGCCCGGCGGGAATCGCGTGGTAGAGGAAGACGCTATGCATCGCCCGCCGCACCGGCTCATTGCCGCGGAAGGAGAAGGAGAAGTTCGACAGACCGCCCGAGATGTGGACATGCGGGCAGCGCTTTTTGATCTCCCGGCAGGCTTCGATAAAGTCCACGCCGTAGTTGTTGTGCTCCTCGATCCCCGTCGCCACCGCGAAGATATTGGGGTCGAAGATGATATCCTCCGGCGGGAAACCGATGGTCATCAGCAGCTTGTAGGCGCGCTCGCAAATCTCGACCTTGCGCGCCTGCGTGTCCGCCTGCCCCGTCTCGTCAAAGGCCATGATGACCGCCGCAGCGCCATAGGCCATGCACAGCCGCGCATGATGCAGGAAGGCTTCCTCGCCCTCCTTCATGCTGATGGAATTGACGATGGGCTTGCCGGACACGCATTTCAGCCCCGCCTCGATCACTTCCCATTTGGAGCTGTCGATCATCACCGGTACGCGGCTGATGTCCGGTTCCGAGGTCATGAGCTTCAGGAAGGTCGTCATCGCCTCAACCGCGTCGAGCAGACCTTCGTCCATATTGACGTCGACGATCTGCGCGCCGTTTTCCACCTGATCGCGCGCGATGTCGATGGCCGCGGCATAGTCTCCCGCCATGATCAGCTTCTTGAACTTGGCCGATCCGGTGACGTTGGTGCGCTCGCCGATATTGACGAAAGTGGCGGTGGATTGGGTCATTTCAATACTCTTCTCCCCTCCCGCAAGCGGGAGGGGCCGGGGGTGGGCTTTCCAGGCGGAGCGGGAGTGCACATGCCCTCCCCTAACCCCTCCCGCAAGCGGGAGGGGAACTAGGCCGCGATATGCATCGGTTCGAGGCCCGCGAGCCGCGTCACCACCGGCAATTCCGGCACCACACGCGGCTTGTGTCCCGCCAGCGCCTTCGCCACCGCGCCGATATGCGCGGGCGTGGTGCCGCAGCAGCCGCCGACCATATTGACCAGCCCCTCATCCACCCACTGGCGGATCAGGCTCGCCGTCGTTTCCGGCAGCTCGTCATATTGCCCCAGCTCATTGGGCAGCCCCGCATTGGGATAGGCCAGGATCAGCGTATCGGCATTTTTCGCCAGCTCGCTCAGATAAGGCCGCAGCAAATCCGCCCCGAAGGCGCAATTCACGCCGATGGTGAGCGGCTTCAGATGTCGCAGCGAATACCAGAAGGCGTTGATCGTATGCCCCGACAGGTTGCGCCCGGACATGTCGGTGATGGTGAAGCTCAGCATCAACGGCACCGGCCGCCCCGCCGCCGCCTCGGCCTCCCGCGCGGCCATGCCCGCCGCCTTCGCATTCAGCGTGTCGAAGCAGGTTTCCACCAGCAGGAAGTCCACCCCGCCCGCGATCAACGCATCGCACTGCTCGCGATAGTCGGCTTTCAGCGTATCATAATCGACCTCGCGGAAGGCGGGATCGTTCACGTCCGGCGAGATCGACAAAGTCTTGTTCGTCGGCCCGATCGACCCCGCCACGAAACGCGGCCGTCCATCCTTCGCGGTGGCGGCTTCGCACGCCCGCCGGGCAAGCTGCGCCGCCGCGATGTTGATGTCCCACACCAGATGCTCGCAACCATAATCGGCCATCGCGATCTTGGTGGACGAAAAGGTGTTCGTCTCGATCATGTCGGCGCCAGCGTCGAGATAGGCGGCGTGGATGCCCTCGACGATGTCCGGCCGCGTCAGGCAGAGCAGATCATTATTGCCCTTCTGGTCCTTCGCCAGATCGAGATCCCCTCGATAATCCGCCTCGGTCAGCCCATGTTTCTGGATCGACGTGCCATAGCCGCCGTCGAAGATCATGATCTTTTCCGCTGCGACGGCGCGGAAGCGTTCTTCGGCGGTCATGCCGTCTTCTCCAGTTGAGGCCTGCACCCAAGCAGGTGGCAGATCGCATAGCTCAGTTCCGCCCGGTTAAGCGTGTAGAAATGAAAGTCCCGCACCCCGCCCGCATAGAGTTTGCGGCACAGTTCCGCCGCCAGCGTCGCGGACACCAGCTGCCGCGCGGCGGGCAGGTCGTCCAGCCCTTCGAACAGCTTGCCCATCCAGCCGGGCACATCGGTATTGCACATGGCCGACATGCGCTGGACCGCCGCGAAATTGCTGACCGGCATGATGCCCGGAATGATGTCCGCCGTGATCCCCGCCGCCGCCACCGTGTCGCGGAAGCGGAAGAAGGTGTCGGGTTCGAAGAAAAATTGCGTGATCGCGCGGGTGGCGCCCGCATCCAGCTTGCGCTTCAGATTGTCGATGTCGCTCTGCGCGCACGACGCATCGGGGTGCGTTTCGGGATAGGCGGCGACGGAAATCTCGAACGGATGGCGCTTGCGCACGCCCTCGACCAGTTCGGCCGCCCCCTGATAGCCTTCGGGATGGGGCACGAACTTCGTCCCCGCCTCGGGCGGATCGCCGCGCAGCGCGACGATATGGCGTACGCCCGCTTCCCAATAGGCGTCGACCACCTCGTCAATCTCCGCCTTGCTGGCGGCGACGCAGGTCAGGTGCGCGGCGGCGGCGAGCGGCGTTTCCTTCGCGATCCGCGCCACCGTATTATGCGTCCGCTCCCGCGTAGACCCGCCCGCGCCATAGGTGACGGACACGAATTTGGGGCCAAGCGGCGTCAGCGTCTGGATCGCGGACCAGAGCTGCTCCTCCATCTTCTCCGTCTTGGGCGGGAAGAATTCGAAGCTGACATTGAGGTCGCCCGCCAGGTCCGCATAAAGCGGAGCGTCCAGCGCGCGCCGGGCTTCTTCGACCGAGGGGAAAGAAAGGGTCATGCGCAAATGCGTCCTTCATGTCGCAGGATGCGCGCGCCATGACGCCGCCCCAGCCATAATTTTACCGTCAGCTCCTGGCCGGGCAGCGTTTCCACCCGTTCCAGTTTCAGGCCCGCATCGGCGAACCAGCTCTCGATCTGCTCGTCGGAAAAGCCAAGCCGCGCATGCTGGTCGCGCAACCGCAGCTCTTCCCGTTCATGCGCCGCGAAATCGGCGATCAGCACCCGGCCATCCTCCGCCGTGACGCGGGCCGCTTCTGTGATCACCATTTCGGGCGCCTGCGCATAATGCAGCACCTGATGCAGCAATATCGTGTCAGCCCCGCCCGGCTGTAAAGGCAGCGCGCCGAAATCGCCCAGCACCAGCGCATATTTGTCGCCCGCATCCTCGGGCAGCTTGGCCCGCGCCAACCGCAGCATGTCGGGGCTGCGATCCAGCGCCGTCACATGGTCCGCCGACGGACCGAACAGTTCGATCATCCGCCCCGTGCCCGTGCCGACGTCCAGCAGATGACCGATCGGCTCTTCGCCCAGCAGCCTGCGCATCGTCGCCTCCACCTCCGCCTCCGCGACGTGGAGGGAACGGATCGCGTCCCATTCCTCCGCATGTTCGGCGAAATAGGCTTCCGCCGCGTGAGCCCGGTCGGCGCGAACCGCGGCCAGGCGGGCGAGGTCGGCGCGCTGCCACAGCAATTCCCCCTCTGACGGGCCAAGCTGGTCGAACAGGGTCAGGAAGGGCGCAATGCCCGCCCCGCGTCCCAGCCGCAGAAAAACCCAATTGCCTTCCTTGCGCCGCTCGACCAGACCGGCTTCGGCGAGGATGCGGACATGGCGGGACACGCGCGGCTGGCTCTGGCCCACGACCTGCGCGATTTCGCCGACGGCAAGCTCCATCGCCCGCAACAGATGGATGATGCGCAGGCGCGTGGGATCACCCAATGCCCGGAAAATGTCGAGTGCCGCGCTCATGGGATATATCATATAAAGAAATCTTTATATACGTCAATGGCCGTCCAATGCCCTCCGCTTTCCCCGACCCGGCAGTCCAGAAACAGGCGAGTCGCATGAATGGGTTGCCATGAGTCGCCCAATTCATTAGGAATCGCCCCCGCAGGCGCAAAGGGGGGTGAACTTTTCTCCGAGAGTGGTCTGCAATGTTTTTTTCTCTGAGAGGGGTTTGCCCATGTCCAAGTCGATTGCTCTTTCGCTCGTTCTCGCCGCGTCGCTCGGCCTCGCCGCCTGCTCGGGCGGTGCGGAAAACGCCGCCAATGCTTCGGCCAATGCCGCTGAGAACGCTTCGAATGCTGCCGACAACGCCGTGAACGCCGCTGAGAACGCTGCCGACAACGCCGCGAATGCTGCTGGCGCCGCAGCCAACACTGCCGCGAACGCCACCGCGAACGCGATGTAATTCCCTTTTCGGGAATGAATTAGGAAAGGCCGCGCCGGAAACGGGGCGGCCTTTTTCTTTGCCTGCGAGCGAAAGGGGCATGACCCATGCGATTGCCGACAGCCTTGCTTTTGTCGATAGGCCTCGCCGGCTGCGGCTCGGCTTCGTCCGACAGCGCCGGAGGCGTCAGCGCCAGTGAGGCGAGCGCTCTTAATGATGCGGCGGCTGAACTGGACGCGCAGGCGGGAGCGGCGCGCCCAGACGATGCAGGGCTCAATCCCGCCGCCATGGCGGGCGCCCGTGCGAATCGCGATCGCAAAGCGCCGCCGGCCCCATAGAAAAGGGCCGCCCCGCAGGGCGACCCTCGTCATTCTTGCACGGTCGGGGGAATGCGTCAGCAATCCCGGTCGATCGCCCGGCCAGCCAGCGCACCTACGCCCGCGCCGACGATCGCGCCGGTCGTGCCGTCGCCCCGACGCCCGTAGCGGCCGCTGCCCTTGCCGATCTCGTTACCGAGCAGGCCGCCGGCGATCGCGCCGATGATGGTGCCGCCCGCGCCATTATCCCGGCAGCGGTAGCCGCCGCGATAGCCGCGATAAGAGTTGTTGCGGTAATAACGGTCGCCGCGATAACCCCGATCGCGATAGCCGTCGCGATACCCACGGTAGCCGCGATCACCGCGATAATAGTCCCCGCGCTCATAATGGCCCCAGCCGTCGCGGGCCTGCGCCGGCGCAGCGGTGGCGACCAGCGAAGCAGCGCCCATGGCCAGCGCCGCCCCCAGATTGATCAGAAACTTGGTTTTCATGGCGTTGCTCCTCAATTCTGCCATCGAGTGCGGCGTATTCAATTTCGACCACAGCATCGATTGACCCCCTTTTGACCGATTCGCATTGAGCCAAGCCTGAATGACGATGACAGCCGGCGTTCAGGTAGAATTTTCTTTCGCGCCGTGACTTTGCGGCAACGGAGCGAACCTCCCTTCTCCCTTGAGGGAGAAGGATACGGAGCCTTGGCCCGGAAGGGCCTAGGCGGAGTTGGATGAGGGGGAGCGGGCCTGCGGCCCGCGCGATCCGCTGGATCGCATCCCCCTCACCCAGCTACGACTAAGGCGGCAAGCTGCCAAGTCTACGCAGCCCTCTCCCTCAAGGGAGAGGGATCATAAGGTCCGTTCACCACCCCACACTCAATGATTGGTTCCAACTCCACTATTGCCTATGGCGGGGCGATGCGTCGAATATTGATCGTCCTGGCCCTTGCGATCCTGCTGTTGCCGGCGCCGCACAAGGGCAAGCCCGAGCTTTTCGGCCCCGGCCCCCTGCTGGTCCAGGCGCGATCGCTGCCGCTTGACGCCGCCGACCCCGGCCTGCGCAAGGTGGGAGCGCTCGAATTTCTGGGCGGGTGGCGGCTCACCAGCCCGCATCGGGGCTTTGGCGGCATATCATCGCTGCTGGTCGATGCCCCCGGCCATGTGCTGGCGCTCAGCGATTCCGGCACGCTCATGGGCTTCGCGGTCGCGCCGGGACGGGACAGCCGCCGACCCTTCATCGCCCCCCTGCCGATCCGTCCGGAAGATCGCGACCAGCCATGGTGGGCGTGGGATTCGGAATCGATGGCGCATGACCCCGCAACCGACCGCTATTGGGTGGGCTTCGAAATGCTCCAGCGGATCTGCCGTTACGCGCCCGGCTTTGCGCGGGTGGAGGCCTGCCGCACCTGGCCGGAGATCGAGGCGTGGCCGGAGACCGGTTCGATCGAAGCCATGGCGCGCCTGCGCGATGGACGCTTCCTCGCCATCGCGGAGATGGGGATGACCAGCGACGGCAGCCACGACACGCTGTTGTTCAGCGGCGATCCGGCGGAGAGCGGCACGCCCCGTCCCATCCACCTGCGCTATGTTCCGCCGCGCGGCTATCGGCCGACCGACGCCGTTGCGCTGGACGACCGGCGGCTGCTGATCCTCAACCGGCGGTTGACGTTGCAGGAACTCTTCACCGCCACGATCGCCATTGTCGACCTTCCCGCCCATCCCCGGCCGGGGGATCGGCTGAAGGCGCGCACGCTCGCCCGGCTCGCGCCGCCGCTGCTGGCCGACAATTTCGAAGGGCTGACCGTCACGCGCGAAGCGGGCCGGACGATCCTGTGGATCGTGTCCGATGACAATCACGAATTTTTCCAGCGGACGCTGCTGCTGAAATTCGTTTTGGACCAGCGGCTTACCAATTAACGCGTGATCTTCCGACAACGCAAAAAAGCGGCCCGTCGCCGGGCCGCTCTTGATGCCGATACGAATCGAAGCGAATCAGGCCGCTACGGCGGCCTTCTTCTTCACGATGTCGCGCTTCAGGCGGCGCGCCTTCAGCGACAGCTTGTCGTCGCCGGTCTTGAGCAGCCAGTTATCCAGACCGCCATTATGTTCGACCGAACGCAGGCCGTGGGTCGACACGCGCAGCTTCACCGTGGTCTCCAGCGATTCGGAGATCAGCGAGACGTTCTGCAGGTTGGGCAGGAACACACGCTTGGTCTTGTTATTCGCATGGGACACGTTGTGACCCACCTGGCGGCCCTTGCCGGTCAACTCGCAGATGCGCGACATAGTCAATCAACCTTGTAATTCGTGTTCGTTCGGAAAGCCGCGCCGATAACGGGATTCCCGCCGGTCGTCAACCCGCCCAACCTGAGCGGCTGGGCTGTTATCGCAACCCTTTCCCCGCTTTGGGCGTTTCCTGCCCATATCCGATAGGAGAGCGAAATGCGACTCATTGGCGGCCTGTTGCTGATTGTCCTGCTTATTCTGGTCGGCGGCATCGCCACCGGCTTCATCGACCTGCAAAGAACCCGGGAAGGCAGCCTGCCCCGGATCGCGGTGGAAGGCGGCCAGTTGCCCAAGTTCAAGGCGGACGTCGCCAAGGTAGACGTAGGCACCCGAAACGAAACCGTCGAAGTGCCGACCGTGGACGTAAAGAAGCCCTGATCGTTTCTCGATCGGCGATGATGCTGTAAGGGCGGGCCATGGCCTCGCCCTTTCCCCTGCCCGATCCGATGCGTCGCGCGCTGGACCTCGCCCGCGCGGCCGAGGCGGCGGGCGAAGTTCCGATCGGCGCGGTGGTGACGCTCGATGGCCGCATCATCGGCGAAGGCGAGAATCGCAATCGCCGCGATCGCGATCCGACCGCCCATGCCGAGATCGTCGCCCTGCGCGCGGCGGCGGCGCGGGTCGGCGACTTTCGCCTGACCGGCTGCGACCTGTGGGTGACGCTGGAGCCATGCCCGATGTGCGCGGGGGCCATTTCCCATGCGCGCATCGCCCGGCTCTATTATGCCGCGCCCGATCCCAAGGGCGGCGCGATCGAACAGGGGCCGCGCCTGTTCGCCCAGCCGCAATGCCTGCACCGTCCCGAAGTCTATGGCGGAATCGCCGAAGCCGAGGCGTCAGCGCTGCTGCGGGACTTTTTCGCCGCCCGGCGCTGAGCCGAGCATCGGCGAAAAGTGGGAACCGGTTTTCGCGGAAACGATGCTCGCAACAAAGGCTCAGAGCGCGCTCGTCAGCGCGCTCTGTAATCGATCCGATAGAGCGTGTAGGGCAGCGTCAGCGCGGTCCTGAGCGGCACGGGCTTCAACCAGCTCGGAACCGTTCCCCGCATCAACCCGGCGTAGAAGCCCCGAGGGCTGCGCGCCTGATAGACGGTGCCTTCGGGGAAGCCGGGACAGATCAGCAGATAGGTCGCATGATGCCGCCCGGCGATCGCGCGGAATGCGTCGGCTGGTCCATCGAACGCATGGTGCACGTCCAATATCGTCTGACCGTTGCGGTGATACGGCCCGGCGATCGCGCTATGATGCGTGGTGGCGATGATGCGCGGGCCAAGGTCGACCATGGTGAAGATGGTCGCGGGAGGCAGCTGGTTCAGCACCTCCAGCGCGGGAAGCGTTCGGCACTGGCCATTGGCCTTGTTGATCGCCTGCATCCTCCCCTTGGCCGCCGGGCGTGGGGGCTTGGGCGCTTCCCCCGACAATCGGGTCCACAGCTGGTTGAACTGGGGATAGAGCGGGGTCGCGAACGCCGCCATGGCGAGCAGCGCCGCGCCGACGAGCGCCAAAATCCGGACCAGCGGACGGGCGGTGAATATCGCACGAAGGACCCGATGCGCCGCCCAGGCGGCAGGCGGGATCGCAAGCAGCTGCGCCGCCGGGCCCGCGCGCAACTGCCAGAAGAGCAACGCCGTCGAAAACAGCATCATGAGGCCCACGGTGGCCCACGCCCACAGCCGGTCGCTGTCCCGCCGCGAATCCCACAAGGCCCAGAGCAGCCCCACCAGTCCAGCGACGGGGATCGCCATCAACGGCACGACCAGGCTGCGCGCCTGCGCCGTGATCGGCTTGGCCTCCCGGATATTGGCGAGCCAGAGCCTCTGAAGCTCCGGCGAGATCTGATAGGCTCCGGACAAGCATTGCGGCCAGTTCGCCCAGGCGAAGGCGGCGACCGCCCCGCCGACGATGATTCCCGCACCCAGCCTGGCGGGCCAGCTGCGCAACGGCAGCAACGCGAGCAGCGTCATGCCTGCGGACGCCGCCGCGAAGATCGCGACCCAGATGGGCGAAATCGCGTCGCACACTTGTTCGCGGTTGGCGTAACTGGCGAACAGCACAAACAATAGGGAGACGCCGCCGCCAAGGCTCAGCGCATAGGGCAGCATCCGCCGCGCCGCGCCCTCCTTGAACACCCAGCGCAGCGCGATCAGCGCCCCGCCCGCCGCCAGATAGACGATCATCTCCATGCCGATGGCGATGGACAGCGCGCTCGCGAACCCTGCGACAATCCCGCCGCGCAGCCAGTTGCGGTCGATCAGGCCCGCCAGCATCAGCACCGTCAACGCCAGCTGCCAGCCATGATGGTCGATGCGCATCGGCACGAACATGCCGATCCCCATCTGCGCGGCGAAGGGCGCGAGCGCAGCCAATATCCAGCCGCTCCCGCCCGCCAGCCGCCGCGCGATGAAGCCAAGGCCCAGCATCAGCGGCAGCAGCGGGATCATCGGCGCGATCGCGCAGGCGAGGCGGTCGGCGAGCCCCTGATCGACGAAGGCGCGGAAAAACAGCATCAGGCCCGCAAGCGGCAAATCGACCAGCCGCGACCAGTGAATGTCGAAGCCGGCGGGCGGATCGAGCCGATATTGCCGCAGGTCGTACCACCCCTGCCCCGCCAGCCAGTCCTTCACCTGAACATAGCGGATATTATCGTCCGTATCGTTGAGCGACAGCCAGTGAATCGACGGCCAGCGGGAATAGACAAGCCACGCGGCGGCGGCCACCCACATCAGGATGGTCAGCCATTTCCAATGCCGTTCCGCCCAGACCGACAGGGCGGTCAGGATGCGGATGGCGCGACTGCGCAGGGTATCGCCGCTTTGCAAGATCATGGCGCGTGGATTAGAGCGTCCGTGTCAAAGCGCAACGGGGCCCCTCAATGAAATTCCTGTCATCCCTGTCGGCCGAACGGCAGGCCCTGTTCTGGCAGATCGTCCGCTACGGGGTGAGCGGCCTGTTCATCACCGCCTGCCAGGCGACGATCTACTGGACGCTGGCCGCGCCCGTGGGGCTGCATCCGCAACTCGCGAACGGCGTCGGCTATCTGGCGGCGGTGGCGATCGGCTATGTGACGCACAGCGCCTTCACCTTCCGCGGCCATGGCGACCGCGACAATCAAGCCGCGCGCGGGGTGCGATTCGTCGCAGTGTCGCTGGTCAGCTACGCGCTGAACGCGCTCTGGGTGTTCCTGTGCGTCACCCATATGCAATGGCCGGAATGGACCCCCATCCCGGCCATGCTGTTCATCACCCCCGCCGTGGTGTTCGGCCTCAACCGGCAGTGGGTGTTCCGGTAAGATAAGCCCCGTGTTCCTGCGAAGGCAGGAACCCAGTCCTGTCGCCTGTGGATCATCGAAACGCCGGAACTGGGCTCCTGCCTCCGCAGGAGCACCTTGGGGATTATCTGGCGATCTCATCGAACAAATCACGCCAATCAGGATTCATTTCCTCGATGAGACGCAGCTTCCACGCGCGCTTCCACTTCTTCATCTGAAGCTCGCGAAAACGCGCCTCCTGAAGATCGTCATGCGCTTCATACCAGACGAGATAACGGCACCCATATTTGGTGGAGAATTCGCCGCCAACGCCACTACGGTGCTGCCATGTGCGCTGCACAATGTCGCTGGTCACGCCCAGATAGAGCGTCCCGTTACGACCGCTTGCCATCAGGTAGACATAGCCAGGCTTACTCACAGGCAAGCCTTACCGTGTTCCTGCGAAGGCAGGAACCCAGCCGCGCCGTCGGCCGATCGATGCACCGCTGGACTGGGCTCCTGCCTCCGCAGGAGCACGTTCTTCCCATTAATGCACGAACCGCGCCACCACATCCCGGTATGACCGGCTGACCTTCACCTGCGCGCCCGATTCCAGCACCAGGAAACATTCGCCGTTGGTGTGCGGCTTCACCTGCCGGACCTGGCTCAGGTTGACGATGGTCGAACGATGCACGCGCTGGAAATTGCGGGGGTCGAGCCGCTTTTCCAGATCCTTCATCGTCTCGCGCAGGATCAGCGAATTATCGGCGGTGTAGATGCACATATAGTCGCCCGCCGCGTCGATCCGCTCGATCGAATCCACGTCGACGCGGAATATCTGCCCGCGATCCTTGATGTTGATGAGCTTTTCGAAGCGGTTGGACAAAGGCGCGTCCTCGTCCCCCGAAAAGTCGGTCATCGCATCGGGCGCGACTTCGGCCAGCACCTCGCGCAGCTTCTCCACTTCCTGCACCTGCCGCTTTTCCGACAATCGCTGGCGCACGCGGTCGAGCGCGTCGGCGAGGCGGCCTTCGTCCACCGGCTTCATCAGATAATCCACCGCCTGCGCCTCGAACGCGCGGATGGCATGGTCGCTATAGGCGGTGACGAAGATGAACAGCGGAGGCTCGACCTCCATCAGGCCCTGCACCACGGAAAAGCCATCAAAGCCGGGCATCTGGATATCAAGGAACACAAGGTCGGGTTTATGCGTCTTGATGGCGCGGATGGCTTCGCGGCCATTCGAGCAGGTCTCTACGATTTCGACATCCTCATGCGCTTCCAGACGCAGCTTGAGGCCTTGGATAGCCAGGCTTTCGTCGTCGACGAGGATTGTTCTGATGGTCATGCGGCCACTTTCGATGGTTCATCCAGATTGAGCGGCATTTCGATCATAACCGAAAAACCGCCTGGCGTAGAACGCGTTTCGAAGCTCTGTCGTTCCCCGAACGCCTGAATCAGACGGTCGCGGATATTCGCCAGACCCACGCCTGTTCCTTCGCTGACCAGTGTGTTCGGGCGGGCGAACCCATCTATCAATCCCGGACCGCTGTCCGATACGACGATCCGGACATTTTCACCGGCGGGCTGCGCCGTGATGGAGATTTCCGCTCCCTCTTCCCTGGGCGTCACCGCATATTTGATGGCGTTTTCCACCAGCGGCTGGAGCAGCAGGGAGGGCAAGCGCGCCTGCGCCACCGCCGGATCGATGTTGAAGGCGGGCCGCAGCCGGTCCTCAAACCGCATCTTCTCGATCTCCAGATAGAGTTTCAGCGTCTCGACCTCCTGCTCGATCGTGACCTGGGCGGTCGGCTCGTTGATCAGCGTATAGCGCAGGAAGGAGGACAGGCGCGAAAGCATGGCGTTCGCCCGGTCGGTCTGTTTCAGCAGGACCAGCGTCGAAATGCTGTTGAGCGTATTGAACAGGAAATGCGGGTTGAGCTGGTAACGCAGCATCGCCAGCTGGGCGCTCGACGCCTGGCTTTCCAGATGGAGCAGCTGATCGGCCTGCTCCTCCACCGTCAGGTAGAAGTTGATCGCATAATAGAGCGCCGACCAAGCGCCCAGCAGCGTCATGCTGAGATAGAAGGCGCCCAGGAACAGCTGTAGCCCCGCCGTGTCGCTGCCCCGGTTCTGGGTGGAAAAGACCCAGGAATCGATGAAGGCGACCAGCGCCGCCGCCGTGACCATCGTCACGATCGACGCGGTCCAGGTGATGATCGGCCGCTGTCTCTGAAGGAAGCGGAACACCACCGCGATCAGCAGCGTCACCGAATAGCCCGACACGGTCGATATCATCACCGGGATCAGGCTGGAAAGCGGCTGCCCATTGGCGATGGTCGACGATCCGCGCAACAGAAAGGCGCCCGCCCAGCCCAATGACTGGAGGTTCCAGAAAGCGCGGTTCTTGTCAGCGAAAAAGGGCCGGGGCTGGATGCGAGGAACAGACATTGCCGTCAGCCTAGAGCATCATGCGAAAAAGTGGGAACGGGTTTTTTTCGAAAATGTCCGGCGGCCCCTCTCGTTTCAACCTGTCATTCCCGCGAAGGCGGGAATCCATCTCGGGGCCAAAGCTCTTGGTGCGACGTCGGGAGACGTCGAAGAGAGTCCCGTGCCTCCCTTCGACCCGCCTCCGCGGGGATGACGAAAAGTCAGGCGGCTGCCGGTTCCGCCGCCGGCTCCTGCGTCATCGGCGTGACTTCATCGCGGCACAGCCAGATCAGGTCGCTCAGCTCCAACGCGCGGCCGT
Source organism: Sphingobium sp. (assembly GCA_036383495.1). Taxonomy (GTDB): domain Bacteria; phylum Pseudomonadota; class Alphaproteobacteria; order Sphingomonadales; family Sphingomonadaceae; genus Sphingobium. The sequence goes on along the minus strand of DASVOF010000082.1, from coordinate 27,280 downwards.
CATGGGCCTGGATCGCGATCCTGCGGATGGGCAGGCCATCGCGCCGGTCGGCCAGCACCTGGCAGGACAAGGGACCACAGCCCCATTTTTCACCCCATTGCCGCAGCGCGATCATGGCGGGGGCCAATTCCTGCCCCTTTTCGGTCAGCCGATATTCGACCTTTCGCCGGTCGCACTGCATCGGCTGGCGCACCATGATGCCATTTTCCACCAGCCGCGACAGGCGATTGGCCAGGATGTTGCGGGCGATGCCCAGCGTGGACTGAAACTCCTCGAAATGCAGGATTCCCGACAGGGCTCCCCGCAGGATGAGGAACGACCAGCGTTCGCCCATCATCTCCAGCGCGCTGGGCAGCGCGCATTGTTCCAAATCCTGGGCGAGATTGTATTTCATGGTCGTTCTAGATAGCTCAAAGCCACAGCCGTTGCAAAAGTGCAGCAGATTTCCCCCAAAATGGGATTTTTTTGTTGCACGGCAAGGCGCTTCCCGGACAATCGGGAAACAATGCTGCGTCAATATGAACTTGTTGAACGGGTGAAGCGCTACGATCCGGATGCGGACGAAGCGATGATCAACCGCGCCTACGTCTTTTCGGTCCAGAAACACGGGTCCCAGAAGCGCGCCAGCGGCGACCCTTATTTCAGCCATCCGATCGAGGTGGCGGGCATCCTGACCGACTTCAATCTGGACGACCAGACGATCGTCACGGCGCTGCTGCACGACACGATCGAGGACACGCTCGTCACCTATGACGAGATTGAAAGCGCGTTCGGCAAGGATGTCGCGCGCATGGTCGACGGCGTCACCAAGCTCAGCAAGATCGAGGCGATGAGCGAGAATGAGCGGGCGGCGGAAAATCTCCGCAAGTTCCTGCTCGCCATGTCGGACGATATCCGGGTGCTGCTGGTCAAGCTCGCCGACCGGCTCCACAACATGCGCACGTTGCATTTCATCAAGAATGAAACGAAGCGCCGCCGCATCGCGCGTGAGACGATGGACATATACGCCCCGCTAGCGGAGCGGATCGGCATGTATGATTTCATGCGCGAGATGCAGCTGCTCTCCTTCCGCGAACTGGAACCGGAAGCCTATGACAGCGTCACCAAGCGGCTGGAGCAGCTGAAGGAAGGCGGCCATGACAAGGTCGACCGCATCGGCGCGGAACTGCAACTGCTGCTGAGCGGCAAGAATCTGTCCGTCTCCGTATCGGGCCGCGAAAAGCACCCCTACTCCATCTGGCGGAAGATGCAGGAACGGCACATCAGCTTTGAGCAGCTGACCGACGTCATGGCCTTCCGCGTCATCACCGAAACGACGGAGGACTGCTACCGGGCTCTGGGCATCATCCACCAGACCTACAAAATGGTGCCGGGACGGTTCAAGGATTACATCTCGACCCCCAAGCGCAACGGCTACCGCTCGCTGCACACCACCGTCATTCATCAGGACAATGCCCGCATCGAAGTGCAGATCCGCAGCCGCGACATGCATCATGACGCGGAACTGGGGCTGGCGGCGCACTGGGCATACAAGCAGAGGCGGCAGGCGGGCGACCACCGGGCCCCATGGCTGCGCGACCTGGTCGAAATCCTGGAACAGAGCCAGGATGCGGACGAGCTGCTCGAACACACCCGCATGGCGATGTATCAGGACCGGATATTCGCCTTTTCTCCCAAGGGCGAACTGCACCAGCTGCCCAAGGGATCGACGCCGGTCGACTTCGCCTATGCGGTGCACACCTCGCTCGGCAACCAGACCGTCGGGGCGAAGGTCAACGGCCGGGTCGTGCCGCTGCGCACCGGCCTTGAAAATGGCGATCAGGTAGAAATCCTGAAATCGGAAGGGCAGGAGCCGCAGCCGGGCTGGCTGACCTTCGCCATCACCGGCAAGGCGCGCGCCGCGATCCGCCGTTTCATCCGTCAGAAGCAGCGCGGCGAGGAAATCGCGCTGGGCGAGAAACTCTATGCCGAAATCATCGGCCGCTTCTCGCCCGAACTGGCCAGCGAACTGGGCGACAAGGCGCTCAAAGCCGCGCTCAAGCGGCTCAAACTGGAAGACCGCGCCGCGCTGATGATCGCCATCGCCACCCACCGGCTGCGCGATTCCGAAGTGATGGAGGCGCTTGTCCCCGGCTCCACCAGCGCGGAGGGGATGGCCGAAGCGCATCCGCGCCAGCATGCCCCGGTGTCGATCCGCGGCCTGACGCCCGGCATCGCCTATAATCTGGGCGACTGCTGCCATCCGGTGCCGGGCGACCGCATCGTCGGCGTCCGCCGCACCGGCGAGCCGATCGAGGTCCACACCATCGACTGCCGCTCATTGGAGGCCGGACAGGACGACGACTGGATCGACCTGGCCTGGGACAGCAAGTCCAAGGGCGGCACCGCGCGGCTCCAGGTCATCGTCAAGAACCAGCCCGGCGCGCTCGCCGCCGTCGCCAACGTCTTCGGCGCGACCAAAGCGAACATTTTGAACCTGCAACTGGTGAACCGAGAAGGCCCCTTCCACACCGACATCATCGACCTGGAAGTGAATGACGCCCAACATCTCAACCGCATCCTCTCGGCGCTGCGCGCGCTGGATGCTGTGGTGCAGGCAGATCGAGTGTAGGGCGGCGGTTTTCAGCCTTTAGCCCCTCCCCTTCAGGGGAGGGGAAGCACAGGTCCGCAAGTGGCCGATATCCGACTGGCAGCTACGGATTACTAAACTTGAACAGCGGCCACTCATGAACCTTGTCAACCAAAGGGTGGCTTAGTTAACAGTCAACGGGATTGGCTACCTTCGTGGAGCATCAGAGCATGGCTCGAAATCAGCCTGAGGTTGACCATAATGACATGGGAGCGAGCCTATGTTACCGCCTCGAAAACAGCAGAAGGAAAATCGTGTGAGTGACGGAGAAGCGGACATCGTCGAATTTTTGGCGGGGAAGGCTAAAGCCGCATGGGATGATCCGGAAAACTCGCGTCCCTATCTGCTCAGTTTCACAGGGCCGGACTTTCGCGAAGCTGGGATCAATTATCAAAGCGCATTGATCGGTGAGCGCCTAAAAGCGTTTGTAGAGCGCACCGAAGGCGAAAATTCGTATCGTGTCGTTAAGCATCCAACTCAATCTGCCAAAATCGGTCTCGTCCCTTGGGGCGTTGACTTCCAATTTGAGGATGTTGGCACCCCGACGGCGCGCGCGAGAGACCGCCAAGATCGCCATGCGGGTCAAGGCTCGATTCTGATTGAGTTTTTGAACGCATTGAGCGCTCTGCCAGAGCGTGACCTGGAGGGCATGGTCATCCCTGCCCGTGTATTGGTGAAGCTCGCTAAGAAAAAATGAAGCTGCTCATTTGTCTCGTTACCCCCGAGAAAGCACTCCGGCGCTTCTTCGGGCGAGGAAAAGATTCTGTTGTTCCATCAGATGTTTTGAAGCGAGGTGCGTATGCTGCACGATCGCCACAGGTAACGACGATCGCGTGGGAGCCTGAAGGTGTCCCATCATCCCTTGAGCTTCAGCGTTTTTTGCTCCTTCGAGGACGCGGCGCACATGCCTGCGTCATATTACTTGATGAGCGTTGGGCGCATTTGGCAACTGAAGTTCGAAACGCAACGTTTGCAGCACCATTTGATGCAACGGGGGCAGCAGATAATCCTCAGAACTTTTTCCATCGTTTGCTAGCTCGCGCATTGCGCAACATTGGCCAGATTTACTCTAAATTTCAGAATGGTGATGACGCACAGCTTCTGACGCTGCCATTACGGAACTTCCATTCTGCTTCTCTTGCTGAGATTGCGCGTCTATGCAGAGATGAACCTGAAAATAATCTCTTGAGTGATATTATCGAGCGGCAGCTAGTAGATTTAAGACAGTGCGTTAGACCACGCAGGCGTACAGAATATAAGATCAAATACGCCGTGGATAATAAAAATCGATTCTTCGTGTACGGCAAAGAACGTCATGCGCAATTTGACACGGGTGAACCCCATACTCCCGCGTGTGAAATTGCTGGCCTATTCCGATTTGGTATTAGGTTAGATGAGAGACGTCACTACAATGTGTCTGAGACAGAAGGAGATCACACTAATATCGAGGGCGAATTCCCGGATTGCCACGGCGCTGTTCAAAGCGTCACAAGCAGATCTCATATAAATATGTTTGCAAATGACTTCTTCTAATTGAAGGCCTCGGAGCTGCGCGTTGCGCGCTCCGAGGCAGAAGAGGTTTGCCTATCGCTTTTTTCCTTCGCCGAGCCAGTAGGCCGAATCACCTCTCGGAAACCAACGGTTCCGGCGTTCTCCAGCGTCCCATCCTGCAGTCCGCGCCTGAATGCCCAACCAAGTTGAGTTTCATCCAGATGCACAAAGGCACGTAGACAGGCTTCCTAATTAGCGCTGCCTGCCCAAAAGTCAAGGTTCGCACTGCCAGCGGAACCATTGCAGACTGCAGCAATGAGACCAGCCAATTGAGATCGCTCACCGACCTTGCATATCAGCTATGCGCATTGCTGCCTGAATATCTGAATGGCGACAAATGGCGCAAACCGACCCTGCCCCACCAACTGTAACCTCCACGCCACGGCCAGGACAAAAAACGTCCTACAGACCCCATTCTCCCCTGTCCTACATCCCCCCGCCCCGCCTATCCCCTCCCGGTCTTTGAAATGTCAGCCCCGCTTCCCACAACGCCTACGCGCGCCTGTCCACGCGCGCGCATACGGTGTGAACTTCGACGGAAAACCGCGCTTTTCCGCCCTCCGCCACGCCCGACCGCCAGATTCCGCGTGACAGCGCTCCTACAAATCGCTAAGCGCGCCCGCAGCGGACCCTCCGGGGTCTTCCGTCCGAGACAGTTGGCGAAGGGAATATGCCCTTCTTAATCTCCAACCTAGACGGGGAAAAGTTCTTTGCCGGACGGGCCTTAAAGCCCGATCCGGGTCTGCCCTGTTCTCCCATGAGGATGCGGGCCAGTCGATCTCTCCCCTTCGGACCAATGCCCCGCGTTTTTAGCGCGGGTTTTGCCGTTCGCCGGATTATCCGGCGGACATGAAGTGGAGAATGGCATGGATCGTAATCAGAAAGCTGAGGTCGTTTCCGCGCTGAACGCACATCTGGCAGGAGTGGGCGTGGTCGTCGTGACCCGCAACCTCGGCATGACCGTCGCCCAGTCGACCGTCCTGCGTCAGAAAATGCGCGAAGCCGGCGGCACCTACAAGGTTACGAAGAACCGCCTCGCCAAGATCGCCTTTGAAGGCACCAACTACACCAATCTCAGCACCCTGCTGACTGGTCCGGTTGGCCTCGCCTCCTCTGCCGATCCGGTTGCAGCCGCCAAGGTTGCAGTCGAATTCGCGAAGACCAACGACAAGCTTGAGATCGTTGGCGGAGCGATGGGCGAAGTGCTGCTGAACGCGGAGGGCGTCAAGGCGCTCGCCTCGATGCCGTCGCTGGATGAACTGCGTGCGAAGATCGTTGGGCTGCTCGTTGCGCCCGCGACCAAGCTCGCGACCGTCACCCAGGCGCCGGCTGCGCAGCTCGCGCGGGTCTTCAACGCCTATGCGGAAAAGAACGCGGCCTAACGGCCACGCTTGTCCGAAAAGACAGGTTTTCAACTCAATCTATGGGGCATGCGCCCCACCCAGAAGGGAATGACTAACATGGCAGACATCAACGCACTGGTCGATCAGCTCTCGGCCCTGACCGTCCTCGAAGCCGCTGAACTCTCGAAGGCTCTGGAAGAAAAGTGGGGCGTTTCGGCCGCCGCCGCCGTCGCCGTCGCCGCTCCGGCTGCTGGCGCCGCTGCTCCGGCTGCTGAAGAGCAGACCGAATTCGACGTCGTTCTCACCGGCGACGGTGGCAAGAAGATCAACGTCATCAAGGAAGTCCGCGCCATCACCGGCCTGGGCCTGACCGAAGCCAAGGCGCTCGTCGAAGGCGCGCCCAAGGCCGTCAAGGAAGGCGTCAGCAAGGACGAGGCCGAGAAGGTCAAGAAGCAGCTGGAAGAAGCCGGCGCGACCGTCGAGCTCAAGTAATCGGGCTAGCTCCGCTTCACGCGGAGCGAACCGATCCAGTTACGGCTGGGCAAATCAGGGGCGGTATCTTCGGATGCCGCCCTTTTTGTGCGGCCCGTGTCAGCGCCGGAAGATCGCGGCGTCCTGCAATCTATGTGATGAACATGGTCGAAAGCGGCGATGCACAACCGAGTTCTGGCTAAGGCACCCCAGCCCTATCCTGGGGGGGCGATCAGGGCTGGGGCGCATCAAACGGGCGGATGCCAAAAGCCATCCGCGCCGCCCTGATGCTACGATCATAGTCTGCTGATCCAGGCTTCAGATCCCGCCAGCCGCGATTGGCGTCATAGGCGAAGCCATCCTGCCAAATCTTGCAAGCCACAATCTTGATCTCCGCTTCGGTGGGAGACCGCTGCTGCGCGAGGCAATCTCTGAAAAGCGTGTGAAAGACTTCACCGCCGACCGATGCAAATTTCATGGGCATCCTCTCCAGCGGCAGTTTTTCCGCTGCCTGCCGTAGCGGAAATTTCCATAGGAGCCCGCGAGGGTCAATAATCCTTTTGGAGAAACGATCTAACAAATGTTCAAACAGGCCCTGCCGGGACCCGGCGAAAACGAACCTTCCTTGCAGGTTCGCCGGGCGATCGCCGGGTCCCGGAACGCTTCGCCTCAGCGCTGGGCGATCAGGACAGGGCGCTCACCCGGCGCCTGAGCCATGGTCTGCGCCCGATGCTGCGCGCGCAGGCTGTCCAGCATGCCGTCCCTTTCGACGACATTGTTGGCGACCACGACCCACGCTTCGAACTTCGATCCCGGACGCACACCCTGCGGCAGGGGATAGAGCGATCCGATATTCCTGATCGCACGTACCGAAATGCGATTGATGTTCATGGATGTGGAAGGCCCGGCCAGATCGATCTTCTCCGGCCGGCCCTGCTCGCTCAGCCGGAACTGCACACGGGCAAAGCCTGTGGACGAGGTGTCACGATAAAGCGAACTGGCCTGACGGATGCTTCTGGACAGTCTGTTGGTGGTGCGATCGGTCCATTTTTCGTAGGTCACGGCGCCTTTTTCCGGGGCTACGACGGTAAGTTGACCGGGGCCCTGCCGGGCAATCGCCGACGCGGGAACAACCAGGCAGGCGCAAAGCGCCACGATCACAGGTTTGGCGTACATGGAAGCCTCCTCTGCTATAGTGTATCGATTTTCATGGAACTGCTGCGGCAGCATCGGACCAGCCGAGAGCAGATGAAGCTATATATTGCAAAGCGCGGGTAATTGATAATAAATATACGCTAGCAATCTCATCGAGATATAAACTATTTCATATTCTATTCAGTTTTTGTTCGAAATGAACTCTTTTGGCGCAAGCTATGCCGCTATGCGAAGAAGCCCGCGCAAGCCACGCGCGCTACTCGCTTTTGCCTGACGCGCCGCTGATGCCGCCGCCCGCGACTCATGGCGGCGACGGTTCAGGCGGACGCGGCGATCGCCAGGCCGACGGCTTCGGCGACCTTGATGCCGTCGATCGCTGCGGACAGTATTCCGCCCGCATAGCCCGCACCCTCGCCCGCCGGGTAGAGGCCGCCGACGTTCAGGCTCTGCAAATCCTTGCCGCGCGTGATGCGGATGGGGGACGATGTGCGGGTTTCCACCCCTGTCATCACCGCATCGGGATGGTCGTAATTGGGGAGCTGCCGACCGAAGACGGGCAGCGCCTCGCGAAACGCCTCCACCACGAAAGCGGGCAGGCAGCGGGACAAGTCCGTCATGGTCACGCCCGGCTTGTAGGAAGGAATGACCTCCCCCAATTCCGACGAAGGACGCCCGGCGAGAAAATCGCCCACCTTCTGCCCCGGCGCCCAATAGGATGAACCGCCCGTAACAAAGGCCAATGATTCCCAATGGCGTTGCAGTTCGATCCCCGCGAGCGGCCCGTCGGGATAGTCGCGTTCCGGGTCGATGCCGACGACCAGCCCCGAATTGGCGTTGAACTCCGCGCGGCTATACTGGCTCATGCCATTGGTGACGACGCGCCCTTCTTCCGACGTCGCGGCGACCACGCGCCCGCCGGGGCACATGCAGAAGCTGTAGACGGTGCGTCCATTCTCGCAATGATGGGCCAGGCTGTAGGCGGCGGCCCCCAGCACCGGATGCCCGGCGCAGTTGCCGAAGCGCGCACGGTCGATCCAGCTCTGCGGATGTTCGATCCGCACACCTAAGGAAAAAGGCTTGGCCTCGATATGGACGCCGTGCCGGTGCAGCATTTCGAAGGTCGGACGCGCGCTGTGGCCGACCGCCAGCACGACATGATCCGCCTCGATGAAGCTCCCGTCCGACAGGTGCAGCCCGCGGAGCCGCTGCGCGCCATCCCCCTGCCGCTCCAGCTCCAGTTCATCGACCTTGTGCTGCCAGCGATATTCGCCGCCCAGACCCTCGATCTGGCGGCGCAGGCTTTCCACCATGGAGACAAGGCGGAAGGTGCCGATATGGGGATGCGCTTCGGTCAATATGTCGTCGGGGGCGCCCGCCGCGACGAATTCCTCCAGCACCTTGCGGCCCAGGAAGCGCGGGTCCTTGACGCGGCAATAGAGCTTGCCGTCCGAAAATGTCCCTGCCCCGCCCTCGCCGAACTGCACATTGCTGTCGGGGTTGAGTTCCGCGCGCCGCCACAGGCCCCAGGTATCCTTGGTCCGTTCCCGCACCACCTTGCCCCGATCCAGGATGATCGGGCGGAATCCCATTTGCGCCAGAATGAGCCCGGCGAACAGACCGCACGGCCCCGCCCCGATCACCACCGGGCGCTTGCCGGTCCAGCCCTGGGACGCGCGGGCGACGAAGCGATAGTCGGTGTCGGGGCGGCGGCGGACATCATGGTCCTTGGCGAAGCGCGCGAGCACCGCTTCTTCGTCCGCCACTTCGACATCGACGGTATAGACCAGTTGGATCGCGCTCTTGCGCCGCGCGTCATTGCCCCGGCGCACGATGACATGGCTGGTCAGTTCCTGCGGATCGAGCCCCAGCCGCGCGCAAATGGCTTCGGGCATCGCCTCGGCCGGGTGGTCGAGGGGCAGTTTGAGACCAGAGAGACGCAACATGGCGCCGCCTCTAGACCCATTCGTCCCCCCGCTCCACCCCCTCAAGAGGATAGGCCCGCTGCTTTTCAGAAACGTGCGCGAAGGCCCCCATAGATGGCGCGGCGCTCGATGGGGTTGAAGGCGGCGCTCCCCTCGTTCACAGCTGGCGTCGCCGGATTGTCCGCCACATAGCGGACGACCGCGCTGATATCCCCCACAGCGCGCTTCTTCGTCAGGTTGCGCGCGTCGAGGAACAGCGTGACGCCCTTCGTCACCTCGGCCTGCGCGCCCAGATTCAGCATGGCGTAGCCGCCGACGCGCTTGCTGTTCCGATAATCGACCCAGGCCCCCTGCGGCAGCCATTCCACCGACGGCGAGATGCTGGCGCGATCCGTGCCAAGGCGCAGTTCGCCACGATAGAAATGGCGCGGCGCGACCGGCAGGCGGTTGTCGCCGAACTGCGCATCGCCGCGGAAACGGAAGTCGCTATATTGATAGACCTGCCGCAGCGTCGCCCAGGGCGTGAACGTCAGATCCAGCCCCGCCTCAATCCCCTGATGCCGGGTCCGGTCGGCGTTGAAGGTGAAAGGAGACAAAGCGGGATCGAGAACATATTGCAGCATCTCGCCCTTCAGGTCCGAGCGATAGAGGCTGACGTCCCATCGCACCGGTCCCAAGCTTCCGCGAGTTCCAATCTCCGCCGTCCACGCCTTTTGCGGTCCCACGTCGATAAAGCCCGCAGCACCTCCGAGGGGCGTCTGTTGCAGTTCGGCAAATCCGGGAAGTTCCACGGACCGGCTATAATTGGCATAAAATTGGACAGCCTGTGCCGGTTCGAACAACAGGCCCAGTTTCGGCGCGAAGCTGTCGAAGGAAACGTCGCCGCTGCGCTGCGGAAGGGTGCGGTTTTCAATCCGGCGCTCGCCGTGCGTGTAGATGCCGCCGGCGATCAGCCACAATCCCGATACGGGAGCGATGCGAACTTCGCCGTAACTGTTGATAGTCTGCGCCCGCGCCTTCAGACTGCTGGTGAGCCTACCCGGCTGGCCGCCCAGATTCTCGAACTGCCGGAAGTCACCATGTCCGAACCGCGCCTGGCTGCCCAGCGTCAGCTCGATCGGCAGTCCGCGCCAATCACCTGCCAGATCAAGGCTGGCGAAGACTCCCCGATCTTCCGACTTCTGATCCACAACCGTATTGATCGGATGATCCAGCGCCTTTGCGTTGAAATAGGCGCCGAAGGCCAGCTGCCCCCCGCCTAGTTGAATCGTGGTGCGGTTCTGCAGGCGGATCGAATCGATATTGCGCGCCTGATCGAGTTGCACGCTGCGAGCGTTCGCCGCCGTCGGATCGTTCAGCACCTGGTCCTCAGTGAGCGCACCCGACAATTTCTGCCGGATCGTCTGCACACTCGCATAGAAACGCGTCTCCACCCGATCGCTGATCTTCAACCCCACATTGCCGTTGCAGCGCAACGCTTTCCGCTGCCCATGATCCCGGTCTCCGTCGGACCGATCGGCGGTGATCGCCGCCCAGGCGTCGCCCCGCGCATCGGCGTAGCCATAGGCCGCCTTCGCGCGCTGCGTGTCGAACGATCCGCCGTCGATGCGCAATTCCGCGCCCGGCGCGCTGCGGCCCGTCGGGGTCACGGCATTGATCGCCCCGCCCAGCGTCGATCCGCCCAACCGCAGCGCATTGCCGCCGCGATAGACCTCCAGATGCTGGAAAACCTGCGGGTCCAGTTCCTGAAAGTCGCCATTATCGTCGGCCATGTTGATCGGGATGCCGTCCTGCAACAGCGTCAGCCCGCGCATATGGAAGCCGCGCGACAGGCCCGACCCGCGGATCGAGATTCGCACCTCCTGCCCGAAGCGCGGCTGGGTGTAGACGCCGGGCGAGAAACTCAGCGCGTCGCGCAGGGACACGGCGACCTTGTCCTGAAAATCCTGCGCGGAAACGACGTCCACCCCGCCCGGAGCGCGCTCGACGCGGGCGGCGGCCTCCTCGACCACGGGGCTGGCGGTGACGATGATGCGGCTCTGGTCCGACGCTTCATCGGCGAGGGCCGGGAAGGACAGGATGGAACAGGCGAGGGCGCACAGCGAAACGCCGCGCGAAACAGCAAAACTGGTCATGGGAAAACAACCTTCTCAAAAACAGGAATCGCGGCGCGTCCACGCAGGGACAGCGCCGCGCAAACAGCTTTTCAGAAGGTCGCCGGTGGCCCGGACGAAGGCGGCGGCGGGGCCGCCAGCCGCGCGATCAGGCCGGTCTTGAGCGCGAAGGCGATCGACCCGAAGGCGATCTGCCACGCAGGCAGCGGCAGGTCGGCCAGGATGAGCGGCGGCAGGCTGGGTTGAACGGACGCGGCGAAGGCGCAATGCTGCTGCACGGGCGCGCCTTCGTCGCCGCCGGGATGCCTGGCTCCGGGCGCGCCGCCGTGATCGACCACGACATTGATCGCGCCCTGCCCCGTGCAGAGCGTCACCACGACGCCCCGCTCGGTCCGCATGGGCATGAAACCCGACGGCGCGATCAGCTGAATGGCCAGGACAAGCAGCGCCAGCGCGGCCATCAGGCCCCGCCAGCTTTCCGAATGTCTGATCGCCCCCATCATCGCGCGGCGCTTTAGCGGCGGAACATCGCCCTGTCATCAGGACAATTGATCCCCTCCCCACAAGACTTGACGTTAACGTAAACCGTAATTAGCTTGGCGTTATGAACCAGCGCAGCATCGCGGGCATCGAAGTGCCCGATCACAAGGATCGTCAAACCTACACCATCACCGACCTGTCGGAAGAATTTGGCGTCACCGCCCGCGCCCTGCGCTTTTACGAGGATGAAGGCCTTATCGCGCCGGAGCGGCACGGCCTCGCCCGCATCTATTCGCGCCGCGACCGCGCCCGCCTCGCCTGGATCCTACGCGGCAAGCGCGTCGGCTTCAGCCTGTCCGAAATTCGCGAGATGATCGACCTCTACGACGCGGACGAGGAACATGAGGAACAACGCCGCGTCACCATGGCCAAGTGCGAAGCGCGCATCGACCTGCTGACCCGGCAGAAGGACGATATCGACGCCGCCATTTCGGAACTGGCCGACTTCATAAAAGCCCTCGCCCTCGCCCGCCCCTAAGCCTGCGCCCCAAGAATATAAGCGTTTCGGAGAAGATCATGCCCAGCTACGCCGCCCCCCTGCGCGAAACCCGCTTCGTGCTCGACCATGTGGTCGGGCTGGATCGCTACGCCAACCTGCCCGGCTTTCAGGACGCGACGCCCGACCTGGTCGATGCGATCCTGACCGAAGGCGGCAAGATGGCGGCGGAGGTGCTGTTCCCGCTGAACGCCGTGGGCGACAAGGAAGGGTGCACCCGGCATCCCGACGGCAGCGTGACCACCCCGCCCGGCTTCAAGCAGGCGTTCGACACCTATGTCGAGGGCGGCTGGACCACGCTGCACGCGCCGGTCGAATATGGCGGTCAGGGCCTGCCCAACGTCATCGCTTCGGCAGTGGGCGAATATATATTGTCGGCCAACCACAGCTTCGAAATGTATCATGGCCTGACCAGCGGAGCCGTCGCCGCGCTGCTGGCGCAGGGCAGCGAGGAGCAGAAGCGCAAATATGTCCCCAACATGGTTTCCGGCAAATGGACCGGCACCATGAACCTGACCGAACCCCATGCCGGCACCGACCTCGGCCTCATCAAGACCAAGGCGGTGAAGCGCGATGACGGCAGCTACGCTATCACGGGCACGAAGATCTTCATCTCCTCGGGCGATCAGGACCTGACGGAAAACATCATCCATCTCGTCCTCGCCAAGACCCCGGACGCGCCGGAAGGCAGCAGGGGCATCTCGCTGTTCGTCGTGCCCAAGCTGCTGGTGAATGACGATGGCTCGCTGGGCGACCGCAACGCCGTCTCCTGCGGATCGCTGGAACATAAGATGGGCATCCACGGCAATGCGACCTGCGTCATGAACTATGACGGCGCGACCGGATGGATCGTGGGCGAGGAGAATAAGGGCCTGGCCGCCATGTTCATCATGATGAACGCGGCGCGCATGTGGGTCGGCATGCAGGGCCTGGGTCAGGCGGAGATCGCCTTCCAGAACGCCGTCCACTACGCCCGCGACCGGCGGCAGGGCCGTTCGCTGACCGGCGCGAAGGACCCGGAGGAAAAGGCGGACACGCTGTTCGTTCATCCCGACGTCCGCCGCATGCTGATGGAGGCCAAGGCGCTGACCGAGGGTCTGCGCGCGCTGATGCTCTGGGGCGCGCTCCAGGTCGATCTCGCCCATCATGCGGCCAGCGAGGAAGACCGGCAACTCGCCGATGATCTGGTCCAGCTTCTGACCCCCGTCATCAAGGGCTATGGCACCGACAAGGGTTTCGACATCGCGGTCATGTGCCAGCAGGTGTTCGGCGGCCACGGCTACATCTGGGAAAATGGCGTCGAACAATATGTCCGCGACGCCCGCATCGCCCAAATCTACGAAGGCGCGAACGGCGTGCAGGCGATGGACCTGGTCGGCCGCAAGCTGGCCATGAACGGCGGCCGCGCGCTCCAGGCCTTTTTGAAAATCGTCTCCACCGAAGTCGCCGAAGCGAAAGCGAATGAGAAGCTCGCGCCCTTGGCCGAAGCGTTGGAAAAGGCGAGCGGCCAGCTTCAGGCCGCGACCATGTGGCTGATGCAGAACGCCACGGCCAATCCGGACAATGCCGGCGCGGGCGCGGTCTCTTACATGCACATCATGGGCATTGTCGCGACCGGCCTCATGTGGCTGCGCATGGCGAAGGCCGCCGCCAGCCTGCTGGAAGCGGGCGAAGGCGACGCCCGCTATTTGGAGGCGAAGCTTGTTACGGCGCGCTTCTTCGCCGAGCGCGTGATGCCGGACGCCGGGGCGTTGAGACGGAAGATCGAGGGCGGCGCGGAGAGCCTGATGGCGATTGATCCGGATATGTTTTTGGCCGGGTGAGGCGAGGAAGCGAGGTGGGAGTGGGGGGGGGACGGACGGCTCACTCAATAGTGGTCGTTTCATAGTGACGGAAAACCCCGCTCGTGAGGTTGCCGGACACTTTCGCAATCCGGCAGTGTTTTTCGGACATCAAAACAGAGCCATGGCGGCAGTTCATAAGGCGGCCCAACCATGCACGATTAATATGTGATTGGCGACATAGCCAATTCGGCAAGATACCTTAAGCTGCCCAGATGGACACAGCCTCATACGTATCTTCCATTCTACGCGATGATCCACACCGTTGGCATCTTCTGGATGTGGTCGCTGCGCTGGACCTGCCGGACTGTTGGATCGGCGCGGGCTTCGTGAGGAACGCGGTATGGGATCATCTTCACCAGCGGTCAGCTACGCCGATCTGTGGCGATGTTGACGTAATTTGGTATGATCCACGTCGCACCGATGCGATCCACGACAGAGAGTTTGAGGCGCTGTTGCACGCTCGGGAGCCTTCAATCGCTTGGTCGGTCAAAAACCAAGCCCGGATGCACGTCCGCAATGGAGACTCTCCCTACACTTCCGCGACTGATGCCATGCGCTATTGGCCGGAAACAGCGACAGCAATTGCCGCTCGCCGTTGTGAATCAGGCGGCTGTGAAATTGCGGCCCCTCTGGGTTTGGACGACCTGTTCAACCTGGTTTTGCGCCCGACGCCACGCTTCCGCCAAGAAAAGCGGACTATCTATGAGGATCGGGTGCGCTCAAAATCTTGGTGTGAATCCTGGCCGCTTCTCACGAGGATTGAAGCCTGATGACGCCCCCGCCGAAAAACAGGCCTTTGCCGACAGGAGCAGGCGCATAGAACGCGCTCCCTACTTATAGTCGGCCTCCCGCTGGTGACGAATTGCCAGGATCGTAACGAGGTCATCATCGACTCGATATCGTGCGACGTAGCCGCTGTCGCCGAAGTCGATCAGCCATTCCCGAAATTGTTCGGGCAGATCGTCTACCACCCGGCCCATGCGTGGGTACGCCCCCAGCGCCTTCACGCCCTGCCTGATCGCCTCGCCCGCCCGGCGCGCTGCATCGGCGTTCTTGGGCTGCAGGAAATCCCGCAACCGCTGCATGTCCCGTATAGCCGCAGAGGCGAAAACTATTTGTGGCATTGGGGCGCGGGCAGCTCGTCGTCAGTCCCCCAACTCGCCAGCCACTTATCGACCTCATCGGCTGTCATGTGCAAGCCGGTTGCCTGGAATTCATCCCATGCCTGGATAGTGTCCTGCCGAAGCGCCTCGCGCTTTTCCTCGCGATCGACATATTGCGCGATAGCCTCGCGCATGATCCAGTGTGAGGTGCGACGGCGCGTTTCAGCGAGATGCTGAATGCGCCCCTTCAGTTCCTCATCGAGCTTGATGGATGTTGCCGTCGCCATGACCGCGACCTCCGTAGTAAAAGATATTACCTTTTGCTACTTTAATTCTTTGGATCGATGTTGTCCATCCGGCCATTCTCAGCCCTCTCCCACCGATGGGTGAAGGATAGGACAGACCGCTGCCTCACTCGCCCCACAATTCCTTAAGCTTGCTGAAAAAGCCCGTCGACTGCGGACATTCCTCGCCGGTCTCGGTATCCCGGAACGCTTCGAGCAGTTCCTTCTGCCGCGCCGTCAGGCGGGTGGGCGTTTCGACGTCGACCTGGATGACCAGATCGCCCTGCCCACGGCCATTCAGCACCGGCATGCCCGCGCCACGCTGGCGGATTTGCTTGCCCGACTGGATGCCGCTCGGGATCTTGATCTCATGCCGCTGGCCGTCCAGCCCCGGCACTGTGATGCAGCCGCCCAGCGCCGCCGTGGTGAAGCTGACCGGCGCGCGGGCGAACAGCGTCGTCCCGTCGCGCTCGAAGATCGGATGCCGCTTCACATGCAGGAAGATGTAGAGGTCGCCCGCAGGAGCGCCGCGCGCGCCCGCCTCGCCCTCGCCCGACAGGCGGATGCGGGTGCCCTCGTCGACGCCGGCGGGAATATTGACCGACAGCGTCTTGGCCTTGTCCACCCGGCCTTCGCCGCGACAGCTGCGGCAGGGGCTTTCGATCACCTGACCCGCGCCGTGGCAGCTAGGGCAGGTCCGTTCCACCACGAAAAAGCCCTGCTGCGCCCGCACCTGGCCATGGCCGTGGCAGGTGGCGCAGGTCTTGACGCCGGTGCCGGGCTGCGCGCCCGATCCGTCGCAGCTTTCGCAAGACGCCGAAACCTCGATCTCGATCTCGGTCTGCTTGCCGTGATAGGCTTCGTCGAGGCTGATCTCCAGATCGTAGCGCAGGTCCGCACCGCGACGCTGCGTCTGCCGCCCGCCGCCGCCGAAGCCGCCCTGGCCGAAGATCGTCTCGAAAATATCGCCAAGGTCGGAAAAGCCGCCCGCGCCGCGTCCATTGAAGCCGCCGCCACCGCCGCCGCCATTCTGGGCGTTGGTGTAGGCGGCATGGCCGTAACGGTCATAGGCCGCGCGCTTTTGCGGGTCCTTCAGGCACTCATAAGCTTCGGAAACAGCCTTGAAGCGCGCCTCGCCGTCACTGCATCCCCCGGTCTTGTCCGGATGATATTTCATCGCCAGCTTGCGATAAGCGCTCTTGATCGCGGCGGCGTCCGCCGTTTGCTCGACCTCGAGCAGTGAATAATAATCAAATTCGGTAGTCATCTCGCCCCCGACGGCATTTCACCGTCACCCCCGCGAAAGCGGGGGCCCATCTTCCAACCTATACGCTCGGGGCGACCTTGGGGAGATGGATTCCCGCCTTCGCGGGAATGACGATGAGAGCACATCATCTTACGCCTTGTTATCGTCCACTTCCGAAAATTCGGCGTCGACGACATCGTCATCAGCCTTCGGAGCTTCGCCGCCCGGAGCCGCGGCGCCCGCCTGCTCCTTCTCATAGATCGCCTGGCCCAGCTTCATGGCGACCTGCGCCAATTCCTGCGCCTTGGCCTTCATCGCCTCGGGGTCGCCGCCCTCGACCGCCGACTTGGTCGCGGCGATCGCGGTCTCGATCTCGGACTTCAGGCCAGCGTCCACCTTGTCGCCATGCTCGGCAAGCTGCTGCTCGGTGGTGTGGATCAGGCTTTCGGCGTTGTTCTTCGCCTCGGCCGCTTCACGCCGCTTCTTGTCCTCTTCGGCGAAGCGTTCGGCGTCCTTGACCATCTGGTCGATATCGGCGTCCGAAAGGCCACCCGAAGCCTGGATGCGAATCTGCTGTTCCTTGCCCGTGCCCTTGTCCTTGGCATGGACGTTGACGAGGCCGTTGGCGTCGATATCGAAGGTCACCTCAATCTGCGGCACGCCGCGCGGTGCGGGGGGAATGCCGACCAGATCGAACTGGCCGAGCAGCTTGTTGTCCGCCGCCATTTCACGCTCGCCCTGGAACACGCGAATCGTCACCGCCTGCTGGTTGTCGTCGGCGGTCGAATAGACTTGGCTCTTCTTGGCGGGGATCGTGGTGTTGCGGTCGATCATGCGGGTGAACACGCCGCCCAGCGTCTCGATGCCCAGAGACAGCGGGGTGACGTCGAGCAGCAGCACGTCCTTGACGTCGCCCTGCAAAACGCCTGCCTGAATGGCGGCGCCCATGGCGACCACTTCGTCCGGGTTCACGCCGGTGTGCGGTTCCTTGCCGAAGAAGTCCTTCACGGCCTCGCGCACCTTGGGCATGCGGGTCATGCCGCCGACGAGGACGACTTCGCTGATCTCGCTCGCGGAAACGCCAGCGTCGGCCAGCGCCTTCTTGCACGGCTCCATCGTCCGCTTGATGAGGTCGGCCACCAGACGCTCCAGATCGGCGCGGGTGATGTTCTTGACGAGGTGCTTGGGACCATTCTGGTCAGCGGTGATGAAGGGCAGGTTGACTTCGGTCGACTGGGCCGAGGACAGCTCGATCTTCGCCTTTTCGGCCGCTTCCTTCAGACGCTGGAGAGCCAGCTTGTCCTTGGTGAGGTCAATGCCCTCAGCCTTCTTGAAGTCCTCAGCCAGATATTCGACCAGCTTGGCGTCGAAATCCTCGCCGCCCAGGAAGGTGTCGCCATTGGTCGACTTCACTTCGAACACGCCGTCGCCGATTTCCAGGATCGAGATGTCGAAGGTGCCGCCGCCAAGGTCATAGACCGCGATCGTCTTGCCGTCCTGCTTGTCGAGGCCATAGGCCAGAGCCGCCGCGGTCGGCTCGTTGATGATGCGCAGCACTTCAAGGCCCGCGATCTGGCCGGCGTCCTTGGTCGCCTGACGCTGGGCGTCGTTGAAATAGGCCGGAACGGTGATGACCGCCTGCGTGACCGTCTCGCCCAGATAGCTCTCGGCGGTTTCCTTCATCTTCTGGAGCGTGAAGGCGGAAATCTGCGAAGGCGAATAATCCTTGCCGCCAGCCTGCACCCAGGCGTCGCCATTGGAACCCTTGGAAATCTCATAGGGGACGAGTTCCATGTCCTTCTTGGTCATGGGATCGTCGAAGCGGCGGCCGATCAGGCGCTTCACCGCGAAAACCGTATTGTCGGGATTGGTCACGGCCTGCCGCTTGGCGGGCTGGCCGATCAGTCGTTCGCCATCCTTGGTGAAGGCGACGATGGAGGGCGTCGTGCGCGCGCCTTCCGCATTCTCGATCACCTTGGGCTTGCCGCCGTCCATGACAGCAACGCAGCTGTTGGTGGTGCCAAGGTCGATACCGATTACTTTTGCCATCTTGTCCTCTTTGAACCCCAAAATCACATTCAGCGGTTAACGGCCCCATACCTCACGAAAGCGCCAAGGCAAGGGCGTTTGCGGATGCGATATAGGCGCGATCTTCCTTGGCACAAGAAGCTGGGGCGATTACCGTAACGATGACCGGAAACGAGACAGTCACGAAAGCCCCAGCCTATGCGCGCCCGCCTGCCCCTAATCGCCCTTGCAGCCACCCTGACGCTGACCGCATGCGGTGATCCCGCTCCCACCTATATCGACCAGGCGTGGGTGCGACTCAGCCCGAACAAGGACACGCCTTCCGCCGGCTATTTCGTCGCGCATGGCGGCGACGCGGATACGCAACTGCGTGGTGTGCTCACCGATTATGCCCTCAAGGTCGAAATGCATGAGAGCATGAATCACAACGGCATGATGTCGATGAAGCCGATCGACAGCATCGACATTCCGGCCAAGGGCAAGGTCGCATTCGCGCCGGGGGGCAAGCATCTGATGATCTGGGGCGTCAATGACACGGCGATCAGCCGGGGCAAGATGACGCTGACCTTCCTGCTTTCCAACGGCGACCGCCTGCTGGTGGACGCGGTGATCCAGAAGCCCGGCGCGCCCGCCCCCGCCGGACCCGGCCCAGCTGAAAACAAGGATCATTGACCAGCCGCCCGCTCACCCCTGCCGAAGTCGAACTCGCCCGATCGATCTTCGGGCAGGCGATCGCCTATGACAGGGTGCGAGTGCATAATCGCAAATGGTGGCCGCTCCAACCCCGGCGCGTCACCATGGCGCCCGACGGCGACCTCTGGTTCCATCCGGAAAGCGGCCTCTTCTGCACCGATTTTTGCGATCAGCCGCTGCATCTGCAAGGGCATTTCCTCCACGAGATGACGCATGTCTGGCAGGCGCAAAAGGGCGGCAAATGGTATCTGCCGCTGATGCGCCACCCCTTCTGCCGCTATGGCTACGACATCGCGCCGGGCCAGCCGTTCGAACGCTATGGGCTGGAGCAACAGGCGGAAATCGTGCGCCACGCTTTCCTCATGCGGCGTGGCGCGCATGTCGAAGGCAAGCCGCCGCTGCCGGTCTATGAGGCGCTGTTGCCTTTTGTGATGGATTAGGGTGGGTGGCGGACGTCTCAATGGAACCGTCACCCCAGCGGACGCTGGGATCTCAGGCCATGTCGCGCGCCGCCTCCTGAGATTCCAGCTTTCGCTGGAATGACGGAAAATGACCAAAACCAGCCATCCTCCTCCCCACCATCCCATGCTATATCGCCACCCATGCGCCTCCTCACCGCCCTCCTCCCCCTCACCGCCTTTCTAGCGACGCCCGCGCTAGCTGATCCGCCCCCCGCCAGGCGCGCGGGCCATTATTATCTGCGCGGCGTGATGGAGACGGGGTCGGAACTGATGCTCCACGCTGACGGCCGCTTTCAATGGTATCTGGTCTATGGCGCGCTCGACCTGTTCGCCGAGGGGCGCTGGCGGGAAAGGGACGACGCCGTCATTCTCAACGCGGAAAAGACGAAGGATGTACCCGATCCGGCCTTCCAAACCCTCATCCTGACGATCAAGGACAAGTCGCTGGTCCCGCCCGATGGCCGCGGCGCCTATGAGCGGCCCGCCGACGAAAAAGACTGAAGCGCGGCGGGATCAACGCACCGCAGGTTCGAGCAGTCGGATGCTTCCCGCGTCGGCGTCGATCTCCGCGCGCACGCCCACCGGCAGGCTGAACTGGCTGGCGACATGGCCGAAGGCCGCACCCTGAAAGGCGGGCACGCCCAGCGGCGCGAGATGCTGTTGCAACACTTCCGAAAGCGTGAAGCCGCCATAGGATGCGTCCTTGGCGCTGCAATCGGTGCACTGGCCGAACGCCACACCCGCCACCTTGCCCAGCACGCCGGCCAGCGACAGCTGCGTCAGCATCCGGTCGATCCGGTAAGGCGCTTCCTCCACATCCTCCAGGAACAGGATCGCGCCGTCAAAGTCCGGCAGCCACGGCGTCCCCATCAGCGCGGCGAGCACCGTCAGGTTGCCGCCCAGCAGCCGACCGCTGGATCGTCCGCCGCGAAAGGTGCGGATGCGCCCGCTGCGCTGGACCAGCCTGTCTTCCGCGCCCTGCGGGCTGACCATCGTGGGCGTGGCGCCATCGAAGGCGATCGCGCGAAACGCGTCCCAGGAAAAGCGCGGCCAGCTGCTCGCGGCATTGGGGCCGTGGATCGTCGCGAACCCCGCCCGCGCGGCGAAGGCCAGGTGCAGCGCGGTGATGTCGCTGAACCCCACCAGCAGCTTGGGATGCGCGCGGATGGTCGAAAAATCCAGATAGGGCAGGATGCGCGCGCAGCCCCATCCGCCGCGCACCGCAAACACGGCGCGGACGTCGGGATCGGCGAACATGGCGTTGACGTCGGCCGCCCGGTCGGCATCCCTGCCCGCCAGATAGCCGTATCGTTCAGTCAGATGCTTGGCCGGCCTGGGCTTCAGCCCCATGGCCCGGATCGTATCCTTGACGAGGTCCAGGTCGAACGCGTCATCGGTGAAACCCGCCGGCTCGATCAGCCCCACAGTGTCGCCGGGGCGCAGGCGCGGCGGCTTCACCACCCCGGCCGGGGCCGCCGCCATCGCTTGCGGAACGGCCATGGCCGCGCCCAGCACGGCCATCATCATGCGGCGATCAAGGCTCAAAGCTGCTCCCATCCTTGTGGCGAAAAGCCCCTGCCGACCATTTAAGGTCTATGTCGGGATAATGGGCGTCCCCCACCGGCGGGCGCCCAAAGGCGAGAAATACGCAATCAGCGTCGCTTTCATTGATCAGATGATGGCCGTTGGGATCGCCCTTCGGGAATACCGCCATGTCCCCCGCCCGCATCGGCGTCCGGCCGCTGTCATCGACCAGCATCGCCTCACCGCTCAGCATGACGACGAACTCGTCCTCATCCTCGTGCCAATGCCGCTGCGATGACGCCGCGCCGGGTTTCAGGACAACATGGGCGACTCCGAAATCGGTGAGGCCAGCGGCCCGGCCCAGCCGGCGGACCCACCGCCCCTGAACGACAGCGGCGAAGATCGGCGGATAAGTGGTGCTGTTGCTCTGCTCTATGGCTGCAAGATCGATCTTGGGCATGATCTTTCCTCCGGCTGGCAAAGGCGCTTGGCTTTCGCTAACGCAAGCCCATGAGCATGACCAGCACCAATGTCGACGTTGTGGATATAGCACGCAAGCTGATCGCCTGCCCCTCCGTCACCCCCGCGCGGGGGGAGGTCTTCGCGGTGCTGGAGGCGTTGCTGCTGCCGCTCGGTTTCACTGTAGACCGCTTCATCGTGGGCGAAGCGCCAGACGGCCCGGTCGAAAATCTGCTCGCGTGGCGGACCACCGGCGCGGGGCCGCATTTCGCCTTCGCCGGGCATCTGGACGTCGTGCCGCCGGGCAATGGCTGGACGAGCGATCCCTTCAGCCCGGAAATTCGCGGCGACCTGCTCTACGGGCGCGGCGCGGTGGACATGAAGGGGGCGATCGCCGCCTTCGTCGCGGCCCTTGGCGGCCTGTCGCAGGATCTGCCCGGCACGATCAGCCTCATCATCACCGGCGATGAGGAAGGTCCGGCGGTCTATGGCACGCTGGCCCTGATGGACCGGATGGCGGCCCACGGCCTGCGGCCCGACCTGTGCCTGGTGGGGGAGCCGACATCCTCGCAGCGGCTTGGCGACGTCATCAAGATCGGCCGGCGCGGTTCCGTCAACATGTGGATCAGGGTCGACGGTGTGCAGGGCCATGTCGCCTATCCGCATCTCGCCGACAATCCGGTCCCGCGCCTCGTGCGCATCCTGGCCGCCATCGACCGCGAAATGCTGGACGAGGGGACTGACTGGTTCCAGCCCAGCAATATCGAGATCACGGATCTGGAAGTCGGCAACCCTGCGACCAACGTCATTCCCGCCGCCGCCCATGCGCGCATTTCCATCCGCTTCAATGACCGGCACAGCGGCGCGCAACTGGTCGATCGCATCACCGCCATCGCGGCGGTCGAAGGCGGCGCCGTCACCGCGAAGATCAGCGGCGAGCCCTTCCTGACGCAGCCTGGCGGCCTGTCCGATCTGGTCGCGGTCGCCATCCGCGAAGTCACGGGGGTGGAGGCGGAACTATCCACCACGGGCGGCACGTCCGATGCGCGCTTCCTGTCGCGGCTCTGTCCAGTGGTGGAATTCGGCCTCAACAACGCGACGATGCACAAGCTGGACGAAGCGGTGGGCGTTCAGGATCTGGAGGATCTAAAGACGATCTACGCCCTGATCCTGCGCCGCGCGCTCGGAGCCTGAAGGGTTCAGACCTGTCGCCGCTCTACCATGGGCGGCGCGGCGAAGCGGGCGAGATAATCCGCCTCGCCGGTGGGCCGTGCGAGATGATAGCCCTGAAAGAGGGTGCAGCCGATGACCCGGAGCATTTCCATCTGCGCCTCGGTCTCGACCCCTTCGACGACCACTTCCATGCCAAGTCCGTGGATCAACCCGACCACCGCGCTGCATATGGTCCGCGCCTCGGCTGAAATCGCGATGTCACGGACCAGACTGCGGTCGATCTTGACCCGGTCAATCGGCAGTTCCTTAAGGCGCGACAGGTTGGAATAGCCGGTGCCGAAATCATCGATGGCTACCCGCACGCCGTCCTGGCGCAGGGCGCGCAACTGGCCCAGCACCCGCGCATCCAGCTCCATCGCCAGCGATTCGGTGATTTCCAGTTCCAGCATGTCCGGCGGCGTTTCATGCGTAGCCATGGCGTGCCGGAGACGCAGGAAGAAATCCGCCTGCGACAGTTCGCGCGACGAGATGTTGATGGCGATGCGCTGGCCGATATCCACCCTGGCCCAGCGCGCCGCCGTTTCGCAGACGCGGCTCATCACCCAGTCGCCCAGCGCCACGATCGCGCCGCTTTCCTCCGCCACGGGCACGAAAAGGCCGGGCATGACGATATCCCGTTCGGGATGCGCCCAGCGGATCAGCGCTTCGGCGGTCACGATCCGGCCGCTGCCCACCTCGATTTGCGGCTGAAATTCCAGCAGGAATTCATCGCGTTGCAGCGCCAGCAGCAGGTCGCGTTCCAGTTCCGCCCGGTCCGCCGCTTCCAGCGCCAGTTCGGCGGTGAACATCTCCGCCCGCCCCCGGCCTTCATGCTTGGCGTGATACATGGCGATGTCGGCCGATCGCAGCAGCGCCGACAAGGTGTCGCCATGGTCGGGATAGCAGGCGATGCCGATCGACGCGCCCAGATCGACATGCTGGCTGCCAAGGTCGAACCGCTCGCCGAGGGCAAACTGGATCGCGCGCGCGACGCGATTCGCACCATCGCGGGCGGGCAAGTTGGAAAAGAACATCGTGAATTCGTCGCCCGCCAGGCGGCCGATGACGGCGTCGCCCATGCCCGCGCCGACCTGCGCCATCACCACCTCACGCAGGCGTCCCGCCACGCGCGCGAGCAACTGGTCGCCGGCGGCATGGCCCAGCGTGTCATTGACGCCCTTGAAGCCGTCGAGGTCGATGAAGAACAGGGCGGCCGGCCCTTCCTCACTGCGTTCGGCGAGAAGCCTTTCGACCTGCCGGCAGAAGCTGGTGCGGTTGGCGAGGCCCGTCACCTGATCGAACAGCGCCAGCGCCTGCACATGGTCGAGATTGGTGCGCACCTGGCTGAACAGGCTTTGCATAGCCACCGACAGATCGGGCAGCTCCACGCCAATGTCGGTCGGCACCGGGGACTGGAGATCGCCGTGCGCCGCTGCGACCAGCCTTTCGGTGGCCGTGTCGATCGCGATGGCCGTCGTCGCGATGGTGCGGCGCGCCGAAGCCCAGCTCATCGTCCCGCACAATATTGCGATGATGAGGGACCGGCCAATGCCGACAATATCGGTAGCCTGTCCCTGCCCCAGCACCAGCGACAGGATGAACACCAGCGCCCCCGCGGCACAGGCGAAGGCAGCAGCGCGGCTTTTCAATGTCACGCCCTGCATGGTCCTCCTGCCTTGCGGGCAGCTCGCCGATGAGCCGCCGGATCATCGGGATATGAAGGACGCTGGTTAAAAAACCGTCAGTAAGAGGGCCGGATTCGGCTATTTTCTGCGCCGCAATATGACGTAGATGGCCCCTTCGCCGCCATGGCGCGGATGGGCCAGCCTGACGCTGGCTATCCGGTCGGCATAGGAACTGGTTTCCAGCCAGTGACCGATTTCGCCGCGGATCGCGCCGCGACGGGCATCCCGTCCGACACCGCCCGTTTTGGGCGGTTTGCCGGTAACCACCAGCAGGACGCGAACATCGCGCGCGAGCGCGGCGGCGAGCACCTGATGGAGCCTTGCATGCGCGGCGGAAAGGCTGTGGCCGTGCAGGTCGATCGTCATGTCCGGCGACAGTGCGCCGCTACGGATTCGGCGTTCCCAGCCGGAATCCAGCACAGCGGCGGGGACGCGCGCGGGGGCGGTGGACGGGGACCGGATCGGACCGGTCGTTAACCCCGTCATAGTGGATGGGGGAGTGGGCGGAGCAGGCGTTTCCGCCACGCGCGCGCCGGGCCGCAGCGGACGGACCGAGCGGGTAAGCGCGCCCCAGAGCGCCTTTTCCTCAGACGAAAGATGCCGTCGCGCCATGGCGCAACCTCACGGCCGTTGCAGCCGCGCGGCTGACCCTAGCGGCAGCAGGATGAGCGCGCTGCCCCGCGCCGACATCCCGCCCGCGATCGCCCGCGCCCGGCTGCCTGCGCCCCAGAAGCTGTCGAAGCGATTGGCGCCCTTGATCGCGCCGCCCGTATCCTGCGCCACCCAGATGCCGTTGGGCTCGGCGCGGTCGAGCGACAGCAGCACCGGCGCGCCCAGCGGCACATATTTGGGGTCCGCCGCCACCGTCGCCTCAGCCGTCACCGGCACGCCAAGCGCCCCAAGAGGCCCAGCGCCGGTCAGTTCGCGAAAGAAGACGAAGCTCTTATTCTCGTTCATGATCGCAGCGCCCTCGGCGGGATGGGCGCGCAGATAGGCCATGATGTCCTGCATCGACCCGGCCTGGATCAGCCCGCGATCCTTCATCAGCTTGCCGATCCCGACATAGTCGCGACCGTTCTGCCCGTCATAGCCGATGCGCATGACGCCGCCATCGGGCAACAGCAATCGCCCGCTGCCCTGCACCTGAAGGAAGAAGAATTCGACCGGATCGGCCGCCCAGGCGATTTCCAGCCCGCGTCCCGCGAGCGCGCCCGAGACGATCTGCGCCCGCTCATCGAAGGGCACGAAATTGCTGCCCTGCACCTTGCCGCGGATCGCCTTGCCCTTCAGGCCGTCGCTGAACAGGCCGAGATTGACGTCGATCAACTCAGGCGGACGGCGATAGATCGGCGCTTCATAGCCCGGTTGACGGGTGCGCGATCCGGCGATTTCCGGCTCATAATAGCCCGTGACGAATGCCGCGCCCTGCCCCACCTGCACCGCCTCGAAATGGCGCGCGAAAAATTCGCTGGCGCTCGCTTCGGGCCAGCTGGAGGCCGCCGCGCACGCATTGTTCCAGTCCGATCCGCGCGTCAGCCCGCTCTGGTCGGTGCGCCGCATCAGCGTCGGGCAGGAAATGCGGAAAGCCTCCAGCGCCTTGCGGGAGCGCTCGCCAGATGGGATCAGGCTGGCGATATCAGGCCCGCGCGTGATCCCGGCGGCCGCCGCTGTCCCGACATCGGTTACGGGCGCAGCCGGCGGCTGGACCGGCAGTGTCGGACGAGGCGTGGCGGGCGCCGGACGCGCGGGCGTTTCACCCCGATGCGGCGGGCGCGCTGGCCCTGGACCGTTCGCGCCCGGAGGGATGACGCCGCCCGCGCATGCCGACAGCAGCAGCGCCGCGATCAGCGCCCCTCCCGACTGGCGCAGGCTCATGCAGCCTCGTCGGTTTCGCTGAGCTTCCAGTTGGGATCGGTGCTGCGCAGGTCGCGCGTGAAAGTCCAGATGTCGTTGGTGCCGACCGCATCGGTAAGCGAACCGGCGACGACATTGCCGTCCTTGTCGCGCGTGACGGCGGCGATATCCGCTTCGAACCGCAGCGAGACTTCGGCGATCCGGCCGTTGACGCTCGCGTCGACGATCTGCGCCTTTTCGATGCGCACCAGGCGATTGTCGAGCACATGGCCGGCGGTCTCGCGCGCGGCGATGGCTTCTTCGAAGGACCCCAGCACATCGGCGTCGCACAGCCAGGCGAGTTCCTGACGATCGCCGCGCCAAAAGGCTTCGAGCACCATCTTGTAGGCGGCCTTTGCGCCATCAACGAATTGCGGCACATCGAAACTGCGGTCCGCCGCGATCAGCGCGCGCACGCCGATCTCGCCTCCCGGCGCGATCAGGCCATCGGCCAGACGGACCGAATCACCCGGAATGTCCGTCACAGGACGGGGTTGAAGCACGGTGACCTTGGCCCGTTCCTCCGCCGGGCGCAGCGCTGGTTCCTGCTCATGGCCGGTCCGCTTGCCCAGAACAGAATAGAGCCGAAGCGCCAGAAAACCGGCGATCAGCGCGAGGATGACGATT